>NZ_CP068985.1:6720000-6850000 GCF_019397265.1 Nonomuraea coxensis DSM 45129
GACGCCGTGCGCAACGCCAAGGCGGCCGTCGAGGAGGGCATCGTCCCCGGTGGTGGCGTGGCGCTGCTGCAGGCCGGCGCGAAGGCGTTCCTGGAGTTGTCCGGCGACGAGGCCACGGGTGCCGCGATCGTCATGAAGGCTCTGGAAGAGCCGCTCAAGCAGATCGCGGTCAACGCCGGTCTTGAGGGCGGCGTCGTGGTGGAGAAGGTCCGCAACCTGACTCCGGGTGAGGGCCTCAACGCCGCCAGCGGCGAGTACGTCAACATGTTCGAGTCGGGGATCATCGACCCGGCCAAGGTGACGCGCTCCGCGCTGCAGAACGCCGCGTCCATCGCGGCTCTCTTCCTGACCACCGAGGCCGTCATCGCCGAGAAGCCCGAGAAGGCCGCTGCCGCTCCCGCCATGCCGGGTGGCGGCGACATGGACTACTGAGCCCGTCCACGGCCGGCCCGCGGCCGGCCGCGTCCCCCGTCGCGGCGCGGCCGGCCGGGGCTTCCGGAGAGGGCTTCGACGAAAGAGAGGGTGCCGACGTGACACTGCCCACCACCGGCCTCGGCAGGACCGGACTCCAGGTCAGCCGCCTCGGCTACGGAGCGATGGAGCTCCGCGGGCCCCGGGCGTGGGGCCCGCCGGTCACCGACGACCGAGCGGGCACGCTGCTGAACACCGTCCTCGACTCGGGGATCAACCTCATCGACACCTCACCCGATTACGGCGACGCCGAGGAGCACGTCGGCCGCTGGATCTCCCACAGACGTGCGGAATTCGTCCTGTCCAGCAAGTGCGGCTGCCCGGTGTCCGCGGGCGGCGACCCGCGAGCGCAGCCACCGCACGACTACAGCAGAACGAACATCCGCGCCGGCGTCGAGCGGAGCCTGCGCCGCATGCGCACCGACCACCTCGACATCCTGATGGTCCACATGAGCCCCAGCGTCGCCGTCATGCGGAGCGAGGACACCATCGCCGAGATGCTCGCCCTCCAGGCCGAAGGCACGATCCGCTTCACGGGGATGTCGGGCGAGCTGCCGCACCTTCCGGACCACATCGCCATGGACGTGTTCGACGTGTACCTCGTGCCGTACTCTCCGCTGGACCTGTCCCACGGCGACCTCATCACCGCGGCCGCGGCCGCCGGTGCGGGCACGATCGCCCGCGGCTCGATCGCCCGGCCGCTCACGCCGCCGCCCGACGTCCTCCCGGAACAGATCCGCCGGCCGCTCGCCGTCCTGCACGAACGGCTCACCGCCGCCCGGCTGGACGATCTGGCGGACGGCGCCTCACCGATGGAGCTGCTGCTCCGCTTCCTGCTCGGCCACCCGGCGCTGGACGCGGTGCTCGTCGGCTCGGCCCAGGTCGCGCACGTCCAGGCCAACGTCGCCGCCGCCGGCAAGGGCCCGCTGCCGCCGGACGTGTACGACGAGCTGCGCACGCGCCTCACGTGAGCCGAGGAGAGGGGCCGACGCCGGCGCGTGATCGCACGCTCGCCCCGGGCCAGCTTGGCCAGGGGCGCGCGGCGGCGGCCTCGCGGCGCGGCGTCCCGAGGAGCGGCGCGGCGACGGGCGTGCGATCAGGGCCGGCTGGGTAGCGGGCTGCGATGAGATCAACTTCGGCCTCCACGCCGCGGCGCCGGCTCATCACCCTCCTGACGGCCGTTCTGCTGCTCGGTGTCACCGAGGCCATGATCGGCCCTTACCTCGTCCTGTTCGGCGCGGAACGGCTGCGCTTATCGGCACTGGAGATCGGCGTCTTCGTCTCCATGACGTCGCTGAGCGGCATGGCCGTCAGCATCCTGCTCGGCCGCCTCTACGACCGCCGGCCTGGACGGCGGCCGGCCATGCTGGCCGCGTCCCTGGCCGGGACGGGATACCTGCTGCTCCTGACCGGCCCGCCCTATCCGCTGCTGCTCCTCGTCGCCGTGCTGTTCATCGGCCCGGGCGCCGCGGCGTTCCCGCAGCTGTTCGCTCTGGCCAGGAGCCACGCGGACGAGACGACGTCCGGTTCCGGGGCCCGTACTCCTGTGCTGCGCTCGGCGTGGTCGCTCGCCTGGGCGGTCGGCCCCCTGGCGGGCGGCGCGCTGCTGGGCGGGGGCGGCTACACCGCGGTGCTCGCGGCCACCGCCGCCGGGTACTGCCTGATGGTCGTGGCCGTGCTCGGACTCGGCGGCAGCCGCGCGCCCGTACCGGAATCCGCCGGGGCGGACGGGGGCCCGGCCGTGTCCGTGCGCGCCGCCGCGCTGCCGGTCGCCGCCTTCACCCTGTTCCACACCGCGATGTTCTCGGGGGCAGTGGTGCTGCCGCTGTACGTCACGCAAGGGCTGCACGGCTCGGCCGGCACGGTCGGGTGGATGTTCAGCGTGTGCGCGGCGGCCGAGATCCCCGCGGCGCTCGCCCTGCTGCTCCCCGGCCGGTGGAGCAGGCGGCGGGCGGTCCTGCTCGGCATGGCGCTCATGACGGCGTACCTCGCGCTCCTGGCGACGTTCACCTCGACCGTGGCGCTGGTGCTCGTTCACCTCGCCCGAGGCGTCGCCATCGCCTTCGTGGGCGCGCTGGGCATCAGCCACATGCAGGACCTGTTCCCGCGCGCCCCCGGCCGGGCCACCACGCTGTTCGCCAACACCGCGGCAGCCGGGGCGCTGGTGTCCGGCATCGCCGCCGGAGGCGTCTCCCAGGCCCTCGGCTACCACGCGGCGCTGGTCTGCTGCGCCGTCGTCAGCGCCGTGGCGTGGCTGCTGTTCCTGCTCGCCGGACGTCAGGCGCCGGTCGGGGAACAGCCCGCCAAGGTCCAGGAGCCGGTCGCGATGCCGCTCATACCTGCCATGCGTCGTCGCGCAGCAGCTCGATCGCGCCGCCGTCCTGGCTGATGCCGGTGACGGTGACCTCGGGACCGCCCACCATGAAGTCCACGTGGACGCCGGAGGTGTTGACCCCGGCCGCGTCGAGCGCGGCGGCGTCCCCGGTGCGCAGGTGTTCCGGCACGCCGGGAGGCAGCCCCGCGCCCCACGCGAGGTGGCAGGTGGCGTTCTCGTCCAGGAGCGTCTCCAGGTAGGTGACGCCCGACCGGCCGACCGGTGAGGTGCCGTCGACGAGCGCCAGCTCGCCCAGCCGGGCGGCGCCGGCGTCCGTCGCCTGGTGGGTGCGGACGACGTCCGCGCCGGTGCTCGCCCGGACCCGGCTCACCACGCCGGCGCTGAACGTCAGCTCCAGGTCCCGTACGACGGTGCCGTCGAGGGAGAGCGGACGCGTCGAGCGGACGGTGCCCTCGACACGCCGGTAGTCGGGCGTGGTGAACACCTCCTCCGTGGGGAAGTTCGCCTGGAACACGTGCCCGCGGACCGATTCGAGCCGCGCCGCCGTCCAGTGCGCGCCGGGCAGCAGGCCGATGGTCAGGTCGGTGCCCGGCCCCTCGAAGCGGACGGCGTCCAGGCGCATCGCGGTGAGGGTCTCGGCGCGTTCGAGCAGGTCGGCGAGGCGCTGCTGCCAGGCGGCGCGGGGGTCGGGCTGGTCCAGGCGCAGGATGGGGCGCAGGTGCTCCCACAGCCGGGCCTCGTCGGGCTCGCCGAAGATCGCCTGGGCCCATTCCGCCGTCGGGCACGGCACCATGACCCAGCGGACGAGGTTGCCGAGCTGGAGCCGCTGCCTGGACGACAGGTGCGGCATGCGGTCGCGGCCGGCCCTGACGGGGTCCTGCCCGGCGAGCAGGTCCGGTGCGGCGGCGCCGCGGATGTTGACCAGGATGCCGCAGTGGCGGGCCAGTTCCTCGTTGCGGGCGTCCAGCCAGGACGGCACCTCGTGCAGGGTCTCGGCGTCGGCGTGCCGGACGCGGGAGCGTTTGGCGTGGGGGTCGAAGTACCAGATGTCGACGTAGCGGGCGCCTCTGGCGTACGCCGCCTCGGTCAGGGCGCGGGCCAGCGGGGCGTGCTCGATCTCGGCGTTGATCAGCACGCGGTCGCCGGCGGCGACCGGCACGGCGACGTCGAAGACGACGTCGGCGTAGCCGGCCAGGTCAGCGGACGGGATGGTCATGTCGTTCTCCTTGAGACGTTCTGCGGGTGAAGGGTCAGGAGCAGCGGGGCCAGGCCCGCGACGCAGGCGGCGAGGGCGAATCCTCGGGCCAGGCCGTGGGACTGTGCGACGGCGCCGAGCGCGAGGGCCGCGCTCAGGAAGCCGAGGTCGAAGAAGGCCGTGGTGGTGGCCACCGCCGAGCCGCGCTGCCCGGCGGGCACGCCGGTCACCGCCATCGTCAGGAACGCCGGGAGGCCGAGCGCCTGCCCGGCCGCCAGCACGGCCGTGGCCCACAACGCCCCCGTGACGGTGGGCCACGCGACGAACAGGACCAGCCCCGCGGCGGTCAGCAGCAGCGCGGCGGTCGCCGTCCTGCCCGCGGGCATCCGGGCGAGCACCCGATGGCCGCCCACCCGTACGCCGAGCAGCACACAGCCGTAGACCAGGAAGTGCGGGCCGCTGCCTCCGCCGAGCGCGGCCAGGTGGAGCGGCAGGAAGGCGCTGAAGGCGGTGTATCCCCACACCGACGCCCAGTACGCCAGCCCCGGCACCAGTCCTGCCCGGTGGATGCCCGTGCCGGAGCGGCGGCCTTCGCCGGCGGCTGCCGGGTCGCCGCCGTCCCGGGGGTCGGTCAGGAACAGGCAGGCGGTGAAGGCGGCGGCGGCCACGGCCGCGGACAGCGTCCACACGGCCCGCGGGCCGGCCAGTGCGGCGACCGCCGCGGCGATCGGCGCGCCGGCCAGCAGTCCCGCGTTGACCGCGACGGAGAAGCCGTTGAGCGCCGGGCCTGGACGGTCGTGGTCACTGGCCGCGGCAGCCAGGCCGACGTACATCAGGGCCTCGCCGACTCCCGCGACGGCGCGGCAGGCGAGGAACGACGGCAACGTGCCCGTCCACGGCACGGCACCGGAGGTGAGCGCCAGCAGCGCGGCGCCGGCCGCCGCGGCGAACCTGCGGCTCCGCCGGTCCGCCAGCCGTCCCGCGAGGGGCCTGGCGAGCACCGCGCACACCGCCGTGACCGCCAGGCAGGCGCCGACCCAGGCGGGACCCTGGCCGAGGACACCGGTGACGTGGACGGGGATGGCGGGGATGAGCAGGCCGAGTGACAGGAAACACGAGCCCGCGCAGAGCAGCAGGAGCCACGTCATCGCCCGCCCCGGGTTTCCCAAGGCATGTTGGAATAGTAGCTTTCCCAAGACCTGTTGGGAAGGTCGCGTCGGCGGAACCTCGGGAAGCGCTTTCCAAGCGGTCCCGGCGAAGCGTCCTAGCGCGCCGCGTACAGCGCGTGCGCTGCCTCGATCGCCTGCCGGGCGAAGTCCAGCACGTCCCTGCGGCGGTCGAAGGGCGAGCCGTAGAGAGAGCGCCGGAGCGTGCCGACGTGCTCGCCGAGCCCCGATAGCAGGCCGCCGATCGTCGGCCAGGCGTCGTCCTGCTCGCGCAGCCTCAGCGCCTCGCGCACCACGCGCTGCCAGCGCTCGGGGAACGCCGTCAGCGCGTGCCGGGCCGCGCCCGTCTTCGAGGTCACCTCGCCGGTGGCCAGCGTGTAGTGCAGCCGGGAGACACCTGTGACGATCCACACGGTCGCGTACCCGCCGAGGGCCGCGAGCCCCCAGGGCCGCACCGGGCTGGCGGCCCGGCTCACCACGCGCCGCCAGTAGCGGTCGAGGTTGTCGTCGGTCCACGCGGCGAGCACGTCTGGATCGCTCCAGATGTCGAACTCGTCCGGCTTGGGACCGCGGCAGGTGACGCCGTGGCGCGCGAGGGTGTGCCAGGTGACCGGGGTGACGCCGCGGCGCGGCTCGAACCGCCCGGCGTGGGCTCCGGGGCGGGCGTCCAGGTCGCAGGGGTTGCCGCGGAGGTCGTCCCAGGTGAGGTAGACGCCCTCGAACGGGTGGGCGCCGAGGCTCGTGTGGATGCGGGCGAGCACCTCGGCGGGCGGCGCGGCCGAGGTCACGGCCACGAAGTCGACGTCGCTCGTGGCCGGGTGGTAGTCGTCTAGGGCGGCCGAGCCCTCCAGGTAGAGCCCTTCGATCAGGCCGGGAGCCTCCGCGTCGGCCAGCGACAGGTACGTCTCGACGATCGCCTCGATCTTCGGGTGGGGGGTCATGGCCGCCCAGCCTGCCACAGGTCGCGACACCCCCTCAGGACAATGCAAATCCTAGAATGCCTAGGTGAACAAGGCATACAGCGTGGAAGACCTCAAAGCACGAAATGACGGCTTCAAATGGTCGAAAGCTGAGGCCGGAGTCATTCCAGCCTGGATCGCCGACATGGACCTGCCCACCGCCCCGGCGGTCATCGAGGCCCTGCACCGGCGCGCCGACGGCGACCTCGGCTATCCGACCTGGCTGGACTCGCCGAACGCGGGCCCGCTGGCGGAGGCGTTCGGCGAGCGGATGGCCGCCCGCCACGGCTGGTCCCCCGACATCTCCCGCGTCCACGCCTTCTCCGACGTCAACCAGGCGCTCCAGGTGCTGCTGCACCTCTGGACCCGGCCGGGCGACGGCGTGGCGCTGCACACCCCCGCCTACCACCCGTTCCTCGGCACGCTGGAGGTCATGGAACGCCCGGTGCGCCCGATCCAGGCCGAGCCGGACGGCGACTCGTGGCGCTTCGCCGTCCCCGACCTGACGGGCTGCCGGGTGCTCCTGCTGGTCAACCCGCACAACCCGACCGGCCGCGTGCTCACCCGCGCGGAGCTGGAGGAGCTGGCCGAGCTGGCCGAGCGCCACGACCTGCTGGTCATCGCCGACGAGATCCACGCCGACCTGACCTTCGCGCCGCACCGGCACATCCCCTTCGCCACGATCGCCCCAGCTCGTACGGTGACGCTCACCTCCGCCACCAAGGCGTTCAACCTGGGCGGCATCCGCTGCTCGGTCGCCCACCTGGGGCACGAGGGCGTCCGCAAGGCGCTGGAGGCGCAGCCGCCGTTCCTGTTCGGCTCGCCGAACCTGTTCGGCGTCGAGGCCACCGTCGCCGCCTGGCGGCACGGGGACGCCTGGCTGGAGGAGGTGCGGGCGCTGCTGGACCGCAACCGGCGGACCATCGCCGCGCGGCTGCCGGCGACGTTCGGCTACCGGATGCCGGAGGCCACGTACCTGGCCTGGCTGCACACGGGGCGGGCCGGGATGGCGGAGGTCCTCGAACGCGAGGCCAAGGTCATGCTCTCGGACGGGGCCGCGTTCGGGCCGGGCGGCGCGGAGCCGGGCGGCGCGGAGTACGTCCGGCTGAACTTCGCCACCTCCGAGCCCGTCCTCGCCGAGATCCTGGACCGGCTGTCCCGCCTGGCCTGATCCCGGCGACCGGCCCGCCCCGGCGGGAGGCGGGCCGGTACGGCGAGGCCGGTCAGGGCAGGGGCGGAAGGTCGGGCGGGGTGGCGGGCGGGTGCTCGTCGAGGGCGGCGAGCGCCAGCTCTATCGCCCGGTCGAGCTGCGGGTCCCGCCCGGCGGCCCGGTCCTGCGGCGTGGCGACCACCTCGACGTCGGGGTCGACGCCGTGGTTCTCCACCCCCCAGCCGTGCCCCTCCAGCCAGAACGAGTACCGCGGCTGGGTGACCCGGGTGCCGTCCACCAGGTGGTAGCGCCCGTCGATGCCGATCACGCCGCCCCACGTCCGGGTGCCGACGAGCGGCCCGAGGCCGCGGATCTTGATCCCGGCGCTGACGATGTCGCCGTCGGAGCCGGCGAACTCGTCGGTGACGGCGACGACCGGCCCGCGCGGCGAGTCGGCCGGGTAGCGGCGCGGCTCGAACCCGCGGGCCCGCATCCAGCCGCTGACCTTGCGGCTGAGCTTCTCCAGCACCAGCTCGGACAGGTGCCCGCCGCCGTTGTCCCGCAGGTCCACGACGAGCCCGTCGTAGGACATCTCGGTACGCAGGTCGCGATGGAACTGCGCCCATCCTGAGGCCACCATGTCCGGCACGTGCAGGTAGCCGAGCCGCCCGCCGGAGCTCTCCCTGACGTGGGCCCGCCGGCTCTCCACCCAGTCGTGGTAACGCAGCGCCGTCTCGTCGGCGAGCGGGCTCACCACGACCCGGCGCGTCTCGCCGCCCGACCCCGGCCGCACGGTCAGCTCCACCGGATGGCCGGCGGTGCCGGCGAGGAGGGCGAGCGGGCCGCGTACCGGATCGACCGGACGCCCGCCGACGGCGACGATCGCGTCTCCGGGACGGACCGCGACGCCGGGGGCGAGCAGCGGCGAGCGGGCCTCGTGGTCGGAGGACTCGCCGGCGAGGATGCGCTCGACCCGCCACACGCCGTCGGCGTCCTTGGCGAGGTCGGCGCCGAGCAGGCCCTGGCGGCGGCGCGGGTCGGAGCCGCCCGCGGGAGGAGTGGCGTAGGCGTGGGAGGTGCCGAGCTCGCCCTGGACCTCCCAGAGCAGGTCGATCAGCTCGGTGTGGGCGCCGAGGCGCTCGACCAGCGGCGCGTAGCGGTCGAGCACGGCCTGCCAGTCGACGCCGTTCATGTCCTCGCGCCAGTAGTGGTCGCGCATGAGCCGGCCGGCCTCGCGGTAGCCCTGCCGCCACTCGGCGACGGGGTCGAGCTGCACCGTGATCCGGTCGAGGTCGATGGTGACGACCTCGTCGCCCTCGCTCGCGGCGCGGGTCTGCAGGCCGTTCTTGCCGTGGACGACCAGGCGGGTGCCGTCGCCGCTCACCTCGAAGGAGCGGATCTCCCTGCCGAGCTCGCTCTTGGCGCGCTTCTTGAGGTCGTAGCGTTCCAGCACGGTCTCGTGGGTCGCGTCGCTGCCGTCGCCGAGCTGGCCGGCGAGCGGGTGGCGCAGCCACAGCAGGGCGTCCTTGGCGGTGCGCAGGTTGCCGTAGCGGCCGGCGGGCACCGGTACGGGCACCACGCGCGAGCCGAGCCCTTCGGGGTCCACCTCGGTCCGCGGCGGCGTGTCGTCCTTGGAGGATTTGTCGTCCTTGCCGGGCTTGTCGTCCTCGCCGTTGAAACCGCGGCCCTGGAGCGAGGGGTCGAACGGCGAGGGCGTGTCCGCCTTCAGCGGCACCAGGTACGGCCGGCACGCCTGCGGGAACGACATGTCGAAGACGTGCGCGTCGTAGACGGGATCGAAGGTGCGCATCGACAGGAAGGCCAGATGCTTGCCGTCCCGGGTGAACATCGGGTCGTAGTCGGCGAAGCGCACCGGCGTCACCTCGATCACCGAGGTGCCGTCCACCCGGCCCATCCTGATCTGCGACAGCGGCTCCTCGTGCGGATGGACCCAGGCCAGCCACGAGGAGTCGGGTGAGAACGTCAGCCCGCTGAGGTCGCCCTGCGAGGTGCGGTCCAGCTCGCGCAGCGCGCCCGACTCCAGGTCCACGACGAGCAGCCGCCCGTCGTGGGTGGCCACGGCGGCGTGCTTGCCGTCGGGTGCCGCCTCCAGCTCCAGCACCCGCCCGAGCTGCCCGGTCGCCAGCGTGCGGACCTCGCCGCCGGGCGTGCCGATCTCCAGGCCCTCCTCGCCGCTCGCGTCGGAGACCCAGATGGCGTGGCCGTCGGCGTCGAGCACGCGCGGCAGCCGTACGCGGACGCCGGGCTCGGCGCGCAGCGTGCCGGCGGGGCCGTCGCGGTGGGCGACCCAGTGGGCGGTGCCGCGGATCTCGACGGCGCTGGCCCGGCCGGTGGCGTCCGGCGCGTACGAGCCGACCCGCAGCGGCGCCGGCCGCCTGGCCCGTCCGGGGCGCGGCCCGCCGAGCCGGATGTCGAGCGGGCGCGGCTCGGCGTCCAGGCTCTCCAGCAGCCACAGGTCACCGGCGTGGCTGTAGACGATCCGCGTCCCGTCTCCGGTGGCGTGGCGGGCGTAGAACTCCTCGTGCGCGGTGTGCCGGCGCAGGTCGGAGCCGTCGGGCAGGGCGGAGTAGAGGTTGCCGACGCCGTCGGGGTCGGCGAGGAAGACCAGCCGGTCGCCGATCCAGTTGACCGCCCAGTGCTGGGCGGCGCTGTCGGCGAACAGGCGGGCGAACTGGCCGTCGCCGTCCGCGTCCACCCAGATCTTGGCGGCCGTGCCGCCCCGGTAGCGCTTCCACTGCGAGGGTTCGCGCCAGATGGACGAGACGGTGGCGACCCGGTCGCCGGAGATCGCGACGTCGCTGACCCAGCCGTACGGCAGCCGCTCGGCCGGCCCGCCGTCGAGCGGCACGGCGTGGGCCCAGGTCCGGCTGCGCGAGCCCTCCCCGGTGGAGCTGACGGCCAGCACCCGGCCGTCGTCGCTCCAGCCGCGCACCCGGGTCGTGGCGCTGCCCCAGAAGGTCAGCCGCTCGCCTTCGGGTCCGTCGACCTCGGCCGCGAACACCTCGGGCGCGCCTTCCCTGCCGCCGGTCCACGCGATGCGGGTGCCGTCGGGCGAGAACCGCGGCTCGCTCACGGGCACGCGGTCGGCGGTGAACCGCCAGGCGCGTCCGCCGCTGAGGGGGGCGAGCCAGATGTCGTCGTCGGCGACGAAGGTGACCAGGTCACCGTGGAGGTGCGGATATCTGAGGTATGCGCCATTTGTCACAGCTGCACATTAGTGTGCGGCGCCAAACCCGGCCCAAGAATTCTCCTCCTGGCGGACCGGCTACGTACGAGGAATGGCAAGACCGGGGTGTCCGGCACGCGCGGGGGCAGGTGGCCGGGCAACCGGATCGTGGAGGGGAACATGAGGATCTTCGCCCGCGCGCACCAGCTTCCGCCGCGGCTGGCGGTGGCCGCCTACATGCTGCACTCGGGGGCCGACATGGCCGGCGCCGACGAGGAGCGGGCGGCCGGCCTGCACGGCATGGCGGCGGGCGCCTACCCGTTCCTCGGCTCGATGGAGCCCATGTGCTTCATTCGGCTCCTGTCGCGGGCCGAGCTCGCGCTCGGGGCCGCGCTCGCGCTGCCGTTCGTGCCGTCGCTGCTGGCCGGGGCGGCGCTGACCGGGTTCGCGGGCGGGCTGGTGGGGCTCTACCTCCTGACGCCGGGCATGCGCCGCGAGGGCAGCCTCCGGCCGACGCAGCAGGGCATCGGCGTGGCCAAGGACGTCTGGCTGCTCGGCATCGGCCTGGGGCTGGTCCTGGAGGAGCTGGCCAGGTGCGGGGCTCCGGCACCTCGCCACTAAACCGGACATATCCGGGTAGCCGTGACACATGGTACAGATCGGCTACACCTTGATGTCGGAACAGACGCCGGCTCGCGAGCTGGTCGACTACGCCGCGGCGGCCGAGCGGATCGGCTTCGACTACGCCGTCATCTCCGACCACTACTTCCCGTGGGTCGAGGAAATGGGACACTCGCCCTACTGCTGGTCGGTGCTCGGCGCCGTGGCCCAGGTCACTGAGCGCATCCCGCTCATGACGTACGTGACCTGCCCCATCATGCGCTACCACCCGGCCGTGGTGGCCCAGAAGGCGGCGACGATGGGCGTCCTCAGCCAGGGCAGGTTCACCCTCGGGCTCGGCGCCGGCGAGAACCTCAACGAGCACGTCATCGGCGAGGGATGGCCGCCCGTCGACACCCGCCACCGGATGTTCGCCGAGGCCGTACGGATCATCAGGGAGCTGTTCGGCGGCGACTACGTCACCTACCAGGGCGAGTTCTTCGACGTCGACTCGGCCAAGCTCTACGACCTGCCCGACCGGCAGGTGCCGATCGGCATCGCCGCCTCGGGCGGGCAGTCGGCCGCCCTCGCCGCCGAGCTGGCCGACGCGCTGGTGATCAACGAGCCGATGCCGAAGGTCGTCGAGCAGTTCAACGCCGCGGGCGGGCGGGGCAAGCCGGTCTACGGCCAGCTCGCCCTCTCCTACGGCACCGACGCCGAGGCCGCCGAACAGCGCGCCCACGAGCTGTGGCGCTGGTCGGCGGTGGGCGGCTGGAAGGTCATGGCCGAGCTGCCTGGCCCGGTCAACTTCGCCGCGGCGGCCACCACGGTCCGGCCCGACGACGTGGCCGAGAGCGTGCCGTGCGGCGACGACGTGGACGCCGTCGTGCGGAGCGTCAAGAAGTTCGCCGACGCCGGCTTCACCCACGTCGCGCTCGTGCAGGTCGGCCACGACCAGCAGGAGCCCTTCTTCGACTGGGCCGAGAAGGAGCTCCTGCCGGCGCTCAGATCCCTCTGAGGCTCAGGGGACGATGTTGACCAGCTTGGGCGCGCGGACGATGACCTTGCGCGGCATGCCGGTCAGGTAGGCCGAGACCCTCTCCGAGGCCAGGGCCAGCGCACGCAGGTCCTCCTCGGAGATGTCCGGCGACACCTCCAGGCGGTCGCGGACCTTGCCCGCCACCTGCACCACGCAGGTGACCGACTCCTGCACCAGCAGCGCCGGGTCGGCGACCGGCCAGCCGGCGAAGGCGACCGGACCGGTGCGGCCCAGCCGCTCCCAGCCCTCCTCCGCGGTGTAGGGGGCCACCAGGGACAGCATGACGGCCAGCGTCTCGGCGGCCTCGCGGACGGCCGGGTCGGCGGGGCCGGGGCCCGAGTCGATCGCCTTGCGCGCCGCGGAGGTCAGCTCCATCATGCGCGCCACCGCCACGTTGAAGCGGTAGGAGTCGATCAGCTTGGTGACCTCGTCGATCGTGCGGTGCACGACCTTGCGCAGCTCGGCGTCGCCGCCCTCGACCGGCGTGCCGGGCTCGCTGGTGACCTCGGACATCACCCGCAGCGCGCGGGCCAGGAACTTCTGCGAGGCCAGCGGCGAGAGGTCGGCCCAGTCGATGTCGTCCTCGGGCGGACCGGCGAAGACCATGGTCAGGCGCACCGCGTCGACGCCGTAGGCGTCGATCTGCTGCCCCAGGTCGACGCCGTTGCCCAGCGACTTGGACATGGCCTTGCCGCCGTTGATCACCTGGCCCTGGTTGAGCATCCGCCTGAACGGCTCGGTGAAGTTCACCATGCCCATGTCGTGCAGGACCTTGGTGAAGAAGCGCGAGTAGAGCAGGTGCAGCACGGCGTGCTCGATGCCGCCGACGTACTGGTCGACCGGGCCCCACTTGCGCACCTGCTCGACGTCGAACGGGCCGTCGGTGTGGCCGGGCGAGCAGTAACGCAGGAAGTACCAGGACGAGTCGACGAAGGTGTCCATCGTGTCGGTGTCGCGCTGGGCCTGGCCGCCGCACTTGGGGCAGGCGACGTTGACCCACTCGGCGGCCGAGGCCAGCGGGGCCACGCCCTTGGGCGCCAGCGCCTCGCCGCGCAGGTCGGGCAGCGTGACGGGGAGCTGGTCGTCGGGGACCGGGACCTCGCCGCAGTCGGGGCAGTGGATGATCGGGATCGGCGTGCCCCAGTAGCGCTGGCGGGACAGCAGCCAGTCGCGCAGGCGGTAGTTGACCGCGCCGGTGCCCCTGCCCTCCTTCTCCAGCAGCTCGATGATCCGGGAGATGCCCTCGGCCTTGCTCAGGCCGTCCAGCGGGCCGGAGTTGACCAGCGTGCCCTCGCCGGGCGTGGCCACGCCGGTCTCGCCCGGGTCGGCCAGGCCGGTGTGCACGACGACCCTGACCGGCAGGTCGAACTTGCGCGCGAAGTCGAGGTCGCGCTGGTCGTGGGCGGGGACCGCCATGATGGCGCCGTGGCCGTAGTCGGACAGCACGTAGTCGGCCGCCCAGACCGGGATGCGCTCGCCGTTGACCGGGTTGATCGCGTAGCGGCCCAGGAAGACGCCGGTCTTCTCCTTGTCGGTGGCCAGGCGCTCGATGTCGCTCAGCCGGGCGACCTCGGCGCGGTAGGCCTCGAACGCGGGCCGCTGCTCGTCGGTGACGATCTCCTCGGCCAGCGCGGCGTCGGCGGCGACGACGAAGAACGTGGCGCCGAACAGGGTGTCGGGGCGCGTGGTGTAGACCTGGACCGGCTCCTCGCGGCCCTCGATCTCGAACAGCACGTCGGCGCCCTCGGAGCGGCCGATCCAGTTGCGCTGCATGGTCAGCAGCCGCTCGGGCCAGCCGTGGAGCTGCTCCATGTCGTCCAGCAGCCGCTGCGCGTAGTCAGTGATCTTGAAGTACCACTGGGTCAGCTCGCGGCGGATGACGTCGGCGCCGCAGCGCTCGCACTTACCCGCCACGACCTGCTCGTTGGCCAGCACCGTCTGGTCGTTGGGGCACCAGTTGACCAGGCCGCCCTTGCGGTAGGCCAGGCCGCGCTCGAAGAAGCGGACGAACAGCCACTGGTTCCAGCGGTAGTAGTCGGGGTCGCTGGTGTGCAGGCGGCGCGACCAGTCGAAGGACAGCGCGTAGCGCTTGAAGGAGTGGGCCTGCGTGTCGATGTTGGCGTAGGTCCACTCCGCCGGGTGCGCGTTGCGCTTGATCGCGGCGTTCTCGGCGGGCAGGCCGAAGGAGTCCCAGCCGATGGGGTGCATGACGTTGTAGCCCTGCTGCATCCAGTAGCGCGCCACGACGTCGCCGAGCCCGAACGCCTCCGCGTGGCCCATGTGCAGGTCGCCCGACGGGTAGGGGAACATGTCGAGCATGTAGCGCCGCTCGCGGGGGTCGGCGGGGTCTTCGCTCGCCCGGTAGGGCTCCTGCTCCTCCCAGCGCTGCAGCCACTTGGCCTGCAGTGCCTGCGGGTCATACTCACTCACGGCTACTGTCCTTCTGGCTTGACTCGGACCCATAAGAAAACCCCCCGTGCACAACGAGGGGTAGCCGCGACGGCGAGACTCAGGGCCGTCGCGGCCCGCTAAGAAGCAGGGTCGCGGAACGCATGTGTCAAGCCTAGCGCACGTCTTCGGCTGAATGCAGGCAGACGATCGACGGGTACCGGCACAATGGACGCTTCAGGGTTGACGAGACCCGATGGTGATGTATCCGTTGTGACCTCATTCGTCCCAGAAGATTACCCTTGTCGCCGTGGTATACCCAGCTGAGCGCGATCGACCGGAGGACGGCCTGCCCATGCAGGACCCGCCCACGGATCCGCATGGCTTCGCTCGTTTCGCTGCGGAACCACCCGCATCTCCTGGAAAATCCCATGAGATCATGCCTGGTACGTCAAATCCGGATATAAGGGTTGATCCGGACAGAACTTCGGGAGGACCGGCAGACATGGCAACGGATAACTCCGGACCACACCTGCCCCCGTCCTGGCCGGATGCGCCCCGCAGGGAGCAACCCCCCTCGTGGGCCAGCACGCCCTCCGAGCACGACTCCTCCCCCTCCTGGGCCGGCACGCCCGCCGCGTCCGAGGTGCCCATGTCGTGGCCCGAGTCGCCGCGGCCCGCCGGTCACGACCCGGCCTGGCCGGAACCGCCGCGCCCCGAGAGCTCCTGGCCCGAGCCGCCCCGCACGTCCCGCGGCCCCGCCAACGGCGCGGGTTACGGCGGCGGCGCCAACGGGAGCGGCCCGGGGAACGGCGCGGCCGGCGAGAGCCGCCGCGCGGACGCCGCGCGGTCCTACGGCGCCCAGGACCCCGGCCCGTCCTGGCCGGAGCCGCCCCGCCAGGACTCCGGCTGGCCCGAGCCGCCGCGCAAGGACGGCGGCGCCCCGGCGTGGGCCGGCGAGCGCGGCAACGGCCGGCCCCCCGGGCCCGACCCCCTGCTCGGCTCCCATCCCGACCAGGCGATGGGCTCCGGCCCCAACCGGATGCAGGACCCGGCCATGAACTCCGGTCCCAACCGGATGCAGGACCCGGCGTTCGACGCGGGGGCCCACCGGGTGCCCGATCCGGTGCCCGCCTGGCAGCAGCCGCCGACGCCCTCCGCCGGCGCGTGGGCCAACCTGTCCACGCCGGCGCCCTGGCCGCCCCGCGCGCCGGAGCCCGCCGAGGCGCCCGAGCAGCGCCCGTACGACGCCGCGTCGGCCCCGGCCTCGTTCGGCCAGGCCGCCGCCGCGCCCGCCGGAACCCTGCCGCACGAGGGCCCGTCCGGGCCGCACGGCCCGCCGCCGCAGGCGCCCGAGGAGCGCACGATCACCTACGGCCGCCAGGGCGAGACCCACATCGGCGCCCCGCCGGGTCCCGGCGAGCACGGGCAGCCGCCCCAGCAGGGCCCCCGCCCCGGCTCCAACCTGAGCCGCGACCCCTCGGACCCGGAGCACAGGTTCGTGACCGCGGGCCAGATCAGCGGCTCGCGCACCCCGCCGCCCGAGCGCCAGCAGGAGCTCTGGGACACCGTCTTCGGCGACAACTACCAGGCGATGGGCGAGCGGGACCCGCTGGACGACGACGACGAGGGCAAGCCGATCTGGATCTACGCCCTCGGCGGCTCGGTGGCGATCGCGCTGGTGGCCGCGCTGTTGTGGGCGTTCCTGGCGGGGCCGCTGGCCGGTGAGGACGCGGCGAGCACGGCCGCCGCCGGGCCCACGGCCTCGCAGAAGGCGAGCGCGACCAAGGCCGGAAACTCGATCGGCCCGCTGCCGAAGTACTCCGGCAAGGCGTCGCCGGTGATCGGCCGGGTGCCCGACCAGGAGGCCGGCATCTCCGTCCCGCGTCTCGGCGGCACCTGGCAGCTCGACCAGCGCGCGACGGTCAAGGGGACCTACGGCTACGCCACCCGCCAGTTCGTCCCCGTGACGGAGGACAAGGCGGCCATGGTCATGTCGGGGGCGCTGCCGGAGCGGCTGGCGTCGTACTACGACAAGGACGACCTGGAGCCGGTGATCAAGCAGGTCGTGCTGGACGCCAGGAAGCGGTTCTTCCCGTCGGACAACAAGGTCCGCAAGGTCGCCCAGCAGGCGATCAAGGTGGGCGACCAGAGCGGGCGGCTGATCGCGTACTCGCTGACGTCGGGCACCGACAAGGCGACGATCGTGACGATGGCGGTCAACACCGGCGGCAGCGTGCCCGCCATCGTCTTCGTGTCGATCCCGGCCGAGAGCAAGCAGCTCCTGCCCGACATCCGCGTCGTGATGAACCAGCTCAGACTGGGCTAGAAGCGGCACTCCATGTGCTTGATGCCGTTGATGAAGGAGGAGTGCAGCCGGTCCGGCTCGCCGCCCTCGATCTGGGGCACCCGGCGCAGCAGCTCACGGAACATCACCGTGATCTCGCGCCGGGCCAGGTGCGCGCCGAGGCAGAAGTGGGGCCCGGGCCCGCCGAAGCCGACGTGCGGGTTGGGGTGCCGGGTGATGTCGAAGCGGTACGGGTCCTCGAACACCGCCTCGTCCCGGTTGGCGGCCCAGTAGAACAGGACGGCCTTCTCGCCCTTGCGGTAGAGGTTGCCGTTCATCTCGAAGTCGCGGGTGACCTTGCGGCGCATGAAGTTGACCGGCGAGGCCAGCCGGACGATCTCCTCGACGGCGGCGGGGGCCCGGCCGTCGAGGTCCTCCAGCCAGCGGGCCCGCTCGCCGGGGTTCCTGGTGAGCAGGTGGAGGCCGTGGGAGATGGCGTTGCGGGTGGTCTCGTTGCCCGCCACGACGAGCAGGATGAAGAACGAGCCCAGCTCCTGCATGGTCAGCCGCTCGCCGTCGATGTTGGCGTTGACCAGTGACGAGGTGAGGTCGCCCGTCGGGTTCTCGGTGCGGTGGGCGGCGAGGTCCTGGACGAGCTGCTGGAGCTCCATGCCGGCGGTGAGCAGGCGGGTGGCGATCTGGTCGAGGTCGCCGCCGGTGTACTCGGGGTCGAAGCCGCCGAGGATGATGTTCGAGCGGTCGAAGACGAACGTGTAGTCCCGCTCGGGGATGCCCATCATGTCGCAGATGATCTTCAGGGGGAGCCGGGCGGCCACCTCGGTGACGAAGTCGACGCCGGGGCCCTTGGCGAGCAGGTCGTCCACGATGGCGGTGGCCGCCGCGTCGACGTCCGCCTCGAACTGCTTGATCATCTTCGGCGTGAACGCCCGCGAGACGATCCTGCGCAGCCGCGCGTGGCGCGGGTCGTCCATGTTGATCATCGAGCCGAAGTACTCGGTGAACTCGGCCGGCATGTCGGGGATGTTGGTCGCGCCGCCGTCACCCGAGCAGAAGACCTCCGGGTTGCGGCTGGCCTCCAGGATGTCGGCGTGCTTGACCAGCGCGTGGTAGCCGGGGCCCTTGGGGGCGATGCCGACGTCCATCTCCTCGAAGAACGCGGGGGTCTCGCGGGCACGCAGACGGTCGAAGGCCTGCTCGCGCTCCTCCATGGGCCTGGCCCAGAAGTCGCGGTCCGACAGGTCGAAGTCGAGGACGCTCATGAGGCAATCATTCGAAAAGCAGGCACTTACGTCAATGGTTCTTACGTACACCGTACGTACGTGATCACTCCGAGCCTCATCCTGTGGCTAGAATGAGCGCCACGTACGCGTTCTTCTTCGCCCTCGGCTAGCGATCCGCCGGCGGGTCGCGGAGCACCCACCGCCGGCGATGCGGGACGGCTGAATCAGCGCCGTCCCTGGTCGCGACGTGGGAGAAGGACACGCGCATACTTTTGCCGTGGCCAGGGCGGTGCACGGCATCGAGCCCCTGGTGGCCACGGAGATCCGGCGTTCCGGCGCGGGCGTGATCCGCGGGATGCGCCATCGCGAGGTCTGGTTCGAGACCACCGGCACGGAGGGGCTGCCCGCGCTGCGGACGGCCGACGACGTGCTGCCGGCCGCGGCCGGCGCGGGTGCCGTACCACTCGCGGCGCGGCGGGGCGCGGCCGCCCGGCGGGGCGACCGCCTGGCGGGTCACGATCGAGGACGAGCGCGCGGTGATCGCGGTACGGCCGGCCCCGCGGCCGTTGCACCGGCGCGCGTACAAGACGGCCTCCGTCCGGGGCACCCTGCACCCGCCGCCGGCCGCCGCCATGGGAGAGCTCGCCGGGCTCGCCGGGGCGGGCACGGCGGCGGCCGGGGTGGGGACGGTGCTGGACCCCTGCTGCGGCGCGGGCACGACGCTCAGGAAGGCGTAGGGAGGATCAGGCGGGCCCGAGCCAGTCGAGGATCAGCCGGTTGACCTCGTCCGGCCGCTCCAGGTGCAGGAAGTGGCCCGCGTCCGCCACCACCTCGGTACGCGAGCCGTCGGGCAGCTGCTCGGCGGCGTCCTTGACCAGCCCGGCGCCCAGGCAGCCGTCCTGGGCGCCGTGCAGGTAGAGCACGGGCCCGCGCGTCACCGGCTCCGGCGCCGGGTAGCGGCCCGAGGGCGGGGTGGTGCCGAGCATGGCGCGGTAGTAGCCGATCGCGGCCGCGAGATTGGCCGGGTCGTCGAGCAGGCTGCGGCGGACGAAGGCGAGGTCCTGCGTCGCGTCGTACCCCGGGGACCAGTCGCGCCAGAGGCCGTCGAGGAAGCCGGGGGCCGCCGCGGCGGTCTCGGCGAGCGGGGTCTGGAAGAGGAAGATGTAGAACGAGCGCCGGAGCTGCTCGTAGTCGAAGAAGGCCCCGGCCAGCGCGCCCGGCGGCGGCACCGCCAGCGCGACGGCCCGGCGGAAGCGGTCGGCGCACTGGTAGACGGGGAAGGCGCCCCAGTCGTGCCCGATGACGACGGCGTCCGGGCCGCCGCCGAGCTCCTCGTGCAGCGCGCGGACGTCGGCGACCAGCGCCGCCTCCTCGTACGCCCCGTCGGCCGGGATCTCGGTGGGCGCGTAGCCGCGCAGGAACGGCGCGACCGCCCGGTAGCCGCGCTCGGCGAGCGCCGGCATCAGGTGGCGCCAGGTGTGCGCGGTGTCGGGGAATCCGTGCAGGCACAGCGCGAGCGGACCCTCACCCAGGGTCAGACACGCGAACTCCAGCCCGTTGGCGTGGACAGTCCTGATCTCCATGGTTGCGAAACCTAGCACTCGCCCCGGAAGGGCGGTCAGACGGTGTAGCGCAGGTGTTTGACGCCGTTGATGAAGTTGGACAGCAGGAAGTCCGGCTCCCCCGCCGCGCGGATGCCCGGCAGCCGGGTGAACAGCTCGCGGAACATCACCGTCATCTCCCTGCGCGCCAGGTGGGCGCCCAGGCAGTAGTGCGGGCCGGGGCCGCCGAAGCCGACGTGCGGGTTGGGGTCGCGGGTGATGTCGAACCTGTCGGGGTGGTCGAAGACGGTCTCGTCCCGGTTCGCGGAGTTGTAGAAGAGCAGCACCTTGTCGCCCTTCTTGTACGCCGTCCCGTTCATCTCGTGGTCGCGGGTGAGCGTGCGGCGGAACTGGATGACCGGGGTGGCGTAGCGGACGATCTCGTCGCAGGCGGCCACGATGTGCGCGTCGAAGTTCGCCAGGAGCAGCTCGCGCTGCTCGGGATGGTCGGTGAGCAGTTTCAGCCCGTAGGCGATGGCGTTCCTGGTGGTCTCGCTGCCGGCCACCACCAGCAGGATGAAGAACGAGCCCAGCTCCTGCGACGACAGCCGTTCCTCGCCGTTGACCAGCAGGCTGACGAGGTCGCCCGTGGGCCGCTTGCGCCGCTCGTCGCCGAGGCGGGCGGCCAGGCGGTTGAGCGAGTAGCCGGCGTGCAGCAGCTTGGCCAGGCCGCGGGCCACGTTGACGCGGCCGAAGTCGGGCGACAGGCCGGTGTACTCGGGGTCGGCGTTGCCGAGGATGACGTTGGTGCGCCGCAGCACCATGTCGTGGTACTGGGCGGGGATGCCCATCATGTCGCAGATGACGCGGACCGGGAGCCGTGCCGCGATCTGGGTGACGAAGTCGCCCGGCCCCTCCTCGACCGCCCGGTCCACGATCTCGGCGGCGGCCCGCGCGAGGTCCTCCTCCATCTTGGCGAGGATGCGCGGGGTGAAGGCGCGGGAGACGATCCGCCGCAGCCTGGCGTGCCGCGGATCGTCCATGTTGATCATCGACCCGAAGTACACGCTGAGCCAGCGCGGCATGTCCGGGATGCTGTTGGAGCACGGCTCGCTGCTGAAGACGGCCGCGTTCCTGCTGGCCTCGGTCACGTCGGCGTGGCGGACGAGGGCGTAGTAGCCCGGTCCGCCGCCGATGAACGGCACGGCCTGCTCGCGCACGAACACCGGGTGATCGAGCGCGCGCAGCCGCCGGAAGGCATCCATGCGCTCGGCCTGCGGCAGCGCCCAGAAGGGGATGTGCGACAGGTCGACGTCGGTGGACAGCGTCATGCCTTCCACGATTGTGCAAGTGACCACTTACGTCAAGGGCGGCTCACTCCGCCCGAGGCTCAGGCCCCTCCGAGGATGAGATCCGCCCCCTTCTCGCCGATCATGATGGCGGGGGCGTGCGTGTGGCCGCGGTTGAGCGTCGGCATGACCGACGCGTCCACGACGCGCAGGCCCTCGACGCCGCGCACGCGCAGCGACGGGTCCACGACCGAGCCCTCGTCGACGCCCATCCGGCAGGTGCCGGCCGGGTGGTAGAGGGTCTCGGCGCGCTCGCGCACCCACTGGGCCAGCTCCTCGTCGCTCTCCTGCCCCCGGTAGGGCTCCATGGGCCCGCCCGCGTACGGCCGCATCGCCGAGGTCGCGAACACCTGCCTGGCCGCCTTCAGCCCGGCGACCAGCCGCCGCACGTCGGCCTCCGCGCTCAGGTAGGCGGGGTCGATCACCGGGTCGCGGCCGTTCAGCGTGATCCGGCCGCGGCTCTCCGGCTGCAGCAGCACCACGCCCACGGTCAGGCCGTGCCCGGTCTTCGGGCCGAGACCGTGCTCCACGAACGGCACCGGCGCGAAGACCAGCTCGATGTCCGGCGCGGGCTCCTCCGGCGAGGTGCGCAGGAAGGCGACCGCCTCGCCGACGTTCGTGGTGAGCATGCCGGAGCGCAGCACGAGGTAACGCAGCAGGTTGCCGACGAACTCGGCCTTGTGGAGCGTGACCGGCTGGGGGCAGGTGACGTACACGCCGGAGGCGAGGTGGTCCTGGAGGTTCCTGCCGACCTCGGGCAGGTCGTGCACGACCTCGACGCCCGCCTCGCGCAGCTCGGCGGCGGCGCCCACGCCCGAGCGCATGAGCAGGTGCGGCGAGCCGATCGCGCCCGCGGCCAGGACGACCTCGCGCCGCGCCGTGAGCCGCGCGCCGCCGCCGTGCTCGACCCCCACCGCGCGGCGGCCGTCGAACAGCACCCGCTCGACGGTCGCCCCGGTGACCACGGTCAGGTTGGGCCGCTTGATCGCCGGGCGCAGGTAGGCGTCGGCCGAGCTCCAGCGCCGGCCGCGGTACTGGGTGACGGGGGTCGGGCAGTAGCCCTCGTTGGAGGGGCCGTTCAGCTCCCGCAGCCGCTGGTAGCCCAGCTCCTCGCAGGCGCGCAGGAACGCGGCCGTGGTGACGTTGGGGCTGCGCAGCTCGGAGATGTGCAGCGGGCCGTCGGTGCCGTAGACGTCGCCGGCGTTGCTGCCGACCCGGTGCTCGGCCTTGGTGAAGTACGGCAGCACGTCCGCGTAGGACCAGCCGGGCACCTCCCACTGGTCGTAGTCGCGCGCGCAGCCGCGCACCCACATCTGGGCGTTGAGCGAGGACGAGCCGCCGATGACCCGCCCGCGCGGCCAGTAGAGCTCGCGGCCGGACAGCTCGTCCTGCTTGGCCGTCGTGTAGTTCCAGTCGTAGTCGGTCTTGAAGAGCTTGGCGAAACCCGCGGGCATGCGGATCTCCAGCTTGTCGTCCTGGCCGCCCGCCTCGACCAGGGCCACAGACACGCCCGGATCGGCCGACAACCGGTTGGCCAGCACGCAGCCCGCCGAACCGGCGCCCACGATCACGTAGTCGTACTCCATGGTTCCTCCGTGGGGCAAGTAATTGACTACTTGCTTAGCTCACGCGGGCGGGGACGTCCATATCCAGTTGTAACCTCCGTTACCTACCGGTCGGTATGCCCTTGCTGCGAAGATGGCGCGATAGCCGGTCTAGAGGAGGAAGGCGTCATGCTGAATCTGTCGATCGTCCTGGAGGACAGCGCCAGGAACAACCCTGACGGCACTGCCATCGTCTTCGGTGACATGCGACTGCCGTACTCGATGATCGACACCGTGGCCAACCAGGTGGCGAACCTGCTGGTGTCACGCGGCATCCGCAAGGGCGACAAGGTCGCGCTGGCCTGCCCCAACCTGCCGTACTTCCCGTTCGTCTACTACGGCATCCTCAAGGCCGGGGCGACGGTGGTGCCGCTCAACGTGCTGCTGCAGTCCCGTGAGATCGCCTACCACCTCGACGACAGCGACGCCAAAGCGCTGTTCTGCTTCGAGGGCACGCCCGAGCTGCCGCTCGGCGAGCGCGGCAAGGCCGGGTTCGAGGCCGCCGAGGGCTGCGAGCACTTCTTCGTGCTGCCCGCCACCCCGCTCGCCACCGAGTCGGAGTACGGCGAGTCGTTCTGGGCGGCGCTCGGCGGCATGGCGGCCGAGTTCGAGACCGTGCAGACCGCGCCCGACGACACCGCGGTCATCCTCTACACCTCCGGCACCACGGGCCAGCCCAAGGGCGCCGAGCTCAGCCACCAGAACATGCTGATGAACGCCATCGTCAGCGACCGCATGTTCCCGGCCACCGAGGGCGGCGACGTCTACCTGGGCGTGCTGCCGATGTTCCACTCCTTCGGCCAGACCACCGTCATGAACACCGGCTTCCTGCGCGGCGCGACCGTGGTGCTCATGCCGCGCTTCGAGCCGGGCGAGGCGCTGGAGCTCATGCGCAGGGAGGGCGTGACGTTCTTCGCGGGCGTCCCCACCATGTACTGGGGCATGCTCACCAAGATCCACGCCGAGGGCGCCGAGGTGCCCGGCACGCTGCGGATCGCCGTCGCGGGCGGCGCGTCCTCGCCGGTCGAGGTGCTGAAGGACTTCGAGAAGACCTTCGGCGTCGGCATCCTGGAGGGCTACGGCCTGTCGGAGACCTCGCCGGTGGCGAGCTTCAACCAGCCGGGCCGGCCGGCGAAGCCGGGCACCATCGGCACCCCCATCTGGGGCGTGGAGATGAAGCTCGTGGACGGCGACTGGAAGACGGTCGAGGGCGAGGGCCCCGGCGAGATCGCCATCCGCGGCCACAACGTCATGAAGGGCTACTACGGCCGCCCCGAGGCCACGGCCGAGGTCATGCACGACGGCTGGTTCCGCACCGGCGACATCGCCACCCGCGACGCCGACGGCTACTACGCCATCATCGACCGCGCCAAGGACATGATCATCCGCGGCGGCTTCAACGTCTACCCGCGCGAGCTCGAAGAGGTCCTCATGACCCACGAGGCCGTCTCGCTGGCCGCCGTGGTGGGCGTGACGCACGAGTCGCACGGCGAGGAGATCAAGGCGTACGTCATCAGGACGCCGGGCGCCACGATCACCGAGGACGAGCTCATGGCCTGGTGCAAGCAGAACATGGCGGCCTACAAGTATCCGCGGATCATCGAGTTCCGCGACGCGCTGCCCATGACGGCCACCGGCAAGATCCTCAAGCGCGAGCTGCGCTGACCCTTCGTCCCGGGAGCCCGAAGCAGATCCGCCTGACATTCCCCGATGAGCCGGCCGCCACCTCGGCGCGGAGGTGGCGGTCGTCCCTCACCCGTCCTCCCCCAGCAGCGCCAGGGCCAGGCTCCGCACCGAGCGGGTGAACCGGCGCGGGTCCTCCGGCGGCGTCACGTGCCGGATCAGCGCCCCGTCGAAGACCGCGAGCAGGGCGTGCGCCACGAAGCCCGCGTCCAGTTCCGGGCGGGCCTCGGCGACGAGGTCGCTGAGGTGGCGGTGCCAGGAGCGGTAGCTGGGGTCGTCGTACTTCTCCTCGGCGCACGCCTGCTCGTGCGCCGCCAGCAGGATCGCGTTGCCCTCGGCGATCGCGCCCAGCCCGTCGAGGAAGGCCAGCAGCCGGTCGCGGGCCGGCGCGCCGGGGCCGAGCGGCGGCGGGCCGCCGGCCACCGCCTCCCGCAGTTCCTTCGAGCGCTCCTCCAGCAGCGCCTGCAGCAGCCCGGCGCGGCTGCCGAACCGCCGGAACACGGTGCCCTTCCCCACCCCGGCCAGCGCCGCGACCCGGTCGATGGACACGTGATCGCCGCCGCCCTCCGCCAGCAGCCGCTCCGTCGCCCGCAGCACCGCCACCCGGTTACGCGCCGCGTCCCCACGCTCCGGCCGGTCGCGCGCGCCCTCGGCCCGCTCCGGCCCATCGCGCGTGGCGTCGATCCGCTCCGCCCGCCCGTCTGCCCTCACGTCCCGTCTCCCCCTCATTGTTGCGGACCGCCGGTCCGCTTATGCTAGCGTACGGAGCCATCCGGACCGACGGTCCGCTTACTGTGGAGGCAGCTCGACCATGCGCGCTCTCGTCACCGACCCCGGCGCTCCCGGCGCCCTGCGCCTCGGCACCGCGCCCGAGCCGGAGCCCGGCCCCGGCCGGCTCGTGCTCGACGTCCACCACGTCTCGCTCAACCGCGGCGAGGTCATCGGCGCCGCGGGACGCCCGCCGGGCACCGTCCACGGCTTCGACGCGGCCGGGACCGTCCGGCGGGCGGCGACGGACGGCACCGGCCCGGCCGCCGGCACGCGGGTCGCCGCGTTCGGGGAGGGAGCGTGGGCGCAGCGGATGGCGGTGGACGTCACGGCCGTGGCCACCGTCCCTGACGGCGTGGACCTGGCCGCCGCCGCCGCGCTCCCGATGGCCGGCCTGACCGCGCTGCGCGCCCTGCGCACCCGCCCGATCCTCGGCCGCCGCGTGCTCGTCACCGGCGCGGCGGGCGGCGTCGGCCGCTACGCGGTCCAGCTCGCCGCCCTCGGCGGCGCCCACGTCATCGCCTCCGTCGGCTCGCCGGCCCGCGCCGCCGGACTCACCGGGCTGGGCGCGGCCCAGGTGGTGATCGGCCTGGAGGGCGTCGGCGAGCCCGTGGACCTGATCCTCGACAACGTCGGCGGACCCCAGCTCGCCGCCGCCTGGCCGCTGCTCGCGCCCGGCGGCGACATCCAGGCCATCGGCTGGGCCTCGGGCGAGCCCGCCGTGCTCGCGCCGTACTCGCTGTTCGCGCTCGGCCCCGCGCGGACGATGAGCACGTTCGGCGACGTGAGCGAACCGGGACCGGACCTCGCCACGCTGCTCGCCTTCGTGGCGTCGGGCCGGCTGTCGCCCGAAGTGGGCTGGCGCGGCCCCTGGGACCGGATCGGCGAGGCCGCCACCGCCCTGCTCGACCGCCGCCTGGCGGGAAAGGCCGTCCTCGACGTCACCCCGGCGCCGGGAAGGACGGCCCCCTAGCCGCCTGCGGGAAGGTCAGGGCCAGTCGCGGGCCGGGCGCAGCGGCATGCCCGAGCGGCCGTCGTCGCCCAGCTTGACCGCCAGCACCTGGTGGAGCTGCACCTTGTTGCGTTCGAAGCCGACGATGCAGCCGGCCATGTAGAGCGCCCAGACGCGGGCGGTGCCCATGCCGACCTCCTGGACCGCTTCCTCCCAGTTGGCGTCGAGGTTGTCGCACCAGTGGCGGAGGGTCTTGGCGTAGTGCTCGCGGAGGTTCTCCTCGTGGTGGATCTCGAAGCCGAGATCCTCCATCTGGCGGATCAGCCAGCCCACCGACTCCAGCTCGCCGTCGGGGAAGACGTAGCGGTTGATGAAGCCGCCCTTGTTGAAGGTCTTCTCCTTGCCCGTCGGGCGGGTGATGCAGTGGTTGAGCAGCCGGCCGCCCGGCTTGAGCTTGCCGTACAGGAAGGCGAAGTACGCCGGCACGTTGTCCTTGCCGATGTGCTCGGTCAGGCCGATGGAGCTGACCGCGTCGAAACCGGTCTCCTGGACGTCGCGGTAGTCCATGAAGCGGACCTCGGCGAGGTCCTGCAGCCCCTCGTCGGCGATGGCCTTCTGCGCCCACTCCGCCTGCTGCTTGCTCAGCGTGACGCCGAGCGCCTTGACGCCGTAGTGCTTGGCGGCGTGGATGACCATGCCGCCCCAGCCGCAGCCGACGTCGAGCAGGCGCATGCCCTCCTTGAGCCCGAGCTTGCGGGCCACCAGGTCGAACTTGGCGAACTGCGCCTCCTCCAGCGAGGAGCCCTCCTCGGGGAAGGCGGCGCAGGTGTAGGCCATCGACGGCCCGAGCACCCACCGGTAGAACCGGTTGGAGACGTCGTAGTGGTGGTGGATGGCCTCGGCGTCGCGCTGCTTGGCGTGCCGGGAGCCCAGCCGGGCCAGCGTGCTCTGCCGTATCTCCTGCGGCGGCGGCGGGACCCGCATGAGCAGCGGCTTGACCCCGAGCGCCCGCACCGCGGCCACCTTCTCGGCGGGGGTCAGGTCGTTGGTGGTGATGTGCCACATGCGGTCGAGCAGGGTGTACATGTCGCCGTGCACGTCCATGTGGCCGGAGACGTACGCCCGCGCCAGGCCCAGTTCCCCCGGGGCCTGCGCCAGGTAGGCCACCGCGATCGGCGACTTGACCTCGAGCGCGAGGTCGGCCGCGTCCGGCCCCGCCTTGCTGCCGTCATAGGCCATGAACGCGATGTTGGCGTCCTTGCCGACGATTTTCTCAAAGATGGTTGCCAGAGCCATCGACTCACCTTCCCCGCACACACTTGTCGTACAGGTCCAGCAGGCGTCCGTTCGGGTCGTATTCCTGCTTGACCGGCCAGTAGGCGTCGCCGTTGTACAACTGCCAGAACTGCTCAGGGCCGTAGAAGGACGTCGAGTAGAGCGACTTGTGACCGTCGAGATCGTGCACGGCGTTCTCGATCAGCCGGTTGTAGTAACCGTCGAACTGTCCCCGTGGCAGCGGCACCATACCCCAGAAGCCGAAGTTGACATACAGCCGTCCCGGCTCCAGCGGATAGAGCGGCCAGCGCGAGCCGGCCCGGAGCGGGCACATCCACACCGGGGTCATGCCCACCTTGTCGTGGAAGAACTCCAGGAACTCCGCGCCGCGCTCGACGGGCGTCTCGACGTCCTGGATGACCGACTCCTGGACCGGCTGGTCGCGCCAGCGGTCGACGCGGGCGGTCACGCCGTATCTGCGGTCGAGCGCGACGAGGCGGCGGTAGACGTCGGAGCGCATCCAGCGGCGCGGCATGAGCGAGCGGACCACGGGCTGCTGCACGCCGAAGGCGCGCGAGCACCAGAACCAGTCGGTGTCCCAGCGCCACAGGTAGTCGTGGATGGTCAGCCAGTCGCGGTTGCGCTGCCTGATCGACTGGTAGTAGATGCGCATGCCGGTGTAGTCGGAGACGTAGGGCGCGCGCTCGGCGAAGCGGCCGAGGGTGATGTACATCTCGCCGGGGTCGAAGAAGACGCCGTCCACGAAGTCGACCCGCTCGCCGTCGTGGACCATGCTCTCGCAGATCTCCTGCATCGCGAGCATGCACTTGGCGGCGTCGGTGAACCTGACATGGGTGAGACGCACGTACGGCTGGACCTTGCGCAGCCTGATCCTGATGCGCAGGGCGTAGCCGAGCGTGCCGTAGGAGTTGGGGAAGGCGCGGAACAGCTCGCGGTGCTCGTTGTCGTCGCGCGCCACGATCACCCGGCCGTCGCCGGTGAGGATCTCCAGCTCCTCGACCGACTCGTGGGGCAGGCCGTCCCTGAAGCTCGTCGACTCGATGCCGAGGCCGGTGACCGCGCCGCCGAGCGTGATGGTCTTGAGCTGAGGCACCACGTACGGCATGAGGCCGTGCGGCAGGGTCGCCTCGACGAGGTGCTCGTAGGTGGTCATGCCCTGGACCTCGGCCGTCATGGTCTCGGGGTCCACGCTGATGACCTCGTCCAGGTCGCGTGCCGACAGCTTCGCGGTACGGCCGGAGTCGCGGAACCTGAAGAGGTTCGACGTCGACTTGGCCAGGCGGGGCGCGGCGCCGCCGGGGATCTCCGCGTACGACTGCCTGATCTGCTCTACTGCCCGTCGGTGTGTCGACATCGTCGTCGTCACCAAAGCACCCCCTGGAGCTGGTAGAGATCGTCCGTCAGCACGGTATCTCCCGCTAGCGGCTCGGACCAGACCGGGGTCGTTAAAGACACGAAAACTGTTTATCGTGCCAAGTGAATCGGTTATCGGGTAGTCATGTCGGGAAACTTCCTCCTGACCGTGGCCGGAAGCCCGTTCACCACACCGGTCACCTCGCGGCCTTCGACGGCGGCGAGGAGGTTGTCCACGACGGCGGTCAGCAGCCGGCCGCTCGCCTCCAGGGTGACGCCCGCGACATGGGGGCTGAGCAGCACGTTCGGCAGTTCGCGCAGGGGGTCGCCGGGCGGCGGCGGCTCGGTCTCGAAGACGTCCAGCGCGGCCCCGGCCAGGTGGCCCGCGCGCAGCGCCCGCACCAGCGCCGCCTGGTCGACGACCTCGCCGCGGGCGGCGTTGACGAGCAGCGCGCCGGGCTTCATCCTGGCCGGGTCGACGAGGCGCGTGGTCTCCTCCGACAGCGCGATGACGACGACCACGACGTCGCTGCCCGCCAGGAGTTCGCCGAGGTCCTGGTAGGCGGGGTCCTCGCGGGGGGTGCGGGTCCAGAAGCGGACCTCGCAGCCGAGCCCGCGGAACAACTCGGCGCAGGCCACGCCGATCGGGCCGTGGCCGACGACGCCGACGCTGCGCCCGCGCAGCTCGTACGGCCGCAGGCTCTGCTGCGGCCACTCCCCGGCCCGGACCGCGGCGTCGCCCGCGACGAGCCGGCGCGCCAGCGCCAGGGCGGCGGCGAGGCACCATTCGGACACGGCGACGGCGCTGACGCCGGGCGTGTTGGCCAGCGGCACGCCGGCCGCCGTCAGCGCGCCGAGGTCGTGGCCGTCCACGCCGACCGAGGGCTGCTGGACGAAGGCCAGCCGGGGCGCGGCGGCGACGGCGGCCCCGTCGAGGACGAGCGTGCCCGTCCAGTCGCCGAGCACGATCTCGGCGTCCGGCAGCGCCGCCAGGAGGGCGTCACGGTCGCGGGCGGCCGGCACCCGCACGTCCACCCGGTCGCCGAGCGGGGCGAGCAGGCGGTGGATGAACGCCTCGGGCAGCGGCGGCAGGGCGAGCAGGGTCCAGGGGCTCATGCCCCCACCGTAAAGCTGTTGATCACCTGCCGCATCAGCCGCTGGCTGCGGGCCCACTGGCCCTCGGCGACGGTCCAGGACAGGACGTAGGCCGTGTCGCCGACGACGACGGCCCTGCGCAGCTCGCGGTAGCGGGCGCCGGGCGTGACCCAGGGCGCGCCGCCCTCGGCGCCCGCCGCGTAGGTGAGCTCCCACTCCAGCGCCCTGACGCCCTGGTGGTCGACCGTGCGCCGGCCGCGGGTGACGACGTCCTCGGCGCTCTGCCGCAGCTCGTCGCGGGTGGTGATCATCAGCTCGGCGGGGTCGGTGTTGCTGTAGACGGCCTGCACGCCGAAGTGGGCGTTGCCGTCGCGGCGCGTCCACTCCGTGTACGCCTCCCGCCGCGCCCCCCGCCAGCCGTAGGGCCGCAGGACGGTCCAGCCGTCGGGCGACCGCCAGGCGCGTACGAGCGGCGCCGCCGCCCGCGTGACGCGCGGCGTGGCCGTCGGGCTCGCGCTGGGCGTGGGCGTGCCGGGCGTCGCGACGGGGGTGAGCGGGGCGGTCGCGGCGGCGGCCGCGGTGCTGGCGCGCGGCGCCCCCTCGGCGGGCGTGGCGAACCTGAAGTAGCCGAACGCGCCCGCGCCGATCACCACGACGGCGACCGTGGCCGCCGCGAGCAGGGCCCGGCCCCGGCCGCCGCGCCCGCGCCGGGGCTCGTCGCCGTCGTCGTAGGCGGGGCGGGAGGCGGCGGCGAGCTCGGCCAGCAGCCGGTCGGCCTCCTCGGCGCCCAGCCGGTTCTCCGGCTCCTTCTGCAGCAGGCCGCGGAGCACCGGGTGCATGGCGGGCGGGATGCGCCGGTAGTCGGGCTCCTCGTTGAGCAGGGCGTTGAGCGTGGCCATGGCCTCGCCCCGCTCGAACGGCGAGCGGCCCACCATGCAGGCGTACAGCGTCGCGCCGAGCGACCACAGGTCGGAGGCCGGCCCGGCGGCGTCGGCGCGCACCCGTTCGGGGGCGAGGAAGCTGGGCGAGCCCGTGACCATGCCGGTGCGGGTGAGCGAGGCGTCGCCCTCGACCGTGGCGATGCCGAAGTCGGTGAGCACCGCGCGGCCGTCGTCGGTCATGAGGATGTTGCTCGGTTTGACGTCGCGGTGCAGGATGCCGGCCTCGTGCGCGGCGCGCAGCGCCGACAGCACCTGGCGGCCGACGTCGGCGGCCTCGCGGATCGGCAGCGCGCCGGTGCTGAGCACGACCTGCTCGACCGTGGGGCAGCTCAGCAGCTCCATGACGATCCAGGGCCGGCCGCCCTCCTCGACGACGTCGTAGACGGCGACGACGCCGGGATGGTTGAGCTTGGCGGCGGTGCGGGCCTCACGGACCGTGCGCATGAGCTGACGTTCCCTGTCGCCCGCCGGCAGCCCGTCGGGCAGGACGACTTCCTTGATGGCCACCTGACGGTTCAGCAGCGTGTCCCGGCCTTCCCAGACCACGCCCATCCCCCCGCGGCCCAGCTCGCGCACTAACTCGTAGCGCCTGGCGATGAGCCGGTTGCTATCCGATACCATGTCCGTCCCCTGTAGACCACCACGAACAGTGGGCAAGTTTCCCATACCTGATGGGCGTGCGAGGGAAGCTCGCGAAGCCTGCTTGCACCAGATGACCGAATGTTGTTCTACTGTGCCTATGACTGATGGACGTCGCGGCCCGCTGGCCGGTGTGCGCGTGCTGGAGCTCGCCGGGCTGGCCCCGGGGCCCTTCGCGGGGATGATGCTGGCCGACCACGGGGCCGAGGTGCTGCGGGTGGACCGGGTCAAGGCCGTCTCCGACCGGCCGCGCACCGACGTGATGGACCGGGGCAAGCACTCGATCGGGCTGGATCTGAAGTCGCCCGAGGGCGTGGCCGCGTTCAAGGAGCTGGCGCGGCACGCCGACGTGGTGATCGAGGTGTTCCGGCCCGGCGTCGCGGAGCGGCTCGGCATCGGCCCCGACGACCTGCACGCCGTCAACGACCGGCTGATCTACGGCCGGATGACCGGCTGGGGCCAGGACGGGCCGCTCGCCTCCACGGCCGGCCACGACATCGACTACATCGCGATCTCCGGCGTGCTGTCGATGCTCGGGCGCGAGGGCGGCAAGCCCACCCCGCCGATCAACATCCTCGGCGACTTCGCCGGCGGCGGCCTCATGCTCGCCTACGGCGTGCTGCTGGCGCTGTTCGAGCGGGAGCGCACCGGCAAGGGCCGGGTGATCGACGCCGCCATGGTGGACGGCGCGTCGATCCTGTTCGCGATGTTCTACCAGGGCGTGCAGAGCGGCTTCTGGGGGCCGCGTGGCACGAACCTGCTCGACACCGGCGCCCCCCAGTACGACACGTACGAGACCGCCGACGGCGAGTACCTGGCGGTGGGGTCGCTGGAGCCGCAGTTCTGGAAGGCCATGGTCGAGCTCATGGGCCTGACCGACCTGCCCGACCGCGACGACCGGGCGCAGTGGCCGGCGCTGCGGGCCCGGCTCGCCGAGGAGTTCAGGAAGCGCACCCGGGCCGAGTGGGAGAAGGTGTTCGACGGCTCGGACGCGTGCGTGTCGCCCGTGCTGTCCATGTCCGAGGCCGCCGCCCACCCGCACAACGTCGCCCGCGACTCCTTCACCGAGGTCGGCGGGCTCGTCCAGCCCCGGCCCGCGCCGCGCCTGCTGGGCGTGCCCGCCCAGGACCTGTCCCCCGCCACCCGCCTGACGGACCTGTCCGGCTGGGGCCTCACGCGGGAGGAGGCGGACCGGCTGCGCGAGCGGGGGATCCTCGGGTGATCGCCGGCGCGGCGCCGGCCCGGCCGGAGCCGCGGATCTTCTTCAGATCGCGAGGTAGAGGTCGACGCCGTCGGGGTGGTGCACCTCGACGTCCGTCGTGAACGCGCGCGGCGGCACCCCGCCGGACTCGGTGTGCTGCCACACCCGCTGCCACGCCTCCGTCAGCGCCTGCGGAAGCTGCCCCCTGGCCTCGACCAGCAGCGCCTGACCGGCCGGCACGCGCACGGCCACCATGCCCTCGGGCAGCCGCGGCGCGATGCGCACCCCGACGCCGACGATCTCGGTGAAGGCCCCCTTGTGGTCGTTCTCGTAGTCGGTCAGCACCGCGTAGAGGTTCTCGTCGATCCGCCCCGGCACGTGCGCGAAGACCCCCGGCGCGCCCGCGCGCTGCCACAGGGCGGGCAGTCTGGCGCGTGCCGGGTCCATCTCGTCGGCGTTGCTGGTGCGTACGACCCAGCCGACCACCGTCAGCTCCGCCCGCTCGGTGACGTTCACGAGCCCCCTCCCCCTGGCAAATGTGTTCGGGCCGATCATAAGGCCCCCGCGAACGGGCAAACTCCGTGGTGGAGCACTCACGACATAAGATGGATGAACGTGAAATTTCTCAATGATGTCCAGCCGCGGCACGACCTGACCTACAGCGACGTGTTCATGGTCCCGTCGCGTTCCGCCGTCGGATCCCGGCTCGCGGTCGACCTGTCCACCAGCGACGGCACGGGCACGACCATCCCCCTCGTGGTGGCGAACATGACCGCGGTCGCCGGCCGCCGCATGGCCGAGACCGTGGCCCGGCGCGGCGGCATCGTCGTCATCCCGCAGGACATCCCCCTGGACGTCGTCGCGAACGTCGTCGCATGGGTGAAGGGCCGCGACCTCGTCCACGACACGCCGCTCACGCTCACCCCGCACGAGACCGTCGGCGAGGCGCTGCACCTGCTGCCCAAGCGGGCGCACGGCGCGGTCATCGTGGTGGACTGGGACAACCGGCCGGTCGGCGTCGTCACAGAGGCCGACTGCCAGGGCGTGGACATGTTCACGCAGCTCTCCCACGTCATGTCCAGCGAGCTGCTGACGCTGCCCGCCGGGCTCGCCCCCCGGGAGGCGTTCGACCGGCTGCACGACGGCCGGCACCGCCTCGCGCCCATCGTGGACGGCGACGGCCGTCTGGTGGGCATCCTCACCCGTACCGGCGCCCTGCGCGCCACCCTCTACCAGCCCGCCGTGGACGACCGGGGACGGCTGCGCGTCGCCGCCGCCGTCGGCGTCAACGGCGACGTGGCCGCCAAGGCGAAGGAGCTGCTGGAGGCCGGCATCGACTGCCTCGTCGTGGACACCGCGCACGGCCACCAGGACAAGATGATCTCGGCGCTGCGGGCCGTGCGGGCGCTCGGCCCCGGGGTGCCCGTCGCGGCGGGGAACGTGGTGACCGCCTCCGGCGTGCGCGACCTCGTCGAGGCCGGGGCCGACATCCTCAAGGTCGGCGTGGGGCCGGGCGCGATGTGCACCACCCGGATGATGACCGGCGTGGGACGGCCCCAGTTCTCCGCCGTGCTGGAGTGCGCCGCCGAGGCCCGCCGCCTGGGCCGGCACGTGTGGGCCGACGGCGGCGTGCGCCACCCGCGCGACGTGGCGCTCGCCCTCGCCGCCGGGGCGTCCAACGTGATGGTCGGGTCGTGGTTCGCGGGGACGTACGAGTCGCCCGGCGACACCCACGTGGACGCCGACGGCCGCAAGTACAAGGAGAACTTCGGCATGGCCTCGGCGCGGGCGGTGCGGCTGCGGACGGCCGAGGACTCGGCGTTCGAGCGGGCCAGGAAGGCGCTGTTCGAGGAGGGCATCTCCACGTCCAGGATGTACCTGGACCCGAAGCGGCCCAGCGTGGAGGACCAGATCGACGCGATCGTGGCCGGGCTGCGGTCGTCGTGCACGTACGCGGGGGCCTCGACGCTGGAGGAGTTCCACGAGCGGGCCGTGGTGGGCCTGCAGAGCTCGTCCGGGTACGCGGAGGGCATGCCGCTGCACACGAGCTGGTGAGCCGTACCCTGGGGGTCAGGTGCGGCGCCAGCCGCCGGCCGCGTGGATGCCGCCGTCGACGTGCACCGTCGTGCCCGTGACGAACCTGGCCAGGTCGCCGGCCAGGAACACCGCCGCCCCCGCCGCCTCCACCGGATCGCCGAGGCGGCCGAGGGGCGGGAGGCGTACGGGCTCGTAGGGGAGGGAGCCGTCGGCGAGCATACGCTCGCGCACGCCCTCCTCGCCCTCGGTGGGCAGGGCGTCGGGCGCGATGGCGTTGACCCGGACGCCGCGCGGCGCCAGCTCCAGCGCCAGCGACCGGGTCAGGCTCTCCACGGCCGCCTTCATGGCCGCGTACACGGCGAAACCCGGCGCCGCCTGGTGCGCCTCGCTCGACGTCACGTTGATGATCGACGAGCCCGGCGCCATCAGCGGCAGCAGCCTGCGGATCATGGCGGTGAGCTGGGTGAAGTTCTCCTCGATCAGCGTACGCTCGCCGCGCGGCGACAGGCTCTCGAACGGGGCGTGGAAGGTGCCGCCCGCGTTGTTGACCAGCACGTCCACCCGCCCCCAGCGCTCGCCCACCGCGCGGGCGAACACCTCCGCCGCCACCGGGTCGCGCACGTCGAGCGTCATGGCCGGCTCCCCGAACGGCGGCTTGTCCCGGTCGCAGACGGCCACGTGCGCGCCGAACGCGGCGAAGGTCTCGGCGACGGCCAGCCCGATGCCTCGCGCTCCGCCGGTGACGACGGCCACGCGGCCGGTGAGCAGGATCGCGTCGGGACTCAGAGCCGCCATGAACGCAGACGATATCCCGAGCGCATAGAGTCGTCGGGTCCGAATCACAACGTCAAGTCGCCGACAGGAGCACTTTCGTGGCACTCGAGAAGCCCGAGATCGACTTCCCCGAGGGCAACCCGCCCCAGGACCTTGAGATCGTCGACCTGGTCGAGGGCGACGGCCCCGAGGCCAAGCCCGGCCACAACGTCCGCGTCCACTACGTCGGCGTGGCCTTCTCCACGGGAGAGGAGTTCGACGCGTCCTGGAACCGGGGGGACGCCTTCGAGTTCCCCCTCGGCGGCGGGCGCGTCATCGCGGGCTGGGATCAGGGCGTCGCCGGGATGAAGGTCGGCGGGCGGCGCAAGCTCGTCATCCCGCCGCACCTGGGCTACGGCAGCCGCGGCGCCGGCGCCGCCATCAAGCCGAACGAGACCCTCATCTTCGTCGTCGACCTGCTCGGCGTCAGGTAGTCCCGCGCTTCCACCGGCCGGCCTGCCCTGATGACGGCCGGCCGGTGGGTGCCCGGTAGGTAGGGAATGTCGGCCGCGTGAGGCACGATAGGCGTGTGCTTCTGATCGACGTGGTCCGAGTTTCCGAGGCGGTGACGCGCACGTCCGCCCGACTGGGCAAGATCGCGCATCTGGCGGAGCTGCTGGGCAGGGTCGGCCCCGACGAGGCGGAGATCGCGATCTCCTACCTGTCGGGCGAGCTGCCCCAGCGCCAGGTAGGCGTCGGCTGGCGCACCCTGGAGGACATCCCGCCGCCCAAGCTCGTCGCCACCGCCACCCTGACCACGGTCGACGCGCTGCTGACCAGGATCAAGGCCGTGTCGGGCCCCGGCTCCCAGGCGGCCCGCAAGGCGCTGGTGAGCGAGCTGTTCGCCGGGCTGACCAGCCAGGAGCAGCAGTTCGTCCGCCGCCTGCTCCACGGCGAGCTGCGGCAGGGCGCGCTCGACGGCGTCATGATCGAGGCGGTCGCCAAGGCGTCCGGGGCCCCGTCCGCCGATGTCCGGCGGGCGCTGACGCTGCGCGGCTGGCTGCCCGCGGTCGGCGCGGCCGCGCTGAGCGGCGGCGTGGAGGCGCTGCGCGCCTTCCGGCTGGAGGTCGGGCGGCCGGTCTCCCCCATGCTGGCCGGCAGCGTCCCCAACGTCGCCGCCGCCCTGGACAAGGCGGGCGCGCCCGCGGCGCTGGAGTGGAAGCTCGACGGCATCCGGGTGCAGGCCCACCGGTCCGGCGAGGAGGTCCGGGTCTTCACCCGCACCCTCGACGACATCACCGCGCAGGTTCCCGAGCTGGTCGAGGCCGTGCTGGCGATGCCGTCGGACGACCTGGTGCTCGACGGCGAGGTGATCGCGCTGCGTCCGGACGGCCGCCCGCACCCGTTCCAGGTGACCGCCGCGCGGGTCTCCAGCAAGCTCAACGTCGAGCGGTTGCGCGAGCAGACCCCGCTCAGCGTGTTCTTCTTCGACGCGCTGCGCGCCGGCGGCGACGACCTCCTCGACCTCCCCTACGCCGAACGCCAGGAAGCGCTCTCCCGCACCGTCCCGCCGACCCTGCTGACGCCGCGCCTGGTGACGGGCGACGTGGCGGAGGCCGAGCGGTTCTTCACCGACGTGGTCAAGGCCGGGCACGAGGGCCTGGTGGTGAAGGCGCTGTCGTCGCCGTACGCGGCCGGGCGGCGCGGCGCGGGCTGGATCAAGGTCAAACCGCGGCACACGCTCGACCTGGTGGTGCTGGCCGCCGAGTGGGGCCACGGCCGGCGCGAGGGCAAGCTGTCCAACCTGCACCTGGGGGCGCGCGACCCGGAGGGCGGGTTCGTGATGCTCGGCAAGACGTTCAAGGGCCTGACGGACGAGCTGCTGTCCTGGCAGACCGAACGCTTCCTGGAGCTGGCCGAGGGACCGACGGACGACTGGACGGTGCGGCTCCGCCCCGAGCTGGTCGTGGAGATCGCCTTCGACGGAGTGCAGCGCTCGCCCCGCTACCCGGGCGGGATGGCGCTGCGGTTCGCGCGGGTGCTGCGCTACCGGCCGGACAAGCGCGTGGAGGACGCCGACACCGTGGACACGGTCCGCTCCCTCATGATCTGACCTCCGCGCACCGCACCCCCTGAGCCTCCCGCCGGGGCCCGGGTCTTGTCGCCGGGCCCTGGGCGGCTGGCTTGCCCGCACCGGCGGCCGGGGCCTTCGAGGACCCTTTCGCTCTTCTCGCCCGATCTTCTCGTTTGCTCTTTCCCGGGACCCTGACTCGGGCCTGGAGTTTCACCGCAGCGGCCTTTTCCTCATCAGGGACAGCAGCCTGTTCGCCCTGATCAAGCCCTCTTTTTGCGATCAAGGCGCAGCGATCGGCATTTCTGCGCAATGAAGAGATCAATGGCAGCTGATGCGATCTTGAGATCAAAGTGAGATATGTCACTAGATCTCATATTATGTTGTCTTTACTAGCTGTTTGTCCCGTATGTTCGTCCTCACCGCGCGGCATCCCCCGCCGCGCCGACGGAAACGGCCACCGTACGCCCCCACCCCCGCCCGGCCCGGCCTTTCCCTCCCCTATCCCCTAGCCAGGACCGTGGTTTACCTTGGGCCAGCACTCCAACAAACCGTTCCTCGCCGGCAAGCGCCGCTGGACCGCCGTCGCAGCGGGTGCCGCCGTCATCGCCACCGCCTCGGCCTCCGCGTACGCGGCACTCGCCAACGACGACTCCTCCAAGCGCACGGTGACCGCCGCCAAGTCCGCCGCCAAGAGCGGCACACCCTCGGCGAAGACCGCGAACGAGGCGGGCCGCCAGTCGAGCCCGAAGCCCCTCCCCCCGGCTCCGGAGCCGCCGGCCGCCTCCCACCCGAACCCCACGACCCCCGCCCCACAGGCCACGACTTCAGAAGGCGCCTCGGCACAGGGCACGACGACAGACGGAGCGTCGCCGCAGGCTACGACGGCGAGCGAGGCCGGCAGCAAGACCGCCCGGTCCTCCGCCGACGCCGAGCCGGCCAAGCCCGTGGCCAAGAAGCGCAAGGCGAAGGTCATCTCCTCCGGCACCTGCGGCGCCTCGTACTACGACGAGCCCCAGATGACCGCCAGCGGCGAGCGCTTCGACCCGTCCGCCATGACGGCCGCCCACAAGACCCTCCCCCTGGGCAGCAAGGTCCGGGTGATCAACCCGAACAACGGCGAGTCGGTCACCGTACGCATCAACGACCGCGGCCCGTACATCGGCGGCCGCTGTCTCGATCTGTCCGCCGCCGCCTTCTCCGCCATCGGCAACACGAACGCCGGCGTCATGCGCGTGCGCTATCAGGTCCTGGCCCGCTGACCCCGTTGGCCGCCGGAGCGGGCTCCGGCTATTTGACCAGGCGGACGGTCAGCGGGTAGCGGTAGTCGCCCTCGGTCAGGGAGTTGACGCCCGCGACGATCGAGAGGACGAACGCCGCCACCCAGATCACGGGCAGCAGCACCACGCCGATGATCGTGAACGGGAGCAGGATCGTCGCCCCGACCACCGTCAGCTGGAAGTTGAGCGCCTCCACCGCGTGCCGCCGGATGTAGGGCGACGTCTTCCCGGCGGCGAGCAGCAGGATGAGCGGGCCGACGATCGGGAAGCCCAGGGCCAGGAGCAGGTGGCCGGCCGCGGCGCCGAGGCGTTCGTTGCCCTCCACGGCCCCCGCCGGCCGCGAGGGACAGGCCGGGGCCGGTCGCGGAGCGAGCCGCGGCACCGCCTGCGTGCCGTACAGCTCGGTCATGATGGGCATCAGGTCGCCGTGGGTGCGCGCCGTCATCGCCCGCTCAAGCCGGTCGTCGAATTCGAGCTTGTCGAACCGGCCCTCCGCGTACGCCGCCTTGACGTGCTCGACCACATGCTCCCGGTCCTGGTGGGTGACGCGCAGGTGAGCTGGCGGCACCTCTCCCGGCCCGGGGGTTGTCGGTACCCCCGCCATAGTCGCCATGCCTCTCCTTCGGTAATCGGTGATGTCTTCCATACTGCGTCGCCGAGCGGCCGGAGGCCATCAGGAGAAACCCGGAGCTGTCCCCGAGATCACCCCTTGAAAAGATCATTTCCCTTACGCGCGAAAGCGCCAGACGATATAAAAAGGACCTATGAGATGGCGAGACCGGTATGGCCTTCGTCGATGGCGCGGCCCGAAGGTCGCCAAGTTCGACCGTGAAGCGACAGACGCCGACATCGAGGCGCTGATCGCATTCGCCCGTTCCCGGCGCGGCGTCGAGTTCTACGTCGAGCCGGAAACGTTCGCCACTGACACGACCGCCGTGGCCGTCGCCGACGACGGCGAGTGGACCAGGCGCCGGGTCGGGGCTCCCGCGGTGATTCACAAGGTCGCCCGCGACCTGGCCCTGCCGGTGTACGACGTCCAGCTCACCGGATATCCGCCCCGGATGAGGGCATTCAACGAACGGCGCCGCCGCGAAGAAGGCTCCCTCTAGTCATCCCCCCTGGTTGCTCGCCGCCAGCCACTCCCTTCTGGTTGCTCGCCTCCGGTTGCTCGCCTCCGGTTGCTCGCCGCCAGCCACTCCCTTCTGGTTGCTCGCCGCCAGTCGCTCCCCTCCGGTCACTCCCCTCCGGTTGCTCGCCTCCGGATGCTCGCCTCCGGTTGCTCGGTCCATCGCTCGGTGCGGTTTTCGCGGCATGCAGGCTCGGAGATCGGCGGCCTTTCCGTGAGGTGTTTGGGCGTGGGCTCGGTTGTTGCGGGCGTTTGTTCTTCCCCTGTTGCTCGTCGTACGCGCGAAGGCTCAGCCTCCGGGGACCGGGGTCTCGTCGTCCAGCAGGAGGCCCGACAAGGGCAGGAGCCAGCCCGCGTGGGCGGCGCCCATGGCGGCGTCCAGCTCGGCGGGGGTCGGCATGCGGTCGCGCAGGATCGCGGGTGAGAGCAGGTTCTGCACCGCGTGCATGAGCAGGTTGGCCATCGAGTAGCCCGGGTCGACGGCCAGGGCGCGTTCGAGAGCGACGGTGGCCAGGACGCTGTCACCCGACCGCCAGGCGGCCATGGCGAGCAAGGACGCGGCGGGCGGCGCGAAGCGCGGCTCCAGACGGCGGGTCAGGTCTTTCCACAGCCCCACGTGGGACTCGTGCATGAGCGTCCACGCTTCGTCGCGGATCCGGACGAGCGTGAGGTCGAGGCCCAGCCGGGCGGCCTCCCGGTCGGTGAGCCGGCCGCCCTCCTCATGGGTCGCCAGGGCTTCGCGGACGCGGGCCAGGCCCTCCGCGACGAAGCCGCGGGTGAAGGCGTCAAGGTTGGTGGCCGCCGCCAGCGCGGCCTTCACCTCGTCGGCCGCGTCGGACGTGGCGCGGCGCATCGCCAGCCGGACCGGGCCCGTGGCCGGGGCGAGGGTGCGTTCGAGGGTTTCGCGATCGGGGAGGGCGACCAGGCCGTGCACCGTGGCCTCGGCGGCGATGCGGCTGCTTCCTGGGTCGTACGGAGTGCCCTCGGCTGGGCAGCAGGAGGGGACGGCGCAGACGTAGGACCAGTAGCGGCCTTCGTGGGCGCGCAGTGCCTCCCCTACGCGGACGCCTGCCCCCGCCGCCACCCGTCTGACCGCGTCCACGGCGGGGGTGACGGACTCTCCAGGGCCGTAGCCGATGGCGACCATCTCGGTGACGTTCGCCCGTCCGAACAGGGGCTCCAGGCCGTCGAGGGTGCCCGGGGGCAGGGGGAGGTCCCAGCGGACCACCATCGTGGCCCGGCCGTGCTCCAGGCCCACCACGACGAGGCTGGCGGAGGGGTGGAAGCCGACGAGGTAGGGGACGGCGGCCAGGATGTCGGCCGGACTGGTGAGGGCGAGGAAGGGGGAGGGCGAGGGTGAGGGTGGGGTGGGGCCGGAGGCGGAGGTCGAGGAAGAGGAGAAGGGGGGTGGGGGCGGGGAGATGTTGGTCGTCATGGACCGTTAGGGTGCCCGGCGGCGTGGGGGCGGGATGAGCCGAAAGCGGTTCTGGGGATAAGCGTGCGGGCAGCGGCTCACCCTGTGGACAACGCCCCCATGAGTGACGGCGATCGGGGACGTCAAATGGCGGCGCGGTGGGTGCCAGTCAGAGGATGCCGCAATCCGTGCGGGTCAGGGGTGGTGGGGTGGGTGCGGGTCAAGGGTGGTGGGGTGGGTGCGGGTCAGGGGTGGTAGGGGTGATGTGGGTGCGGACCAGGAGGGCGGCGCCGGCTACTGCGGCGGGCATGGCGATCACCGCCACGAACGGCACCAGGAACAGGACGAACACCGCCACCCCGAACCCCAGCGTGACGCCCAGGTTGGCGCGCAGCAGCCGGAAGCGTTCCTTGCGCGCCACGCCCCGCCGCTCCAGCGCCAGCGTCGTGAGCTCGACGGTCAGGAAGAAGCCGGACACCGCCGCCCCGAGCACGGGCACCACGGTCTGCCCCAGCACCGGTACGAACCCCAGCACGAACAGCGGCAGCGTGAACAGCAGCACGTAGAAGAGCGTGACGAGGCTGTCCCTGATCGAGCGCGGCAGGGTGCGCCACCACGGCTGCTCGTTCTCGTCGTCCAGGGGGTCGGCCGCCGCCGACAGCCGCTCGTAGAACGGCTCCCCGATGGCGAGCGTGACCGCCGTGAACGTCACCACGGCCAGCGCCAGCCCGCCGAGGAACAGCACGATCCCGACCAGGGTGCGGAAGGCCGCCTGCCAGCTCCAGCTGTCGGCGAACGGGGTCAGGAACTCGGCCAGCTCGAACGCGTACGTGCCCAGGAAGATCAGCGCGACCACGTAGCCGGCGAACGCGATGAACGCGGGGATCAGCCCGAACCCCCACCACCGGCCGTTCCTGGCCACCCAGCCGAACCCCTTGAGGAAGAAGCCGATACCGGCCGAGAAGTCGCGCAATGATCGCATGTCCGGCAGGCTAGCGCCAGAACGCCGTCACCGCGTATCCGAGGTCGGCGAGCAGGTCGCGCAGCAGCGGCAGCGACAGGCCGAGCACGTTGCCGTGGTCGCCCTCGATGCCCTCGACGAACCAGCCGCCGCGCCCCTCGATGCTGAACGCCCCGGCGAGCCCGAGCGGTTCGCCGGTGGCGGCGTAGGCGGCGATCTCCTCGTCGGACGGCTGCCCGAAGCGCACCACGGTGGTCGCCACCTCGGCGGCCTGCCGTCCGGCGGCGACGTCGATGACGCAGTGGCCGGTCACGAGGCGCCCGGTGCGGCCGCGCATGAGCCGCCACCGCTCGACGACCTCCTCCTCGGAGGCCGGCTTGCCGTAGGCTCGGCCGTCGAGCTCCAGGATGGAGTCGCAGCCGATGACCACGCCCTGGTCGAGCCCGCCCGCGACGGCTTCGGCCTTGGCCCTCGCCAGCACGAGGCTGAGCGCGGCCGGGCTGTGCGCGGAGTAGGCGTCCTCGTCGACCCCGCTGACGATCACCTTGGGGTCGAGGCCGGCGTTGCGCAGCAGGGCCAGGCGGGCGGGCGAGGCGGAGGCCAGAACGATCACCGGACAAGCCTACCGGTCGCCATCGGGGTCACCAGTCGGGAAGGGACGTTCCGGGCAGTCCGCCGTAGATGCCGGGACGGCCGGGGCCGGGGCCGAAGATGTGGTCGAGCAGTTCGTCGAGGAGTTCGCGGCGCCGCTCCGGCAGGGCGGCGCGCTCGCGTTCGAGGTCGTCGACCAGGGCGTCGGCGTCGAGGTGGCGGCCGTTCGCCCGGGTGGCCAGCAGGTACATCACCATGGGGGCCACGAGCGGCAGCAGCTTCATCATGGCGCCGGTGTCGACGCCGAACAGCCGGCCGAGCCCGGTCGCCGCGACCTCGGTGCCCTGCCCGCCGAGCACGTGGCCGAGGATGCTGTGGCCGTCGCGGGTGAGCGAGGCGACGTCGCCGTCGAAGGGGTCGGCGTCGACGTGGTCCTCCAGCGCGCCGGCCAGGGCGTCGGCCCCGTCGGGGTACTGCACGTTGCGGGCGAGGCCGCCGATGACGATGCCGGTGACGGCCTGGATGACGTCGCGCGCCTTGTCCTCGTCGGTGCCGAGCATGGCGGCCGTCTGCGCCAGGCCCGGCCGCCCGAGCTGTTCGAGCAGTTGCTGGTCGAGGAGTTCGTCGTACGGCGTCACGGCTCTCCTCCGATCCTCGGCGCTCGAAGGCTCCTGACGCTACAGGTTCCCGTGACGTCGCCAGGCAACGCCCGCTTTGTGCTAATTCTCGGGAAAGTCAGGAGGTGACGCCGGCCTTCGACTGGCTGGTCAGGCCGGCCGCGGCGTAGGCGTCGGCCTCGTCCAGCGTCTCGTGCTCCAGCAGCGCGGCCACGATCGCGTCCAGCTTGTCGCGGTTGTCGCTGAGCACCTGGACCGCGCGCTCGTAGCACTGCTCCACGATGCGCCGCGCCTCCTCGTCGACGGTGGCGAGGGTGGCGGCGCTGGCCTGCGGCTGCGAGCCGTCGTTGGGCAGGATCGTCAGCGGGCCGACCTTCTCCGACATGCCCCAGCGGCCCACCATGCCCCGGGCGATCATGGTGACCTGTTCGAGGTCGTTCTCGGCGCCGGTGGTGATGACGCCGAAGACGACCTGCTCGGCCGCCATGCCGCCGAGCGCGCCGGTGATGCGGCCACGGAGGTACTGCTCGTCGTAGGCGTAGCGGTCGGTGTCAGGGGTGGACAGCGTCACGCCGAGCGCGCGCCCGCGCGGGATGATCGAGATCTTCCTGACCGGGTCGGCGCCCGGCTGGAGCATGCCGAGCAGCGCGTGACCGGCCTCGTGGAAGGCGGTGCGGGTGCGCTCCTCCTCCGGCATCACGATGCTGCGGGCCGCGCCGAGCTGCAGCTTCTCCAGCGCGTCGGTGAAGTCGGACCTGGTGACCTTCTCCTTGCCGCGCTTGGCGGCGAGCAGGGCGGACTCGTTGACGAGGTTGGCCAGGTCGGCGCCGGTCATGCCGGGCGTGGTCTTGGCGAGCTGGTCGAGGCTGACCTCGGGGTCCAGCGGGACGCCACGGGTGTGCACGCCGAGGATCGCGGTGCGCCCGGCGGCGTCCGGCAGCCCCACCTGCACGGTGCGGTCGAACCGGCCGGGGCGCAGCAGCGCGGGGTCGAGGATCTCGGGACGGTTGGTGGCGCCGATGACGATGACGCCCTCGGCCCCGGAGAAGCCGTCCATCTCGGTGAGGATCTGGTTGAGCGTCTGCTCGCGCTCGTCGTGGCCGCCGATGCCGCCCGCGCCGCCCCTGGCCCGGCCGATGGCGTCGATCTCGTCGATGAACACGATCGACGGCGCCACCTTGCGCGCCTCCTCGAACAGGTCACGCACGCGCGAGGCGCCCACGCCGACGATCATCTCGATGAACTCGGAGGCGGAGGCCGAGAAGTAGGGCACCTTGGCCTCGCCCGCGACGGCCCTGGCCAGCAGCGTCTTGCCGGTGCCGGGCGGGCCGGCGAGCAGCACGCCCTTGGGCAGCTTGGCGCCGAGCCTGCGGTATTTGCCGGGGTCCTTGAGGTAGTCGACGATCTCGACCAGCTCGTTCTCGACCTCGTCAATGCCGGCGACGTCGTCGAAGGTGACCCGCACCTGCCCGGCCTCGACCGGCTTGGCCGCCTTGGACTTGCCGAGCCCGCCGAGCCCGCCGCCGCCCATCATGCTGGCGCCGCGCCGCATGATCCAGATCCACAGGCCGGCCAGCAGCAGCACGGGCAGCAGCGACAGCAGCAGGTTGGAGAAGAAGCCGCGGGTGAGGGGCTTGGAGGTGATCTCGACCTGGCCGCTGCGGAGCTGCTGGTCGAGCTGGTCGGTGTTGGCGAAGGCGGGGATCTCGGTGGAGAACCTCGTGTACGTCTCGCCGCCGTCGGGGTTCTTCGCCGGGTTCCTCAGGTCGCCCTCGACGGACAGGCCCTGGGCGAAGATGTCCTTGACGTTCTTGGCCTCGACCTGGCTGGTGAACTCGGTGTACGAGATGGTCTCGACCGACTCGTTGTCCACGAACGACGACACGACGAAGAAGGCGGCGTACACGACCAGCAGCGTGACGACGAACCGCCACCAGTTGATCTTGGGCCGGCCGCCGGGCGTGCCGGGCAGGCCCTCAGACCGCCAGGGCGGCTTGCCCTTGCCCTTGCCTGGTGCCGACGGCGGTCCAGAGCGTTCCACGGCGTCCCACTCCCCACGTCGCCGCAACCATGATCCTTCTAGCCTAGAACACGCACCCCCGAGGCCACGCGGGCGATGTCGCTCCACTGCTTGCGCTGCGCGTCAGGCACTGTCACGAACGCCAAACCCGGCTTGGACATTCCCCCGTCCACCACGGCCACCGCCGCGCGCGAGGAGCGCTTGCCGTACGTGACGCGGTAGACGAGCAGCCAGCCGTGCTTGACCGGCTGCGAGGCCAGCCAGGTGATCCGGGAGCCCTTCGGGTGGTGGTTGAGCGTCCAGCGGGCGGCCAGCAGCGCGGTGTCGCGCGGCGACTTCTGCTCCAGGATCGGCAGCGGGCAGGTGACGAACATGCCCCGCACCTTGCCGCCGCGCAGCCGCGGCAGCACCTGCCTGGTGGTGAACGGGGCCGGCCCGTACGTCTTCCAGGGCTTCGGCAGCTTCGGCACGGCGAGGCCGCTCCGCCGGTCCTTGGTCACCCGGCGGGAGGGGGACGGGAGCGACATGCGCCTGACCTTGGCGGTCAGCTTGGGGACGCGGGGGTCGGCGTACAGGGCCTCCATGGCGGTGTAGCCGGGGGCCAGGGACGCGCCGGGCGTGGGCGTGACCCGGGCGGCGGGCGCGGCCGGGGTCACGGTCTCCGACGGGGAGGCCGAGGACGACGCAGAGGACGACGCCGACGCCGATGCCGACGAGGACGCCGACGCGGAGGGGCCGGACGAGGGCTGCGCGGCCGGCGGCGCGGTTACCGGCCCCGCGACGACCTCGTCCGGCTCCGACGGGAGCACCGCGACCACCGCCACGGCGGCCGCCGCGAGGGCGGCGGCCACGGCGAGGCCCCGGTACACCGCCCGCATCCGGATGTCACCGATGCGGGAGCGTACGGGCGGAGAGGTAAGGGTTCTGGGCTTGGTCGCGGTTCTCACACGGGAACCCTTGATCTCATCTTCCCCATCGAGCACGACGGGAGCGTACGACATATCCCGCCATTACGTATGTGATGCGACCGAAGTGCAATCATGGCGTGGTGCAACAGGTGGAGCTCCGCTTCGATCACGCCTCGCGAGCGTCCCAGACCCATACGAACCTCTCGGCCATCCGCCAGAGCCCCCACGGCATCTGGGTCGCCGGCGACGAGACCGCCTCCTTCGAGCACCTGGCCTGGACCGGCGACCACTACGGCGGCCAGCGCACCTTCCGGCTCGCGGACCTCATCGACCTTCCCGCGGGCCCCGACGACGAGGCCGACATCGAGGGCATGGCGCGGGCCGACGGGCACCTGTGGGTGGTCGGCTCGCACAGCCTCAAGCGCAAGCGGGTCAAGTCGAAGGACCCGGCCAAGGCCGCCGCCCGCCTGGCCACCCTGGTCAGGGAGGAGAACCGTTACATCCTCGCCCGGCTCCCCCTGCACGGCGAGGAGCCGGGGGCGGGGGCGGTGCTGTCCGGGGAGCACGGCCTCGCCGCGCACCTGAGCGAGGACCGGCATCTCGCGCCCTTCCTGGCGATTCCCGGCAAGGACAACGGGCTCGACGTCGAGGGCATCGCCGTGGTGGGCGAGCGGGTCTACCTCGGGCTGCGCGGCCCGGTCCTGCGGGGCTGGGCGGTGCTGCTGGAGCTGCGACTGGAGGAGGCGGGACGGGGGCGGCTGCGGCTCGGCGAGCCGTACCGCAAGCACTTCCTCGACCTCGGCGGGCTCGGCGTGCGGGACCTGTGCCCCGACGGCGGCGGCGGGTTGCTGCTGCTCACCGGCCCGTCCATGGCGCTCGACGGCCCGGTGCACGTGCGGCGCTGGTGGCCGGGGCGGCGGTCGGGCGTGGTCCCGGCGGGCGAGCTGGAGGTCGTCGCGGAGCTGCCGTACGGGATCGGCTGCGACCATCCGGAAGGGCTCGCGCGACTGGCCGACGGCCGGCTGATGGTCGTCTACGACAGCCCGTCGCCGGCCAGGATCACCGCGGCCGGCGGCGTGCTGGCCGACGTCTTCACGATCTAGTGACCCGGCCGCGCAGCCACGGCGCGTCGGCGACGAACGTGCACGAGCCCGGCTCGATCTCGGTGAACCCGGCGTCGCGGACGACCGGAAGCCCGGCCGCGGCCATGGCGTCGAAGTCGTCCCGCGCCGGGGCCGTGCGGACCGAGACCGTCAGCCCGGCCTCGCGCCAGGCCGCGCGCCCGGCGGCGTCACTGGCCCACCAGGCGAGCTGGGCCGCGTGCCCGGCCTGCGCCATGGCCTTGCCCGCGGTCATCTCCAGGCCGGGGTTGGCCCACAGGACCGGCGGGACGGCGGGCGGCGGCTCGTGGGCGTCGGTCAGCTCGGTGCCGCCGACCTGCAGCCGGGCGAGGTCGCGCGGCCAGCCGTCCAGCGGCACCGGCGGGTGGACGCGGACCTCGGCGGTGCGGTGCGCGACCGTGCGGCCGGGCAGCGCGACCGCCCGCCGCCACTCGGCGCCGCGCGCCCGGCGCACGACCTTGCGGATCTTCCCGGTGGACTGCCAGGCGTGCAGCTCGGCGGCCCACTCCCCCGGGTCGTCGAGCAGGCCGAGCACCGCCATGGCGGCGGCCTCCAGCGCGTCGGTGCGTTCGGGGGGCGTGGCGCGCTCGATCCTGACGACCAGCGGCAGCACGTACAACTCATCGTTCATCGGTTCCTAGCATGCCTGATCGCCAGGGACATGCCGGCGGCGAGGAGGCAGAGCGCGCCCGCGCCGTACCAGGCGAGGTCGTAGGCGCCGAGGTGGTCGCGGGTGAGCCCGGCGCCGACGGCGGCGATCGCGGCGCCCACCTGGTGGGAGGCGAACACCCAGCCGAACACCACGGCTCCGTCCGCGCCGTAGACGCGGCGGCACAGCGCCACGGTGGGCGGGACGGTGGCCACCCAGTCCAGGCCGTAGAAGATGATGAAGATCAGCATGCTGGGCTCGGCCGTGGCCGCGAACAGGCCGGGCAGCACCATCAGCGACAGCCCGCGCAGCCCGTAGTAGAGGCCGAGCAGCACCTTGGGGTCGATCCTGTCGCTCAGCCAGCCCGAGGCGACGGTGCCGGCGATGTCGAAGATCCCGATGACGGCGAGCAGCCCGGCCGCGACGGGCTCGGCCATGCCGTGGTCGTGCGCGGCGGGGATGAAGTGGGTGCCGACCAGGCCGTTCGTGCTCGCGCCGCAGATCGCGAAGCCGCCCGCGAGCAGCCAGAACGGCCGCGTGCGCGCCGCCCGGCCGAGCACCCCGAGCGCCCGGAACGCCGCGTTGCCGCCGCCCGGGGCGGGGCGGGCCTGGCCCGGCTCCGCGCCGAGCGCCGTCGTGCCGACGTCCTCGGGGCGGTCGCGCAGCAGCCACCACACGAACGGCACCACCGCCAGCGCCGCCCCGGCGACCGCGAGCGAGGCCCAGCGCCAGCCGGGCCCCTCCGCCAACTGGGCGAGAACGGGCAGGAAGACGAGCTGCCCGGTCGCGCCACCCGCCGTCAGGATGCCGGTGACCAGCCCCCGATGCCGGACGAACCAGCGGTCGACCACGGTCGCGGCGAACACCAGCGCCATCGAGCCCGTCCCCAGCCCGACGAAGATGCCCCAGAGCAGCAGGAGGTGCCAGCTCGCGGTCATGAGGACGGTCAGCCCGCTGCCCGCGGCGATCAGCAGCAGGGCCAGCGCGACCACGCGGCGCATGCCGAACCGGTCCATGAGCGCGGCGGCGAAGGGGGCGGTGAGGCCGTAAAGGACCAGGTTGACCGACACCGCCAGCGAGACGGTGCCGGTGGACCAGCCGAACTCCGCGCGCAGCGGCGTGATCAGCACGCCCGGCGTGGCGCGGAAGCCGGCCGCGCCCAGGATCGCCACGAAGGCGACGGCCGCCACGTACCAGGCGCGGTGGGGGCCGCGGCGGGCCGGCCCGGCGGTGGTCGCGCGGGCGGGGGTGGTGCTGGAGGTCATGCGGCAATCCTGGGGGTTCATCCCGGACGGGGACGAGTGGCCGGAAAGCCAATATGTGCAAGAATCCGGCCATGCGCCGTCATCGTGTCGCCGTGCTCGCGCTCAACCACTTCGCCCCTCTCGACTTCGGCATCCCCGGCCAGGTCTTCTGGGCCGCCGAGACCCCTGACGGCGAGAAGCTGTACGAGGTGGTGACCTGCTCGGAGGGCGCCCGGCCGGTGCGCTGCTCGGCGGGCTACAGCGTGCAGCCCGACCATGACCTCGACGTGCTCGACACCGCCGACACCGTCCTCGTGCCCGGCATCCACGCGGGCCGGGTGCTCAAGGAGGGCACGCTCTCCGCCGGCCTGCGCGCCGCCCTGCGCGACCGGCCGCGGGTGATGTCGATCTGCACGGGAGCGTTCGTGCTGGCCGCGGCCGGGCTCCTGGACGGCCGCCCGGCCACCACGCACTGGCGGGAGGCGCCCCGGTTCGCGGAGCTGTTCCCGGAGGTGAGGCTGGACGCGGACGTCCTGTTCGTGGACGACGGCGACGTGCTGACCTCGGCGGGCGTGGCCGCCGGCATGGACCTGTGCCTGCACGTCATCCGGCGCGACCACGGCAGCGAGGTCGCCAACCGCACCGCCCGCCGGTGCGTGATGCCGCCATGGCGGGAGGGCGGCCAGGCCCAGTACGTCGAGCGCCCGCTGCCGCACCAGCCCACCGGCGGCACCGGCGCCACCCGGGAGTGGATGCTCGCCCACCTCGACCGCCCGCTCGACCTCAACGCGCTCGCCGCGCACGCCCGGATGAGCGTGCGCACCTTCACCCGGCGCTTTCGGGAGGAGACCGGCGTGAGCCCGGCCCGGTGGCTGACGGCCCAGCGGGTGCAGCACGCCCGGCACCTGCTGGAGACCACCGGCCTCGGGGTGGAGGAGGTGGCCAGGCGGTCCGGGTTCGGCACGGCGGTCTCGCTGCGCCAGCATCTGCACGCGGCGGTGGGGGTGGCGCCGCTGGCGTACCGGCACACGTTCCGGCGGGTGTGATCTTCCGCCGGGTACGAGTTCCCCCTACAGTCGGGGCATGACCGAGACGGACCGCGTGCCGGCCGGGATCGACCCCAGCGTGCCGAGCGTCGCCCGCATGTACGACTACTACCTCGGCGGCCGGGACAACTTCGCCGTGGACCGCGTGGCGGCCGAGAAGATGATCGAGCTCGGGCGGCGGCTCGGCAACGACGCCCGCGAGATCGCCCTCGCCAACCGCGCCTTCCTCGGCCGGGCGGTGCGCATGCTGGCCGAGGCGGGCGTGCGCCAGTTCCTGGACATCGGCGCCGGGCTGCCCACGCAGGACAACGTGCACCAGGTCGCGCGGCGGCACGGGCCGGGCTCGCGGGTCGTGTACGTGGACAACGATCCCATCGTCCTCACCCACGCCCGCGCCCTGCTCGCCACGGCCCCCGACGTCATCGCCATGGAGGGCGACCTCAAGGACCCCGACGCGATCTTCGACGACCCGCGGGTGGCCGGGCACCTGGACCTGTCGCGGCCGTTCGCCGTCCTGATGGTCGCCGTGCTGCACTTCATCCCCGACGACGCCGAGGCGGAGCGCATCGCCGCGCGGGTCAGGGAGCGGCTGGGGCCGGGCGGGCATCTCGTGCTGTCGCACCTGTACGCGGGCGACGCCGGCGAGGACGCCGTCCTGGCCGGCCGCCAGGTGTACGCGAACACGCCCTCGGGCGGCCTCGCGCGGCGCGGCCGCGACCAGATCGCCGCGTTCTTCGGTGACCTGGAGCTGGTCGGGCCCGGTGTGGTGCCGGTCGCCGGCTGGACGCCGGACGGCGCGCCCGGCGGCGACCACGACTACGTGAGGTCCGGCATCCTGGCCGGCGTCGGCCGCGCCCCCGCCTGACCCTCCCGGCCGGGGGTCACGCGGCCGGGACGAGGTGTTCGCCGAACCACGTCTCCAGGGCCGCGTCGAGCGTGTCGTCGGGGCGTCCCGCCCAGGCCACGTACCCGTCGGGCCGCACCAGCACCGCGTCCGGACCGTCGTGCGGCACCACCTCGACGCGGTCGTGACGCACCCGCAGCCCGCCATCGGGGTCGAGCAGCACCGCCCGCGCGCGGCCCGCGGGCCCGGACGGCAGGTCGGCGAGGAACCGGCCCACCAGCGGATGCGCCGGCGCCGGCATCGGATAGGGCAGGTCCGAGCCCGCCAGCAGCCCGGCGATCCTGCGCCGGTTGCCCGCCTCCCCCAGCAGCTCGCCGAACAGCTCGCGCAGAGCGGTCACCTCGGGCCCCGGCGCAGCCAGCGCGAGCTGGGCCTTGCTGTGCATCGCGACCCGCTCGGCGGCCGGGCGGCGCTCGGCGTCGTAGGTGTCGAGCAGGCCGGGCGGCGCCCAGCCCCGCACCTCGGCGGCCAGCTTCCAGGCGAGGTTGACCACGTCCTGGAGGCCCAGGTTGAGACCGGGCGCGCCCATGGCGGAGTGCACGTGGGCGGCGTCGCCCGCGACGAACACCCGGCCGGCCCGGTAGCGGTCGGCGATGCGGGTGTCGCGCCCGTTGAGCCGCCTGAGCAGGTGCGGGCCGGGCCCGGTGGGCGGGGCGAGGGGCAGCTCGACGCCGCCGAGCACGCGGGCCAGGCTCTCGCGCAGCTCGCCGAGCGTCAGGGGGACGTCGTCGTCGGGCGTGGCGACGTCCCACTCCATGCTGCTGATGGTGAAGGTGCCGGTCGCGTCGGGGCCGGGCATGGGCATCAGCGCGTACGCGCCCCGCTCGGTGCGGTGCCAGGCGTACAGCCCGTACGAGCCCGCGCCCGGCACCTCCAGCTCCATCCGCTCGGGGCGGAAGACCGATCCGGGGATCGTGACGTGCGCCGCCCGGCTGACGATGCCGGCCCCGCTCACGCCGGGGAAGCCGATCCCGGCCGTCTTCCTGACCCGGCTGTGGGCCCCGTCGCAGCCGACCAGGTAGCGGGCGCGCAGCTCGTACGCACCCGCGTCCCGGGCCTCGACCTGGAGGGTCACGCCCGCGTCGTCCTGGGTGAAGCCCGTCAGCTCGTGCCCGCGCCGGATCTCCACCCCCAGCTCGGCCGCCCGCGTCTCGAACAGCGCCTCCAGGTCCGGCTGCCTGATGCCCATGGCGTGGAGGGGGTTGTCGTCGAGCCCGCGCAGGTCGAGCGGCATCGCGCCGAAGATGAACGCGGGCACGGCGGCGGTCGCGGCCCCGGCCAGCCCGCGCTGCTCCAGGAGCCGGACGACCTGCCCGACGATGCCGTTGGCCTTGGGCTGGTCGCTGGGGCGCGGCAGCCGTTCGAGCACGACCGGCCGGACCCCGGCCAGGGCGAGCTCGCGGGCCAGCATCAGCCCGTTGGGGCCGGCGCCGGCGATGACGACGTCCATGACGTCCATCAGGTCTCCTCAGGTCGAAGGGGGGCGGGGAGGCCGGCGGCGAGCTGCCGCAGCGCCTCGCGCAGCAACGGCACGAGCGGCACCGGCGGGTCGGCGCGCAGCCAGTGCCCGACGGCCGCCTGCACGGCGGCGGTCGCGGCGGCGGCCACCAGGGACGGGTACAGGTCGCGGGCGGGATCGGTGCCGGTGCGCTCGGCGACGGCCGCGGTCAGCTCGCCGTCGGCCGCCAGCGCCACCCGCAGCGCCTCTGCCCGGAGGGCGGGCTCGGTGGACAACATCCTGATGCTCGCCAGCAGCTCGGGGCCGGGCGCGGCGCAGCCTTCGCCCGCGTGCCTGGCCCACGGCTCGGTCAGCGCCTCGGTCAGCGCGTCCCAGAACGGCTCCGTGGCCGGCCGGGCGCGCAGGGCGGCCACCGCGCCGCGCACGCGGTCGGTGTGGCGGGCGGCGATGGCCTCGTACTTGCTGGCGAAGTAGTTGTTGTAGGTGCGGGGCGAGACCCCGGCCGCGGCCGCGATGTCCTCGACGCGGACGTGGTCCAGCCCGCGCTCCAGCGCCAGCCGCAGCGCGGCCGTCATCAGCGCCTCGCGCGTTTCCCGTTTCTTGCGTTCCCTGAGCCCGCTCACGCCCTCCAACCTAGCGAGAATCATGCGTATTCCGCAAGATTTCGTATCGCGCAATTTTCGGCGTGGACGGCGGACGGTCCGGCCCGCAATAAGTTGGGAGCATGTCCCTGACCCTCGATTTCGTCAGCACGATCAGGGCTGAGCGGTCCGGGCAGGTCGACCGCCTGGCCGATCCCGGCGGCCTGACCGCCTGGGCGCGCGAGCGCGCCGCCGGCCTGGACGTCGATCCCGGGTTCACCGCCACGCCCGAGCTGTGGGCCGAGACCGTCCGGCTGCGCCAGGCGGTGCGCGCGCTGTTCGCGCGCGCGGTGGCCCCCGAGCCGCCCAGCCGGGCGGACGCGGACGGACTGCCGGGCTTCGCCGAGTCGCTGGCGCTGGTCAACGCCCGCGCGCTGGCCGCGCCGCGCGCTCCGCAACTGTCCTGGGACGGGCGGCCCGCCCTCGTCACGGTGCCCGCCGTGCCCGCCGGGGAGCCGGAGCGGCTGCTCGGCGCGCTGGCCACGGACGCGGTCGAGTTCCTGGCGAGCCCGGAGCGGATCCGGCTGCGCACCTGCCTCGCGCCGCGCTGCGTGCTCTATTTCCTGAAGGAGCACCCGCGCCAGGAGTGGTGCTCGACGGCCTGCGGCAACCGCGCGCGGGCGGCCAGGCACTACCGGGAGCACAAGAAATAGCCCGCACCTAACGCCATATCGCCCCTTTCGCCGTTATAGTCCCTGTAACGGCAACTCCGCCATGCATCCGTGAGAAAGTAGGGGCGACATGTCGTTCGCGACCGGTCACATCGGGCTCAACGTCACCGACCTCGACACGTCCAAGGCGTTCTACCAGCGCGTCTTCGGCTTCACCGTGGCGGGCGAGTCGCAGCACGACGGGCGCAGGTACGCCTTCCTGGCCCAGGACGGCACGCTCGTGCTGACGCTCTGGCAGCAGAGCGAGGGCCGCTTCGCCACCGGGCTGCCGGGGCTGCACCACCTGTCGTTCCAGGTCGCCGACCTCGCGGCGGTGCGCGCGGCCGAGAAGGTCGTCAGGGAGCTCGGCGCACCGGTCTACCACGACGGCGTGGTGCCCCACGGCGAGGGCGCGCCCTCAGGCGGCGTCTTCTTCGAGGACCCCGACGGCATCCGCCTGGAGATCTTCGCCCCCGACGGCGCCGGCGACCGCCCCGCCCCCACGGCGGCCCCCACCTGCGGGTTCTTCTGATCCCTGATCAGGACGGGACGTACGGGCTCACCACGTCCACCACCCAGGTGACGCCGAAGCGGTCCTTCAGCATGCCGTAGAGGGGCGCCCAGTCGGCGGGCCCGAACGGCCGCAGCACGCTCGCCCCGTCGGCGAGCCCGTCCCAGCAGGCGGTCACCTCGTCGGCGTCCTGGCCGCGCAGCGCGAGGAAGAACGCGTTCTGACCCTGGTCCCACGGCTGGCCCGACGGCACGTCGTAGGCCATAACGCGGAACCCGTTGGGGGCGCTCACCTGCCCCCACATGATCTGGTCGGCCTCGGCCGGGTCCTGGACGTTCCCGGCGTCCTTGTAAGTGACCGCGACCAGGTCGCCGCCGAACACGGACCGGTAGAAGGCGAGCGCCTCGCGGGCGTCGCCACGGAAGTTGAGGTGGGTCACGGCGTCGACGGACATGATCGCTCCTTGCGCGGTCGATGGACGGTCATCGAGCGGGCGGTCTGCCCTTCCCGCTCGATGACCACCGTGCCGGTCGAAGCGGCCAGGTCGTGTCCTCTTCCTGCCGCGACCTCCCGCGGCGGCCACAGCAGGAAACCGTCACCACTATACGAACGCCAGTTCGATATCGCTAGACGGCGAACGCCTTGCGGTACGCGGACGGCGACGTCCGCATGGCCCTGGTGAAGTGGCGCCGGAACGTCACCGCGCTCTCGAACCCCACCGCCGCCCCGATCTCCTCCACCGGCGCCCCGGTGGACTCCAGCATCGGCAGGCTGGCCGCCACCCGCTGCGCGATCACCCACCGCAGCGGGCTGGTGCCGGTCCGCCGGTGGAAGTGCCGGATGAACGAACGCTGCGACATCGTCGCCACGCGGGCCAGGTCGGCCACGGTGATCGGCCCGGACAGGTGCTCCAGGGCCCACGCCATCGCCCGCGCCACCGGGTCACCGCCGCCGACCGGCGCGACCGCCGCCTCGATGAACTGGGCCTGCCCGCCCTCCCGGTGCGGCGGCACGACCAGGCGGCGGGCGACGGCGTTGGCGACGCGCGGGCCGTGGTCGGTCCTGACGAGGTGGATCAGCAGGTCGAGCCCGGCGGCGCTGCCCGCGCTGGTCAGCACGTCGCCGTCGTCCACGTACAGGACCGAGGGGTTGACCCGGACGGCGGGGAAGCGCTCCTGGAGCAGGGCGGCGTACCTCCAGTGGGTGGTGGCGGGACGGCCGTCGAGCAGCCCGGCGGCGGCCAGCGCGAAGGCGCCCGAGCAGATCGACACCATCCGCGCGCCGCGCCCGTGCGCCCGGCGCAGCGCGGCGACGAGCGGGCCGGGCACCGGCCCGCGCACGTCCGCCACCCCGGGCACGATCACCGTGTCGGCCTCGGCCAGCGCGTCGAGGCCGTGCCCGGCGGTCATGGTGAAGCCGCCCACCACGCGCAGCGGCTCGGGGGACGACGCGCACACCTTGAGGTCGTACCAGGGCACGCCGAACTCCGCCAGCTCGGGACGCGGCAGCCCGAACAGCTCCACCACGCAGCCCAGCTCGAACGGCGCCATCCCGTCGAAGGCCAGCGCGGCGACCCGGTGCGGCCGGGCCGGGTCGGGGAGGAGCATGAGCGCATGTTAGCCGGGCCCCTCCAGCGGCAGAGGAAGTGCATGCATATCTCGGCGGTACAGACGGTTCTCCCCGATCACCGCTACGAGCAGGCGGAGATCACGGAGGCCTTCGCCCGCCTGACCGACTGTGACGAGGACCTCCTGCGGCGCTTCCACGAGGCGACCGGCGTGACGGGCCGCAGTCTCGCGCTCCCGCTGGAGGAGTACGCCAAGCTCGACTCGTTCGGCCGGGCCAACGACGCCTACGTGGAGATCGGCCTCGACCTGACCGAGCGCGCGCTGACGGCGGCGCTCGACCAGGCGGGCGTGGAGCCGAAGAGGGTCGATCACCTGCTGTTCTGCTCGACCACGGGCCTCGCCACGCCCTCGCTGGACGCGCGGCTGGCCAAACGGATGGGGCTGCGGCCGGACATCAAGCGGCTGCCGGTGTTCGGGCTCGGATGCGCGGCGGGGGCGGCCGGCCTCTCCCGCCTGTACGACTACCTGCGCGGCTGGCCCGACCACGTCGCGGTCCTCGTGTGCCTGGAGCTGTGCTCGCTCACCATCCAGCGCGACGACACCTCGATCGCGAACCTCGTGGCGAGCGGCCTGTTCGGCGACGGCGCGGCGGCCGTCGTGGCGACCGGGCGCGGGCGGGGGCCGGAGGTCGTGGCGACCCGCAGCCGCCTGTATCCCGGCACCGAGCACCTGATGGGCTGGGAGGTCGGCGGCCACGGCTTCCGCCTGGTGCTGGACGCCGACCTGACGAGTTTCGTCGAGGAGGTGCTGGCGGGCGACATCCGGGCCTTCCTCGCCGACTACGGGCTGACCCCCGACCAGGTCGGCACGTGGATCTGCCACCCCGGCGGCCCCAAGGTCATCGAGAAGATCGTGGAGACGCTGGACCTCCCGCCCAAGGCGGTCGAGGTGACCTGGCGCTCGCTGCGCCGGCACGGCAACCTGTCGTCGGTGTCGGTGCTCAACGTGCTGCAGGAGACGCGCGGCCGGCCGGGGGCGCCCGCGGTGCTGATGGCCCTGGGACCGGGCTTCTCCGCCGAGCTCCTCCTGCTGCACTGGTGAGCGCCTACCTGGTGCTGATCGGGCTGGTCGTCATGGAACGGCTGGCCGAGCTGGTCGTGGCCCGGCGCAACCTGGCGTGGGCGCGCTCGCGGGGCGGCGTCGAGCACGGCCGCGGCCACTATCCGTGGATCGTGGCGGCGCACGTGGGGCTCCTGGTGGCCGCGCCGGCGGAGGTGTGGCTGTTCGGCAGGCCGTTCGTGCCTGCGCTGGGCTGGCCGATGCTCGCCGTGGTGCTGCTCGCGCAGGCGTTGCGCTGGTGGTGCATCGCGACGCTGGGGCGGCAGTGGAACACGCGGGTGGTCGTGGTGCCGGGGCTGCCGCTGGTGGGCGGCGGGCCGTACCGGTGGGTGCGGCACCCCAACTACGTGGCCGTCGTGGCGGAAGGGGTGGCGCTCCCGCTCGTCCACACCGCCTGGCTCACCGCGCTGGTCTTCACCGCGGTCAACGCGGTTCTTCTGACGATTCGGATCACCTCGGAGGACCGGGCGCTGGCATCCTGTAGCTCATGAGAGAAGAGTTGCTGCCGATGCTGCGCGGGGCCGCCCAGCGCACCGCCGACCTGGTCACGAGCATCCCCGAGGAGGAGTTCGGCCGGCCGACGCCGTGCCCGGAGTTCGACGTCAGGGGGCTGGTCAACCATCTGGAGTGGGGCGCCTCGCTGTTCGAGTCGGTCGCGGGCGGCGGCGGGTTCCTCCCGCCCAAGGAGTACACCGGCGACTTCCCCGAGCGGGTCGAGCGCATGCTGATCGCCTGGGACAAGCCGGAGTCGTGGGAGGGCGTCAGCGAGGCCATGGGCGGGCTGCCCCGCATCGTCCTCGCCCACATGGCGCTCACCGACCTGGTCGCCCACGGCTGGGACCTCTCCCGGGCGACCGGGCGCGGCTACGAGGTGGAGGAGGCGACCGCGGCCAGGCTGCTCGCCTTCGCCAGGGACATGGCGCCGATCGGCCGGGCGCGCGGCGCCTTCGGCGAGGAGGTCTTCGTGCCGGACGACGCGCCCACGCTGGAGAGGTTCCTCGGCCTCATCGGCCGGGATCCGGCCTGGAGACCGTGATCGGCTCCAGCCCCTCGGGCTGCTTGCCGGGGTGGAGCCCGGTGAGGAGGCAGCTGACGGTGTAGAGGTGCCAGGCGAGCGCGGGCTTCTTGACCACCGGGTCGGCGAACAGGGCCCGCGCCTCGTCGGGGTTCACGATGGGCGCGAGCGCGTCGAGGCTGCCGAGCACCTGCCGGCGCAGCACGTCGGTGAGCGCCGGTCCCGGGCTGGTCCGCCAGCTCCAGCCGCCGCCGGTCTTCACGGTCGGCATGTGCGGCGGCGGGACGTGGGTCCAGGGCAGCCGCCGGGTCAGGCCCTCCGCGAAGCGCCACGGCTTGCCCTCGATCGGCACGTCACGCAGGCGGGGCGCGAAGCGCAGGACGAGCTGGTAGATCACCTCTTCCGACAGCCGCCAGCGCTGGTCGAGGGCGAGCGCCGCGCGCACCACCCGGTTGTCCAGGAACGGCCGCACCGGATCGCCGCGGCGCAGCGCCCCGGCGCGCGCGCTGGCCTGCCAGCGGCCGACCTTGTACCAGATGTAGATGTGGTCGAGGGCCTCCAGCCGGTCGGCCCGCTCCTGCCAGGGGCGGGCCAGCTCGCGGGCGTGCTCGTTGGCCGCGGCCGTGAACAGCTTGTCGTCCTTGACGAAGGTCGTGGTGATCCTGCGCAGCAGGGCCTTGTCGCCGAGATCGGTCTGCAGGAGGTTGAGGCTGCCCGCGCGCAGCGTCTCGCCGCTCTGCCCGGACATGGTGGGCTTGCCGGAGTACGGCAGGTAGCTCACGATCGACTCGTACGCCGAGGTCATGCCCTCGCACGTGCGCAACGTCTCCCAGGCGCGGGCCAGCGGGTGCTCCACCAGCACGGCGTCCTTCGCGGCCGTCTGCGGCGGCGCGATGACCGTGTGCTCGACCTTCAGCTCGGCGGCGATCCGGCGCGCGATGATCACGTCGGGGTGGGTGTCGAGGCCGTTCGTCGTCACCCTGAACGGCACCCGCGCGGCGTGCAGCAGCGCCGCCAGGATCCGGGTGTCGCGCCCGCCGGTCAGCGCCAGGTTGACCGGCTCGCCCAGGGAGCGCAGCGGCGCGACGGTGGCGAGCAGCGCGTCGGCCAGCTCGTCCACGGCGGCCCGCTTGGCCCGGCGGCTCGCCGGGGGCGGCGCCGCCTGCGGCAGCGGGGTCTCGGTGATCACGCGCCGGCCGTCGCGCACCTCGACGCGCGTGCTCGGCCGCAGCGCCGACACCCCCTTGTACGGCGTCTCGTCCGACAGGAAGAACCCCTGACGGGCCATCGTCTGGAGCGCCAGGACGTCGTGTTCGACGCGGTCGCCCGGCTGGGCCACCAGGTGCACGAGCAGGGCGCGGCTGCCGACGAGGTGCAGGTCGGGCGTCTCGGCGTGGAAGACGGGGCACACCCGGTTGATCGCCGTGCCCGCGCCCAGCTCGCCGTCGCGGGCGTACCAGGAGGAGAAGCAGCCGCCCAGCGTCTCGCCGGGGCCGCCGGGCAGCCGGGCGACGTCGGCGGGGTCGGCCAGGTGGCCGTTCAGCCCGATGACCCGGCCGCCGTGCTCGGACAGCAGCGGCGGCTGCCGGAGGTCGTCGGGCTCGTTGGTCCAGCCGAGCAGGGAGACGCCTCTTCCGTGCCACTCCTTGCCGCGGATGACGTCGGGGGGCACCGGGAAGGCGAGCTCGATGACGGAACGGGCCTTCTCCAGGACATGGAGAGGGATCTCACCGTGCTTCGCGGCTATACCGAGGTAGACGCGCATGTCCGTCACATCTATCTCATTTGCTCCGATTGTCACAACTGATCACGTATCGATCGCGGTTTGTGCTCGCTTGCGTCACCGCCCCGGCGAACGACAGGTCAGGTCCGTCGTAAGAGGTCGGAGGTGGTTGAGAGATGAGAATCCGCCCGTTGGCCATCGGCGCCGGCTTGGTCACCGTCCTCGTGCTCGCCGGGTGCGGGGGCTCCGGCGGCAGCGCGGGAAGCGCCGAGAACGCCAACGCCCCGAGGGCGTCCCAGTTGCCTGTCCGTCCGGAGTCGACCAGCGCGGACGAGCAGGACGAGCAGGAGACGGCCACGGCCCAGATCTCCACGTTCGCGCTGGACGTGGACACCGCCTCGTACGGCTACGCCCGCCGCGCCCTCGGCGAGGGCCGCTGGCCCGAGCCGGACCGGATCCGCCCCGAGGAGTGGGTCAACGCCTTCCGCCAGGACTACGAGCAGCCGCCGGACGACGGGTTCACGGTGCACGTGGACGGCGCCCTGCTGCCCGGCGGCCGGGACGAGGCCGTGCTGCGGGTGGGCCTGCAGACCCGCGCCACCGAGGCCGCCGCGCGCCGGCCCGTCAACCTCACCTTCGTGGTCGACGTGTCCGGCTCGATGGCCGAGACCGGCCGCCTCGACCTGGTGAAGTCCTCGCTGCGCACGCTGCTCGACCAGCTCGCGCCCGGCGACCAGGTGTCCATCGTGGCCTTCAGCGACGAGGCCGAGGTGCTCGCCTCGATGACCCCGCTCACCGCCCGCGCCGAGCTGCTCGCCGCCGTGGACCGGCTCGACGTCGAGGGCGGCACCAACCTGGAGAGCGGCCTCGTCACCGGCTACCAGGAGGCGGCCAAGGCGTTCCGCCCCGCCGCCACCAACCGCGTCATCCTCCTCTCCGACGGCCTCGCCAACCAGGGCGAGACCGCGTGGCAGGGCATCCTCGCCCAGGTGAAGGAGTACGCGGGCCGCCAGGTCACGCTGCTCACCGTCGGCGTCGGCCGCGAGTACGGCGACACCCTGATGGAACAGCTCGCCGACAACGGCGACGGCATGGCCGTCTACGTCAGCTCCCAGGAGGACGCCGACAAGCTCTTCACCACCCAGCTCACGGCCACCGTCGAGCTGCGCGCCCGCGACGCCAAGGCGCAGGTGGTCTTCAACCCGTCCGTCGTCGACACCTACCGCCTCATCGGCTACGAGAACCGCGCCCTGTCCACCGAGGAGTTCCGCGACGACAGCCGCGACGGCGGCGAGATCGGCCCCGGCCACGCCGTGACCGCCCTCTACGCGCTCAAGCTCAAGCCGGGGGCGCGCGGGCAGCTCGCCCAGGCCACGGTCCGCTGGCAGGACCCCGACACCCGCGAGGCGTCCGAGGCCGGCAAGTCGCTGCGGGCCGCCGACCTGGCCAAGGGCGTCTGGGACAAGGGCACGCCGGTCCGGCTCCAGGTGGACGTGCTGGTGGCGGCGTTCGCGATGTACCTGCGGGAGCGCGAGGCGTTCGGGCTCGGCCTGCCGGACCTCGCCGAGCACTCCTCCCGGCTCGCCTCCCTGTCGGAGGACCCGATGGTGACCGAGCTGACGACGCTCATCGACAAGGCCCGCTCGGTCGGCTGACCCCGGCGCCTCCAGGAAAACGGTTTGCGGGCCGCCCGCCGGGCCGAGCAAGGTGTCAGGCATGACACGGCACGTCCTGATCACCCCACCGGTCCGGCTCGGCGAGACCGTCCTGCCCGACGGCCGCCGCCTGGCCCGCGCCGAATGGGGGCCGGCGACGGGGACACCGGTCGTGCTCTGCCCGGGGGCGGGCACGAGCCGGTGGCTCGGCTTCGGCGCGGACGTCGTGGACGAGCTCGGCGTCCGCCTCATCTCCCTCGACCGGCCCGGCCTCGGCTCCTCCGACCCCGACGCCGGCCGCACCCTGACCTCCTGGGCCGCCGACGTGGCCGCCCTTGGCCTGGACGAGCCGCGGGTGGTCGGCTTCTCGCAGGGAGCGCCGTTCGCGCTGGCGTGCGCGTTCGTCCCGGGCGTCCGCCGGGTGGCGGTCGTCTCGGGCGCCGACGAGGTCGCCACCATGACCGGCGCGCTGCCCGGCCACTTCCGCGAGCTGGTCGAGACGGTCGCCGCCGACCCGGCCGCCGCCGAGACGTTCTTCTCCTCCCTCACGCCCGACGCCCTCTGGGACATGATCGTCCCGAACAGCCCCGCCGTGGACCGGGCGGTCTACGAGCAGCCCGAATTCGCCCGCGCCTACCGCCGGGCCATGGCCGAGGCCTTCGCCCAGGGGCCGGCCGGCTACGCCCGCGACAGCGTGCTCGCCATGAGCCCCTGGCCGTTCCCGCTCGCCGAGGTCGCCGTCCCGGTCGACCTCTGGTACGGCGACCTCGACCTGCACCACTCCCCCGACCAGGGCCTCACCCTCTCCCGCCGGATCCGCGGCGCCCGCCGCCACCTGGTCCCCGGCGCGGGCGGCTCCCTGCTGTGGACGCACGCCGGGCCGATCCTGCGCGCCCTGCTGGAGTAGCCGGTCCGTGATGGTCGGGGAGTCCGATACACTCGTACTCACGCAAGGGGCTATGGCGCAGTTGGTAGCGCGCCTCCATGGCATGGAGGAGGTCTGGGGTTCGAATCCCCATAGCTCCACAGACCACCCAGAGCAAGGCCCGTCCGATGGATCGGACGGGCCTTCTTCCGTTCGCTCCCGCCCGGCGGCGCGTTAAGATCATCCGCATCGTCGCCTTACTCAGGGCCGCCGTCGCCCGCCACCGCTTCGGGCGTCCTGCCGCCGTCGCCGTCGCGCTCTACCTGACCGCCGTCGCCGTCGCCGCCGGGTACGACGACGGGCGGTGGTTCACCTTCGTCGCGACGACGGTCAGCTGGCCGCCGGACGACGGGGTGCGGCTCCTGGCCGCGGCGGTCGGCGTGCTCAACGCGTGGGCGCTGTGGCAGATCCTGCGCGGCCCGGCCTCACCGCGCGCCGGGCCGCTGCCCGACCTGGCCGTCGCCGGTCCTGGCCACTACCGCCTGCGCGTCCACGCCCGCACGCTGCCGTGGGACGAGAACGACCCCGGCGCGCCGCTGGAGGAGCACCTGCTCGTCGTCTATCCCGGCCGCTCGGCGGAGAAGGTCGTGCACCGCCCGCGCGGCTGACCGGCTCAGGAGCGGGTGGCAGGACGGGGGGCGCCATCAGAGCGTGTAGTCGAAGGTGTAGGAGTGGCCGCCGTCCGGGCCGATGACGATCCGCATCTCGCCGCGCAGGCCGGTCAGCTCCCCGGTCGCCGAGTCCGGCACCACCGACACGCGCAGCGCATGCACGTCCCGGTCGCTGACCGCGTTGTGCTGGACGACGAAGCTGCCCGACCGGCCGTGCAGGGAGCCCTCGACGCGCTCCAGCGCCACGTACGCGCGGGAGTCCTCCACCGGGGTCGTGGCGATCAACAGCGTGACGAGGCTGGTGCCGGTGAGGTCGCCGTGGAAGGTCTTCGTCATGGTGACAAGGCCGAGCGTGACGCCGTCGCGGTCCTCGTAGGGCTGCTTGGCGTCCCAGTTCGCGGTGTCGAAGGTTCCCTTTGCGGTCATGGCGTCCATGCTGGCGGACGTACCTGTCAGGTTCCGTCAGGTTCCGGCGAGGAGTTCCACGACCGGGGCGAACGCCTCCAGGCAGGCGGCGCTGACGGTCACGTACGACACCCCGAGCCGGTCCCTGCGGCGGCGCAGCACGTCCGCCATCTGCGCGGGCGTGCCCCGCAGCACGCCGGTGGCCTCGGGGCCGAGCGGGCCGAGCCAGGCGGGCGGCTCCGTGCCGGCGGCGGCCAGGCCCATGCCGAGCTCCAGGTCGTGGAAGCGGTCGCCGGCCAGCTCGTACAGCTCGTCGAGCTTGGCCGCGACCTGCTCCTCCGTGCAGTGCGGCGGGACGGCGAGCGCGACCGTGTCCGCCCTGGCGGCGGCCAGCCGCAGCAGCCGGGTGCCGGCGGCGGCGACGAGGATCGGCACGTCCTTCGCCTCGGCGGCGACCGCGTCGATGGTGTCGGCGAGCCGGCGCACCCGCGCGCCCGCGGCGCCGAACGGCAGGCCCAGCTCGGCGGCGTCGCGCGCGGCGTCCGGGCGGCCGGCGCCGAGGCCCAGCTCGAAGCGCCCCCCGGACAGCTCGCGCAGCGTGGCGGCCTCCCAGGCGACGGCGCGGGGCGTGCGGTTGGCGACGCTCAGCACGTACGTCCCGAGCCGCAGCCTGCTGGTGGCCGCCGCCGCCGCGGCGACCGCGCTGAACGGCGCGTACGTGCCGAGCGTGTCGGGCACCAGCAGCGTGGCGTAGCCGAGGTCCTCGGCCCGCCGGGCCAGGCCGCACCAGTCGGGGGCTCGTCCGGCGACCACGCCGAACCTGAACGGATGATCGGTCATACCCCAGACGATCGCCTACGGGCGGCTGCGGCGCATCGTCCCCGGGACCGGTGACCGGCTACGTCCGTGGACGCAGCGCGGACCCGGCGGACTACTCCTCCGGCGGTAGGGCTACTCCCCCAGGAGGCGGCGGGTGAAGTCGTTGGCGAACTTTCCCTCCGGGTCGAGCCGCCGGGCGAGCGACCTGAACCGCTCGGGGCACGACGGCCACCGGGTGAACAGCTTGCCCCAGTGCGGCCGCGGCGCGAACGGCGCCAGCGTCTCCTCCACCAGCTCCAGCACCGGCCGCACGCCCTCGGGGTCCTTGATCCAGGTGAAGTGGACGCCGACGCTGTCGCGCCCGTGGAAGGGGCTGAGCCACAGGTCGTCGGCGGCCACGGTGCGCACCTCGGAGATGTGCAGCACCGGCCGGATGCGCTCGCCGATCGCGAACAGCGCGCGCAGCGCCGCGACCGCGTGCTCGCGCGGCAGGATCAGCTCCGACTGCAGCTCGTCGCCCGCGCCGCTGGGCTCGAAGTCGGCGCGGAAGTGCGGCAGCCGCTCGTGCCAGGGGCCCGGCACGCCGAGCTGGGTGGTGCAGGGGCCGGCGGGCATGGCGGGCAGCGGGTGGCGCGGGCCGTCGGCGGGGCGGGTGCCGTACCAGTCGGCGGGGAGTTCGGGCTGCTCGCCGGCGCGCTTGAGCCAGACGCGGGTGTCGCGCCAGTCGGTGAAGAGGCTGACGCTGTAGCCGGCGGCCATGATGGCGTCGAAGTGGGCCAGGGCCTCGACCGGCAGGCCCTCGCGGACGTACTGGCGCACCTCGAAGGCGGGCACCACGTCGAGGGTGAGCGAGGTGACGATGCCGAGCGCGCCCAGCGCGACCACCGCGCCGGGGAAGTCGGCGTCGCCGCGGGCGAGGGTGAGCGGCGAGCCGTCGGCGGTGACGAGGTCGAGCGAGGAGACGGCGGCGGCGAGGCTCGGGATGGCGTCGCCGGAGCCGTGGGTGCCGGTCGCGACCGAGCCGGCGACGGAGATGTGCGGCAGCGAGGCCAGGTTGGCCAGCGCGAGGCCGTGCGCGTCGAGCTGCCGGGCGAGCCGCGCGTACGTCGTGCGCGCCGGCACCCGGACCTGGGCGGCGGCGCGGTCGATCTCGACGGCGTCCGGCATCCGGTCGAGGACGACGAGGTCGCCCGTGGTGTCGGCGACGTCGTTGAAGGAGTGGCCGCTCCCGAGCGCCCGGATCCGGGCGCTGCCCGCGACGAGCCGGCGTAGTTCGTCGAGGGAGGAGGGATGGTGGACGTCACTTGCCCGGAATGCGGTGTTTCCCGCCCAGTTGCTCAGCGTCACGCGCTTACCTTCCCACAGCGGCCGCTTGTCAGCCCGGCCAGGTGCCGCTAGTTTCGTCTGGCCGCTGACGGAGGTGCGCCGTGCTCTACCTGTACGAGGCCATGGGCCTGGTCACGCTCGTGCTGTGGCTCTACTGCCTGTTCGACGTGATCACCACGCCCGAACCGCTGTGCCGCAACCTGCCCAAGATCTTCTGGCTGGTGATCGTGTTCCTCGCGCCGCTGGTCGGCTCGCTGGTGTGGCTGCTGGCCGGGCGCCCGGAGCGGCGGCCGGCGGCTCCGCCGAGCGCCTTCCCCGAGTACGACCGCCCCGGCCGCTTCGCCGCCACCAGCCCCGACGACGACGAGGAGTTCCTGCGCCGCTGCCGCGAACGCGCCGAGGAGCAGCGCAGGAACGCCCCGCCGAAACCCACCGAGGAGGGTTAGAAGCCCTGGGCCAGGCGGTAGTACGCCTGGTTCCAGCGCAGCTCCTTGGTGAAACGCTCGGTCGTGGTGCCGGCGTCGATGATCACCAGCTCCACGCCCAGCATCTCGGCCAGGTCCGTCAGCTCCTCGCGGGTGACCGCCATGGTGAGCACCGTGTGGTGCGGCGCGCCCGCGGTGAGCCACGACTCGGTGGAGGTGCGCAGGTTCGGGCGGGGCCGCCACACCGCGCGGGCCACGGGCAGCTTCGGCAGCGGCTCCGGCGGCGCCACGACGTCGATCTCGTTGGCCACCAGGCGGAACCGGTCGCCCATGTCGGCGAGGCCCACCACGATGCCGGGGCCGGGAGCGGCGTCGAACACCAGCCGCACCGGGTCCTCCCTGCCGCCGATGCCGAGCGGGTGGATCTCGCAGGACGGTGTGCCCGCGGCGATCGACGGGCAGACCTCCAGCATGTGCGCGCCCAGGATCAGCTCGTTGCCCGGCGTGAGGTCGTAGGTGTAGTCCTCCATGAACGACGTGCCGCCCGCCGGCGACATCGACTTCAGCGTCCGCAGCAGCACCGACGTCTTCCAGTCGCCCTCGCCGCCGAAGCCGTAGCCGTCGGCCATGAGGCGCTGCACGGCCAGGCCGGGAAGCTGGCGCAGGCCGCCGAGGTCCTCGAAGTTCGTGGTGAACGCCCGGTAGCCGCCGGCCTCCAGGAAGCCGCGCAGGCCCAGCTCGATCCTGGCGGCGTAGCGCAGCGACTCGACCCGCTCGCCGAGCAGCTCCGGGGCCACCCGGTACTGCTCCTCGTACTCCTTGACCAGCGCGGCCACGTCGGCGTCGGAGGCCGCGTCCACGGCCTCGACCAGGTCGTTGACCCCATAGGTGTTGACCGAGACGCCGAAGCGGAGCTGCGCCTCGACCTTGTCTCCCTCGGTGACGGCCACGTCGCGCATGTTGTCGCCGAAACGCACCAGCTTGAGCTGGCGGACCTCGGCCAGGCCCGTCGCGGCGCGCGCCCACGCCTGGATGCGCCCGCCCACGGCCGGGTCGCTGACGTGCCCGGCCACGGTCTTGCGCGGCACGCCGAGCCGCGTCTGCACGAACCCGAACTCGCGGTCGCCGTGCGCGGCCTGGTTGAGGTTCATGAAGTCCATGTCGATGGTGCTCCACGGGAGCTCGACATTGGCCTGGGTGTGCAGGTGCAGCAGCGGCTTGCGCAGCGCGTCGAGCCCGGCGATCCACATCTTGGCCGGGGAGAAGGTGTGCATCCAGGCGATCACGCCGGCGCACGAGTCGTCCGCGTTGGCCTCCAGCATCACGCGCCGGATCGCGGCGGCGTCCGTGAGGACGGGCTTCCACTCGACCGCGACGGGCAACTGCCCGGCGATGCGCTGGGACTGCTCGGCCACCTGGCGGAGCGTGTCCTCGCCGTACAGCCCCTGGCTGCCGGTCAGAAACCAGATCTTCAACGCGGGCTCCTCTGTCCGTAGACGTTCTGGTAACGGTCGTACAGGCGGTCGATGTCGTCCTGGGCGATGGGCAGGGGCTCGCCGAGCTGGCGGGCCACGTGCACGGTACGGGCCACGTCCTCGCACATGACGGCGGCCTTCACCGCCGCCTTGGCGTCCTTGCCGATGGTGAACACGCCGTGGTTCCGCATGAGGACCGCCTTGGAGCGGTGGCCCTTGAGCGTCTCGACGATGCCCTGCCCGATCGAGTCGTCGCCGATCAGCGCGAACGGGCCGACGGGGATCTCGCCGCCGAACTCGTCGGCCATGGCGGTGAGCACGCACGGGATCGCCTCGCCGCGGGCGGCCCAGGCCGAGGCGTACGTCGAGTGGGTGTGCACGACGCCGCCGACCTCGGGCAGGTTGCGGTAGACGTAGGCGTGCGCGGCGGTGTCGCTGGAGGGGGCGTGCTCGCCCTCGACCAGGTTGCCGTCGAGGTCGCACACCACCATGTTCTCCGGGGTCAGCTCGTCGTAGGAGACGCCGGAGGGCTTGATGACGAACAGGTCCTCGCCGGGGACCCGGCCGGAGACGTTGCCGGCGGTCCAGACCACGAGGCCGTACCTGACCAGCTCGGCGTGCAGGTCGGCGACCGCTCTGCGGATGTTCTTCATGCCTGGGCCTCGTTCCTGATGGCGCGCAGCGTGTGGAGCATGCGCCCGTCCGCGAAGAAGTCGTGGAGCCTGCGGTACTCGGCGTAGAGCCGGTCGTAGGCGTCGGCGCGGTCCGGGTCCGGCGTGTACGCCGCCTCGGTCCGCTTGCCCATGGCCGCCGCCGCCTCCTCGATGCCCGGGTAGGCGCCGGCGGCGACCGCCGCGTGGATGGCCGAGCCGAGCGCGGGCCCCTGGTCGGAGCCGATCACCGACAGCGGCCGGCGCAGCACGTCGGCGTAGATCTGCATGAGGAAGGGGTTCTTCAGCAGCCCGCCGGCGACGACGAACTCCTCGACCGGCACCCCGGCCGACTCGAACGTCTCGACGATCATGCGGGCGCCGTACGCGGTGGACTCGATGAGCGCGCGGTAGACGTCCTCCGGCCGCGTGGCCAGGGTCTGGCCGACGATGACGCCGGACAGGTTGTGGTCCACGAGCACCGAGCGGTTGCCGCCGAACCAGTCGAGCGCCACCAGGCCGTGCTGGCCGACGGCCTGCTTCTCGGCGAGCGCGGTCAGCTCCTCGTGGCCGAGCCCGCAGCTCTCGACGTACCAGGCGAAGATGTCGCCGACCGCCGACTGCCCCGCCTCGTAGCCCCACAGGCCGGGGACGATGCCGTCGCGGACGACGCCGCACATGCCGGGCACCTCGGCGAGCCGGTCGCTGGGCATGATGTGGCAGGTGGAGGTGCCCATGATGGCCACCATCTGGCCGGGCCTGACGGCGTCCGCGGCGGCGGCGGTGACGTGCGCGTCCACGTTGCCGACGGCGACCGCGATGCCCTCGGGCAGGCCGGTCCAGCCGGCCGCCTCGGCGGTCAGCCGGCCGGCGAGGCCGCCGAGCGGGGCGAGCGTGACGCCGCCCTCGTCGGGGCCGACCCTGCCCGTGGCGAGCTTGTCCACGAAGCCGGCGAAGCCGGGGTTGAGCTCGGCGAGGAACTCCTTCGACGGGTAGGCGCCGTCCTGGAAGACGCCCTTGTAACCGGCCGTGCAGATGTTGCGGCTCTCGACGCCGGTGAGCTGCCAGATGATCCAGTCGGCGGCCTCGATCCAGCGCTCGGCCCGCGCGTAGACGTCGGGAGCCTCCTCCAGAACCTGCAGCGCCTTGGCGAACTCCCACTCCGAGGAGATCTTGCCGCCGTAGCGCGGCAGCCAGCTCTCGCCGCGGCGCGCGGCCAGCTCGTTGATGCGGTCGGCGTGCGGCTGCGCGGCGTGGTGCTTCCACAGCTTGGGCCAGGCGTGCGGCAGCTCGGGGGTCTCCACGCAGAGGGGTGTGCCGTCGGCCGTGGCCGGCAGCACGGTGCAGGCGGTGAAGTCGGTGCCGATGCCGACGACCTGCCCGGCGGGCACGCCGGCGGCGGCGAGCGCGGCGGGCACCGCGTTCCTCAGCACCTCCAGCCAGTCCTGCGGCGACTGCAGCGCCCAGTCGGGGCCGAGCCGCACACCGGAGCCGGGCAGCTCCCGCTCGATGACGCGGTGGGCGTACTCGTGGACGGCGCTGCCGAGCTCCGCGCCGTCGCTGACCCGGACGACGACCGCGCGCCCGGACAGCGTGCCGAAGTCGACTCCTACCACATAGGTGTTAGCGTTCACATTGCTCTCCAGGGGAAATTCCGGGGGCATGCCCATCATCTACCGGCCGGACGTTCGGGTGCGGGCGCGGGTGCGGGTGCGGTGCTGGAGCGCACCACCAGGCGGGGCGGCACGACCAGGCGCCCGGACGCGCCGCGCCCGCTCTCGATCTGCCGCAGGAGCACCTCGATGCAGTGCCGGCCCACCACGTCGAAGTCCTGCCGGACCGTGGTCAGCGGCGGCGAGAAGAACTCCGACTCCGGGATGTCGTCGAAGCCCACCACGCTGATCCGCTCCGGCACCCGCACGCCCGCCTCGCTGAGCGCGCGCAGCACGCCGAGCGCCATCTGGTCGTTGGCCGCGAAGACCGCGGTGACGCCCGCCATCGCGGCGAGGCTGCGCCCCGCCTCGTAGCCGGCCCGCGGGCTCCAGTCGCCGGCCAGCGGCTCGGGCACCGGCCGGCCCGCCTCCTCCAGCGCGGCCCGCCAGCCCTTCAGCCGGCCCTCGGTCTCCAGCCAGTCGGACGGGCCGCTGACGTGCCAGACCGTCTCGTGGCCCAGCTCCAGCAGGTGGCGGGTGGCCAGCCGGGCGCCCTCGGCCTGGTCGATGCAGACCACCGGGATGTCGTCCCGGCGCGAGCCGCCCTCGACCGCGACCGCCGGCATCCCGACCGGCAGGCTCTCCAGGGCCTGGGCGGCCGAGCGCTGCGGCGCCACCACCACGACCCCGTCCACGCCCTGCTCGGCCAGGTACGCGATGGCGTCGCGCACGCTGTCGGCGTCGATCGACTTCAGGCTCACGATGCTGACGAAGTAGCCCGCGGTCCTCGCCGCCTGCTCGATGCCGTACACCGTGCTGGCCGGGCCGTACAGCGTGGTGTCGAAGCTCACCACGCCGAGCGTCCGCGACCGCTTGGTCACCAGGGCGCGGGCGACCAGGTTGCGCCGGTAGCCCAGCCGGACGATCGCCGCCTCCACCCGGGCCCGGGTGTCGGCCCGGACGTTCGGATGGTCGTTGAGCACCCGGGAGACGGTCTGGTGCGACACGCCCGCCTCCTTGGCCACGTCGGCCATGACCGGCAGGCGGCGCTTGGATGCCGTCACAGGCGTCTCCTCTCGCTGGGCGCTCGTCGCGGATGGGGTCGTGCTCAGCGCGTCGCGCCGGCCCGGCGCTTGGTCCAGACGTCGAACGCGACCGCCGCCAGGAGCACCGCGCCCTTGACCAGCATGACCCGCTCGCTGGGCGAGCCGATCAGCGACATGCCGTTGTTGATGACCGCCATGATCAGGCCGCCGGTGATCGCGCCGGCCACCTTGCCGACGCCGCCCTGCACGGCCGCGCCGCCGATGAACGCCGCCGCGATGGCGTCCAGCTCGAAGCTGTTGCCCGCCGTCGGACCCGCCTGGTTGAGCCGGCCGGCGAAGATGATGCCGGCGATCGCCGACAGCACGCCCATGTTGACGAAGATCCAGAAGACGACCGACTTGACCTTCACGCCGGACATGACCGCCGCCTGGAGGTTGCCGCCGATGGCGTAGATCTGGCGGCCGAAGACCGTGCGGCCGGCCAGCAGCGAGTAGCCGAGCACCAGCACCGCGAGCAGCACGAGCACCCACGGCAGGTTCTTGAACCTGGCGAGCTGCACGACCAGGAACAGGATCAGCGCGGCGCCTGCCGCCATCTTGAGCGCGAACAGCGCCATCGGCTCGACGGCCTGGCCGTAGCCCTTGCGGGCGTTGCGGGTGCGCAGCTGCGCGACCACCATGCCGGCGATCGCCACCAGGCCGATCAGCAGGCTGAACAGGTCGGCGCCGCCGAGCGGGCCGAGACCGACGTTGCCGAGGTAGCCGTTGGTGAAGCCGTTGGCCAGCGTGCGGACCTGGTCGGGGAACGGGCCGATGCCCTGGTTGCCCAGCACGGTGAGGGTCAGCGCCCGGAACAGCAGCATGCCGGCCAGCGTCACGATGAACGCCGGGATGCCGAAGTAGGCGATCCAGTAGCCCTGCCACGCGCCGATGAGCGCGCCCGCGACCAGCGTGATGAGCAGGGCCAGCGGCCACGCCACGCCCATGTTGACCATGAGCACGGCGGCCAGCGCTCCGGTCACGGCCACCACCGAGCCGACCGACAGGTCGATGTGCCCGGCGATGATGACGAGGATCATCCCGATCGCGAGGATCAGGACGTAGGAGTTCTGGACGATGATGTTCGAGATGTTCTGCGGCTGCAGCAGCGCGCCGTCGGTGAGCACCGAGAACAGCACGATGATGAGCGCGAACGCGATGTAGATGCCGCTGGAGCGCAGGTTCAGCGACAGCCCGCCGAGCGACACCCTGCCCGGCCGGCGTGGCGCTCCCCCGTCGCCGCCCTTCGCGCCGGTCGCCGTGTCGGCGGGCACGTCGGCGGGCGTGATGCTGCTCATGAGAGCTTCTCCTGTCCCTTGGTCATGAGGTACATGAGCCGTTCCTGGGTGGCGTCCTCGCGCGCCACCTCCCCGGTGATGCGACCCTCGGAAAGCGTGTAGATGCGGTCGCACAGGCCGAGCAGCTCAGGCAACTCACTGGAGATCACCAGCACGGCCTTGCCCTGGTCGGCGAGGCGGTTGATGATCGTGTAGATCTCGTACTTGGCACCGACGTCGATGCCGCGGGTGGGTTCGTCGAGGATGAGCACGTCCGGCTCGGTGAGGATCCACTTGGAGAGCACGACCTTCTGCTGGTTGCCGCCGCTCAGCTTGCCGACCACGCTGTTCACGGTGGGCGCCTTGATGTTCATGCTCTTGTGGAAGGTCTCGGCGACCTTGTACTCCTCGTTCTCGTTCACCCAGCCGCGCCTGGCCAGGCCCTTGAGCCCGGCGGCGCTGATGTTGCGCTTGATGTCGTCGATGAGGTTGAGGCCGTAACGCTTGCGGTCCTCGGTCGCGTACGCGAGGCCGTGCCTGATCGCGTCCTGGACGTTGCGGATCTCGATCGGCCGGCCGTCCTTGAAGATCCTGCCGGAGATGTTCACCCCGTACGTCCGCCCGAACACGCTCATGGCCAGCTCGGTGCGGCCGGCGCCCATGAGGCCGGCCAGGCCCACGATCTCGCCGCGGCGCACGGTGAGCCCGGCCCCGTCGACGACCTTGCGGCCGGGCTGGCTCGGGCTGTGCACGGTCCAGTCCTCGATGCGCAGCACCTCCTCGCCGATCGACGGCTCGTGCGGCGGGAAGCGGTTGTCCAGCGCGCGGCCGACCATGCCCGAGATGACGCGGTCCTCGGTCACGTCGTCGGTCGCCATGTCGAGCGTCTCGATGGTCCGGCCGTCGCGGATGATCGTGACGGAGTCGGCGATCGCGATGACCTCGTTGAGCTTGTGGGAGATGATCACGCAGGTGATGCCCTCCTCCCGCAGGCCGCGCAGCAGGTCCAGCAGGTGCGCGGAGTCGTCGTCGTTGAGCGCCGCGGTCGGCTCGTCGAGGATGAGGAGCTTGACCTCCTTCGACAGCGCCTTGGCGATCTCCACGAGCTGCTGCTTGCCCACGCCGATGTCGGCGATGGGCGTGGTGGGGTTCTCCCGCAGGCCGACCCGCTTCATGAGGGCGGCGGCCTCGTAGTTGGTGCGGTTCCAGTCGATGATCCCGCGCTTGGCGCGCTCGTTGCCGAGGAAGATGTTCTCCGCGATCGACAGCTGCGGGCTGAGCGCCAGCTCCTGGTGGATGATGACGATGCCGGCGTGCTCGCTGTCGCGGATGCCGCCGAACTCGACCCGCTCGCCCTCGAAGACGATCTCGCCCTCGTACGTGCCGTGCGGGTAGACCCCGGACAGCACCTTCATCAGCGTCGACTTGCCGGCGCCGTTCTCGCCGCAGATGGCGTGGATCTCGCCCCGCCGGACGGACAGGTTGACGTCCTGGAGTGCCTTGACGCCGGGGAAGGTCTTGGTGATCCCGACCATCCGCAAGATGTGCTCGGTCATATGCCCCTCGCTCAGCTCAGGGAGGCCCCCGGGGACCCGCGGTCCCCGGGGGCGCGGCCCTTACTGGAGCTGGTCCTCGGTGTAGTAGTTGCCGCCGACGATGATCTCCTTGTAGTTGGACTTGTCGACGATCACCGGGTCGAGCAGGAACGACGGGACGACCTTGTTGCCGTTGTCGTAGTCCTTGGTGTTGTTGACCTCGGGCTGGCCGCCCTTCAGCACGGCGTCGGCCATCTTCACCGTCTGCTCGGCGAGCTTGCGGGTGTCCTTGAAGATCGTGGAGTACTGCTCGTCGGCGATGATGGACTTGACCGAGGCGAGCTCGGCGTCCTGGCCGGTCACGATCGGGTAGGGCTGGCCGCTGGTGCCGTAGCCGGAGCTCTTGAGCGCCGACAGGATGCCGATGGACAGGCCGTCGTACGGCGAGAGCACGCCGTCGACCTTGGCGTTGCCGTAGGTGCTGGTGAGGATGTCCTCCATGCGCTTCTGGGCCGTGGCCGGGTCCCAGCGCAGGATGGCGGCCTGCTTGAAGTCGGTCTGCTTGCTCTTGACGACGATGGTGCCGTCGTCGATCTTCGGCTGGAGCACCGACATGGCGCCGTTCCAGAAGAACGTGGCGTTGTTGTCGTCGGGGGAGCCGCCGAACAGCTCGACGTTGAACGGGCCCTTCTTGCCCTCCTCGACGCCGAGGCCCTTGAGCAGCGAGGTGGCCTGCTGCACGCCGACCTTGAAGTTGTCGAAGGTGGCGTAGTAGTCCACGTTGGGGCTGTTGCGGATCAGCCGGTCGTAGGCGATGACCGGGATCTTGTTGTCGGCGGCCTGCTGGAGCTGCGAGGTGATCGCGGTGCCGTCGATCGAGGCGATGATCAGGAGCTTGGCGCCCTTGGTGATCTGGTTCTCGATCTGGTTGGCCTGGGTGGGGATGTCGTTCTCCGCGTACTGGAGGTCGACCTTGTAGCCCAGCTTCTCCAGCGCCGACTTGACGTTGTCACCGTCGTGGATCCAGCGCTCCGACGACTTGGTCGGCATCGTCACGCCGATCAGCGCTCCGGCGCTGCCGGCGGCGGAGGACGCGGAGGCCTCGGCGTCGACCGTCTTCTGGCTGGAGCCACAGGCCGTCATGGTCGCGGCGAGGGCGATGGCCGTGACCACGCCCCCGATCCGTCCCAACCTCATGTCATCTCCTTGCGATGGGGGTCGCGGCAGGCGCGTGGACACGGCGGCTGCCGATGTAGAACATCAATTCGCCACAGAACGTGACGAACAAGAACAAACTTCGCGTTCGTTTCCGCCGATTGTTATCGCTAACAAAGACTATGTCAACGTTGGGGCGTCACCCGCCGGAAACATTCAGGTAACGCCCAACCGCGTCTCTGCCCTGTTCAACGCCTGGCCCGCCCGGAGAACGGGCGCTGCAGGAGGATGAACACGAAGAGCAGCAGTCCGATAAAGATCTTGGTCCACCAGGAGTTGAGGGTGCCCTCGAAGCTGATGATCGTCTGGATCAGCCCGAGCACCAGCACCCCCAGCACGGTGCCGAGCAGGAACCCGGTGCCGCCGCTGAGCAGCGTGCCGCCGATCACCACGGCCGCGATCGCGTCGAGCTCCATGCCCACCGCGTGCAGGCCGTAGCCCGAGAGCATGTAGAACGACAGCAGCACGCCGCCGAGCGCCGAGCAGAAGCCGCTGACCGTGTACACCGTGATCTTCGTACGGGCCACCGGCAGCCCCATGAGCAGCGCCGACTGCTCGTTTCCGCCGGTCGCGTAGACCGACCGGCCGAAGCGCGTGTAGTGCAGCACGTACGCCGCCACCGCCACCACGACCAGCGCGATGACCACGCTCGGCGAGACCCACAGGTCGGCGAACAGGTCGATCCTGGTCTGCGCGAACGCCGTGAACGTGGCGTCCCTGATCGGGATGGAGTCCGTCCCGATCGTGTAGCAGAGCCCGCGGGCCAGGAACATGCCCGCCAGCGTCACGATGAACGGCTGGATGTCGAAGGCCTGGACGATCCAGCCCATCACCAGCCCGAGCCCCGACCCGATGAGCAGCACCAGCGGCACCACCACGTAAGGAGGCCACCCCGGCCCCTCCATCAGGCTGGCCGCGATCATCGTCGACAGCGCCACCACGGAGCCCACCGACAGGTCGATGCCGCCCGTCAGGATCACGAACGTCATCCCCACCGCCACCACCAGCAGGAAGGCGTTGTCGATGAAGACGTTGAGCACGACCTGCCCGCTGGCGAAGCCCTCGTAGCGGATCCCGCCCGCCACGAACATCGCCACGAACAGGCATCCGGTCACCAGGACCGGCAGGTACTTGACCGGGACGGAGGCCCGCCCGAACGTCAGCGCGGTCACGCCGTGCCTCCTCGGCCTGCCAAGACTCTCTCCTCAGGGGTCGGTTCCACGGGTGCGGGCCGGCCGCGGCGCCGGAACGCCTTGGCGCGGAAGGACGGGGACTGGATGAGACAGACGGCCGTCACGACCAGCGCCTTGAACAGCAGCGTGGTCTCCGGCGGCACGCCGATCGAGTAGATCGTCGTGGTCAGCGTCTGGATGATCAGCGCGCCCAGCACGGTGCCGGACAGCGAGAACCGGCCGCCCGCCAGCGAGGTCCCGCCGATCACCACGGCGAGGATCGCGTCCAGCTCGATCCACAGGCCGGCGTTGTTGCCGTCGGCGCTGGAGACGTTCGAGCTGATCATCAGCCCGGCCACGCCCGCGCACAGCGCCGCGAACGCGTAGACCATGATGACGATCCCGCGCGCCCGGATCCCGGCCAGCCGGCTGGCCTCGGCGTTCCCGCCCACCGCCTCGATGAGCATGCCCAGCGCCAGCCGCCGGGTCAGGAACGCGGTGATCCCCAGCACCGCGATCACCACGAGGATGCCGAACGGCACGGTCAGCCAGTAGCCCCCGCCGATCACCTTGTACGCCGGGTCGTTGATCGTGATGATCTGCCCGTCGGTGATGAGCTGCGCGAGGCCCCGCCCGGCCACCATGAGGATCAGCGTGGCGATGATCGGCTGGATGCCGACGGCGGCCACCAGGAACCCGTTCCAGGCCCCGAGCACCAGGCACAGCCCGAGCGCCGCCGCCACCGCCGTGGCCACGCCGGCGTCCTCGCTGATCTGGAGGCAGGCGAGCGCCCCGGAGATCGCCACCACCGAGCCCACCGACAGGTCGATGCCCCCGGTGGCGATGACCAGGGTCATGCCGATGGAGACCAGGATCAGCGGCGCGCCGAAGCGCAGGATGTCGATCAGGCTGCCGTACAGGTGGCCGTCCCTGACCTGGACGGAGAAGAAGCTCGGCGTGAAGAAGATGTTGAGCGCCAGCAGCAGCACGAGGACCACGGCCGGCCACAGCAGGCGTCTCATGACACTCGCCCTCCGCTGGCGATCGTCTCCAGCAGGACGTCGGTGGTCAAGGTCTCGTCGTTGGGCAGCTCGGCCACCAGGCGGCGGTCGCGCAGCACCTCGACCTTGTGGCTGAGCCGCAGCACCTCCTCCAGCTCGGCGGAGATGAACAGCACCGCCATGCCGCCGTCCGACAGCTCGGCCACCAGCCGCTGGATCTCGGTCTTGGCCCCGACGTCGATGCCGCGCGTGGGCTCGTCGAGGATGAGCAGCCGGGGTTCGAGGATGAGCCAGCGGGCCAGCACCACCTTCTGCTGGTTGCCGCCGCTCAGGTTGCGCACCGGGATCTCGGGGTTGGGCGGGCTGATGCGCAGCGCCTTGACGTACTTGCCGACCAGGTCGTCCTGCGTCTCGCGGGGCACCGGGCGGGTCCAGCCGCGGGTGGCCTGGAGCGCCAGCACGATGTTCTCGCGGACGGTGAGGTCGGGGATGAGCCCGTCCTCCTTGCGGTTCTCCGAGCAGAACGCGATGCGGTGGGTCATGGCCGCGCGCGGGGTGCGCAGCGACGCGGGCGCGCCGCCGATCGCGATGTCGCCCGAGCCCGGGTGGTCGGCCCCGAACAGCAGCCTGGCGACCTCGGTGCGGCCCGAGCCGAGCAGCCCGGCGAGGCCGACGACCTCGCCCTCGTGGATGGTCAGGCTGAACGGCTCGATCGCCCCGGCCCGGCCGAGCCCGCGCGCCTCGACCAGGGGGCGGTCGAAGGTCTTGTGCTCGCCGTGCAGGCGTTCCAGCGCGGCCAGCTCCTGGCCGATCATCTTGGCCACGAGCTGGACCTGGCTGAGCTCGCTGGTCGGGTACTCGCCGACCAGCCGGCCGTTGCGCAGGATCGTCATGCGGTCGGAGATCTCGTAGATCTGGTCGAGGAAGTGGGAGACGAAGAGGATCGCGATCCCCTCCTCCTTGAGCCGCCGCATCACGCGGAAGAGCTGCTGGACCTCGTCGGCGTCGAGGCTGGAGGTCGGCTCGTCGAGGATGAGCACGCGGGCGTCGATGTCCACGGCCCGCGCGATCGCCACCATCTGCTGGACGGCCAGCGAGTAGACCGACAGCGGCGCCGACACGTCGAGCCGCACGTCGAGCCGGGCGAGCAGCTCGCCGGCGCGGGCGCGCATGCGCTTCCAGTCGATGCGCCCCCGGCGGCGCGGCTCGCGGCCGAGCAGGATGTTCTCCGCCACCGAGAGGTTGGGGCAGAGGTTGACCTCCTGGTAGACCGTGCTGATGCCGGCCTGCTGCGCCTCCAGCGGGCTGCCGAAGGCGACGGTCCGGCCGGCCAGCTCGATGGTGCCCGCGTCGGCGGGGTGCACGCCCGTGAGCACCTTGATGAGGGTGGACTTGCCCGCGCCGTTCTCGCCCATGAGCGCGTGCACCTCGCCGGGGAGCAGCCGCAGGTCCACGTCGTCGAGGGCCTTCACCCCCGGGAACTGTTTGCCGATCCCGCTCATCGTCAGGACCGGCGCGGGTACTGCCATGAAGCCTCCAGGTGAAGACCGGGCCGGCAGGGTCGCCGGCCCGGCGTCCTTGCGATCAGTACTGGCGGGAGGACAGGACCTGCTTGGCCTGCTCCTGGGTGAACGTGGTCTCCTCGGTCACCACGCGGGCCGGCACCTCCTCGCCCTTGACGACCTTCTTGGCGAGATCCATGAGCTGCGGGCCGAGCAGCGGGGAGCACTCGACGATGAAGTTGATCTTTCCGTCGGCGAGCGCCTGCATGCCGTCCTTGACCGCGTCGACCGTGATGATCTTGATGTCCTTGCCGGGGACCTTGCCCGCGCCCTCGATGGCCTCGATCGCGCCGAGGCCCATGTCGTCGTTGTGGGCGTAGAGCACGTCGATGTCCGGGTTGGACTTCAGGAACGCCTCCATGACCTCCTTGCCCTTGGCCCGGGTGAAGTCGCCGGTCTGCGAGGCGATGATCTTGAACTTGGGATCGGCGCCGATGACCTCCTGGAAGCCGGCCTTGCGGTCGTTGGCCGGGGCCGAGCCGGTGGTGCCCTGCAGCTCGACGATGTTCACCGTGTCCTGGCTGTCCTTGTACTCCTCCACCAGCCACTGACCGGCCTTCTTGCCCTCCTCAACGAAGTCCGAGCCAAGGAAGGTCTTGTAGAGGGAGGTGTCCTTGGAGTCCACGGCGCGGTCGGTCAGGATGACCGGGATCTTGGCGTTCTTGGCCTCGTTGAGCACCGGGTCCCATCCGGACTCCACCACCGGCGAGAAGGCGATGACGTCCACCTTCTGCTGGATGTAGGAGCGGATGGCCTTGATCTGGTTCTCCTGCTTCTGCTGGGCGTCGGAGAACTTCAGCGTGATGCCCGCGCTCTTCGCCGACTCCTGGACGGACTTGGTGTTCGCGGTCCGCCAGCCGCTCTCCGCGCCGACCTGGGCGAAGCCCATGGTGATGGTGTCGTCGCCGCCACCGCCCGTGCCGGCGCTGGTGGTGCCGTCGCCGCCGCCGCAGGCCGTCACCGACAACGCGGTGAGGCCGGCGAGGACCAGGGCCGAGATCCTCTTGAACACTTGGGGGGTTCCCTTCTGATGTGAACGCTAACACCCCTGATGGGGCCAGGGGCCGCCGTCGTCGCGGACGGCCGCTAGCGACCTTCCGGGGGCCGGGCCGTACTGGCCCTGCACACGAACGCCGGCGGCACCACGAGCCGCTCCCGCTGCTGGAGACCGTCCTCCAGCAGCCGCACGAGCACCTCGATGCTGTGTCTGCCGACCGCGTCGAAATCCTGTCTGATGGTCGTGAGCGGCGGCGAGAAGTACGCCGACTCGGGGATGTCGTCGAAGCCGACGACACTCACCTGGCCGGGCACGCTCACCCCCTGCTCGGTGAACGCCCGCAGCACTCCGAGCGCCATCTGGTCGTTGGCGACGAAGACCGCGGTCACGTCCGTCATGCGCGCCAGGCTGCGGCCCGCCTCGTATCCCGAGCGCGGGCTCCAGTCCCCGGCGAGCGGGTGCGGGGCCTCGCGGCCCGCCTGCTCCAGCGCGGCCCGCCACCCGGCCACGCGCCCTTCGGCCTCCAGCCAGTCCGACGGGCCGCTGACGTGCCAGACCGTCTCGTGGCCCAGGGAGAGCAGGTGCTCGGTGGCGAGCCTGCCCCCCGCGACCTGGTCCACGCTGACCACCGGCACCTCCCCCGCCTGGCCGCCCTCGACGGCGACGGTGGGGATGGCGAGCGGCAGGTCGGCGAGGGCCCGGGCGGCCGAGCGCTGCGGCGCGACCACCACGACCCCGTCCACGCCCTGGTCGGCCAGGTAGTCGAGGGCGTCGCGGACGCCCCCGGGATCGATGGACTTGAGGCTGACGATGCTGACGAAGTAGCCGGCCGCCCTGGCGGCCTGCTCGATGCCGTACACCGTGCTGGCCGGGCCGTACAGCGTGGTGTCGAAGCTCACCACGCCGAGCGTCCGCGACCGTTTGGTCACCAGGGCGCGGGCGACGAGGTTACGGCGGTAGCCGAGCTTGTCGATCGCCTGGAGCACCCGGGCGCGGGTCTCGCTGCGCACGTTCGGGTGATCGTTGAGCACGCGGGACACGGTCTGGTGCGACACGCCGGCCTCCCTGGCCACATCGGCCATGACCGGTGAGCGACGTCCCAGGCGGGATCCCACTGCCGTGCTCCTTCCCTGGCTTGGCCCCGACTGTGAACGTTAACAACCGGTTCCGTCAAGAGGTCGCCTGATTACGGTCGGGTTACACAGGCTCGCTCTTGACGTGCAGGGGGGCCGGTATCTACCGTGGCGCGGATCGCCGATGTTAACGCTCACTTGTTGTTAGCGCTAACACGACTTGAGGAGCCCCCCGACTCATGACGCGCATCGCCCTGTCGGCCCTGCTGGTGGCCGCCCTGCTCGTCGCGCCACCCCCGGCGGCCGCGCTCGCCGACCCCGTGCCCGAGGGCGCGGTCGTCGACCAGTTCGACGGCGACACCCTCGGGCAGGACTGGACCGTCCTGTCCCCCGACGAGTCCCGCTGGAGCCTGTCCGACGGGGCGCTGCACCTGGACACCCTCACCGGTGACACCCACCAGGGCACCAACAACGCGCGGAACCTGTTCCTCGTCGACGTCCCCGACGGCGACTTCGAGGTGGTCACCAGGCTGAGCGCGCCCGTCTCCCTCGACTACCAGAGCGCGGGCCTGCTGGCCTGGCAGGACTGGGACAACTACGTACGGGCCGGGCTCGCCCACGTCGGCTTCGCCGGCGGGCCGGTGATCGAGACCGCGACCGAGGTGGGGGCCGCCTTCACCTCGGCGTTCGCGGCCCGGCCAGGATCCACGGCTGAGACGCTGAAGCTGGCGCGCAGCGGCGACGAGTTCACCTCCTCGTACTGGGACGGCACGGCCTGGGTGCAGGCGTCCCGCATGACGGCCCGGCTGGAGGTGCGCCAGCTCGGACTGTTCGGGCTCTCGGCGCAGAACGGGCAGACCTCCCAGGGGGCGTGGTTCGACCGGATGTGGCAGTTCGCCCACGACCAGAAGGCCGACCTCGTGGACGAGCACTACTACAACAACCCCGACTGGTTCCTCGCCAACAACCACCGCTACGACACCTTTGACATCCTCCCCCTCGTGAACAAGGGGGATTCCGACCGTCGCCGGTCGGTCTTCCTGCTTCACCGCCGGCCGCCCGCCCGGGAGGAGGACTCCCGTTGAGGTCTTACACCAGCTCCACAGGCGTTTCAGCTCTCCGCCAGCCCGGCGGCGAGCAGGTTTCTGGCCGCGTTCACGTCCCGGTCATGGACCGCGCCGCACGCACAGGCCCACGCACGGACGCTCAACGGCATCTCGTTCCGCAGGGCCCCGCAGACCGAGCACAACCTGGAGGAGGGGAACCAGCGGTCCGCCACCACCAGGGTGCGCCCGTACCAGGCAGCCTTGTACTCCAGCATGCTGCGCAGCTCCCGCCAGCCCGCATCCGAGATGGCGCGAGCCAGCCTGCGGTTCTTGACCAGGTTGCGGACACCCAGGTCTTCCACGGCGATCACTTGATTCTCGGAAATCAGCCGTGTGGTGACCTTGTGCAGGTAATCGCGCCTGCGGTCAGCGATTTGGGCATGTACCCGTGCGACCTTCAGCCGGGCCTTGGCCCGGTTGTTCGACCCCTTCTCCTTGCGGGCCAGCGCCCGCTGCGCCTTGGCCAGCCTGCGCCGCTCACGACGCTCATGACGCGGATTGACGATCTGCTCAGCGCACGACAGCGTCGCCAGCATGGTGAGGCCCGCGTCCACCCCGACGGCCTGCTCGACCGGCGCCAACGGCGCGATCTTCTCTTCCACCAGCAGGGACACGAACCACCGCCCCGCCGCGTCCCTCGACACCGTGACCGTGGACGGCTCAGCCCCCTCCGGAAGTGGACGCGACCACACGATGTCCAGCGGCGCGCCCATCTTGGCCAGGGTGAGCCGGCCGTCGCGCCAGCGGAACGCCGAGCGGGTGTATTCGGCCGACGCCCGCGACCTCTTCCTGCTCTTGAACGTCGGGTATTTGGCCCGTTTGGCGAAGAAGTTCGCGAACGCCGCCTGCAGATGCCGCAGCGTCTGCTGGAGCGGCACCGACGACACCTCGCGCAGAAACGCCAGCTCGGGCGTCTTCTTCCACGCGGTCAGCGCGGCCGACGACTTGGCGTAGGAGACACCTCGGCCTTCCTGGGTGTAGGCGCGGGTCCGCTCCTCCAGGGCCTTGTTGTACACCAGGCGCACGCAACCGAACGTCCGGACAAGCTCTCCGGCCTGCTCGGGAGTCGGGTGGAAGCGGTACTTGTAGGCCCGCTTCACCAGCTGCGCCACCTTTGGATTCTATGTACGAGATCGCTTGCGCACCGGCCGATTCCGAAAGACGGCGGTCCGCCTGACGGCGTATCGCCTGCTCCTGCCCTGCCCGGAAGGAGTCCGATTCCTGCCCCGCCTGAAGGCGGGGGTCTCCTCGGAGGTATCTGATGACCGCAGCGGGCCCAAGGTGTTCGTCGGCGAGTACGCCTCGCGCGGCAACGCCTTCTCCAACGCCCTCGCCGAGGCGTCGTTCCTGACCGGCATCGAGCGCAACGCCGACGTGGTCGAGCTGGCCTCGTACGCGCCGCTGCTGGCCGACGTCGACTACGTGGACTGGACGCCCGACCTCATCTGGTTCGACAACGACCAGGCGTACGGCTCCCCCAGCTACCACGTGCAGCGGCTGTTCTCCCGCCACGTCGGCGACCGGGTGCTGCCGAGCTCCTTCAAGGGGGAGGCCAGGCCGGTCGAGGACATCAGCGGCGCGGTCGGGCTGGGCTCCTGGCGCACCCAGGTCCGCTACGACGACGTCAAGGTGACCGCCGCCGACGGGACGGTCCTGCTCGCGGAGGACTTCTCGGCGGGCGCGCCCGGCTGGACGCCGGGCCTCGGCACCTGGGCGGTCCAGGACGGCGCCTACACGCAGAGCGCCCTGGTCGAGGACGCCCGCTCGACCGCGGGCTCGGCCGGCTGGTCGAACTACACGGTCGAGGTGACCGCCCGCAAGACCGGCGGCGACGAGGGCTTCCTGGTGATGTTCGGCGTGCGGGACACCGGAAACTTCTACTGGTGGAACGTGGGCGGCTGGAACAACACCCAGACGGCGATCGAGAAGGCCGTCGACGGCGGCAAGTCGGCGCTCGTCACCTCGGCGGACACCGTGGAGACCGGCCGTGACCACCGCCTCAAGGTGCAGGTGGACGGGCGGCGGATCACGACCTGGCTGGACGGGCGCAAGGTGCACGACTTCGTGGACAGCGCCCAGGTCGAGCCGCTGTACCAGGTGGTGTCCAGGGACCGCGACAAGGTGACGCTCAAGGTCGTCAACGCCCAGGACAGCGCGGTGCGCACGGCGGTGGACCTCGGCGGCTCCCGGTTCCGGCCGACGGCCGTGATCACCTCGCTCACCGGGGCGCCGTCCGACGTCAACACGCTCGCCGAGCCCGACCGCGTCGCGCCGGAGGAATGGCGGCAGAGCGGCCTGTCCGCCTCCTTCGGCTACGACTTCCCGGCCCACTCGGTGACGTTCATCGAGCTCACGGAGCGGTGACCACGCGGTAGTGGGTGGTCGTCCTGCCCTCGTCGTCGAGCACGTGGAAGGCGAGCGACGGGGGCAGGGCGTAGTCGAGGCAGGTCTCCCACGTGGTGCCGCCCTCCCAGGGCAGCGTCAGGGTGGAGACCACGCCCGGCGCGACGAGGAGCGGCCGGCCGGCGAAGGTGGTGGCGGCGGCCGTGTGCGCGTGGCCGACCAGAACGGCCGCCACGTTGGGGTGGCGGGCCAGCTCCTCCAGGCGCGGGCTGGGGCGCAGCATGATGCCGTCGATCAGCGGCGCGTGCAGCGGCACCGGCGGGTGGTGGAAGGCCACGAACACCGGGCGGTCGCTGCCCGCCAGCACCCCCTCCAGCCAGTCCAGGGTCTCCTCGTCCAGGTGGCCGGGGTTCTGGCGGGGGATGGAGGAGTCGCACATGGCGTAGATCGCGCGGGGGGTGCGCAGGACCTGGTTGACCGGGCCTGGTCCAGGATCGGGCTCGCTGAGCAGGACGCGGCGGAACTCCTCGCGCACGTCGTGGTTGCCGGGGCCGATCAGGACGGGGTGACGGGAGGCGAGCAGCTTGCGGGCCTGCTCGTACTCGTCGGCGGTGCCATGGTCGGCGATGTCGCCGGTCACCAGCACGGCGTCGAGGTCGGCGGGGAGCGCGTCGAGGTGACGCATGACGGCCCGCGCGCGTGCGGCGCTCTCGGGGGTGGCGCCGAGGTGGATGTCACTCAGGTGGGCGATCACGATCATGCACTCCACCGTACGCCGGGACGCCGACGGAACTCGGGTCACCCGCCGCCCGTTGAACGGGGCGAACGGCGAAGGAGGGGCCTTGGGCTGGCACTACAGAAAATCCATCAAAGTAGGACCGTTCCGGATCAACCTCTCGCGGCATGGCATCAGCCACAGCTACGGCAACCGGCGCTTCCACGTCACCGCGACCCCCGACGGCCGGCGGCACGTGTCGGTGCGCCTGCCCGGCGGCTTCCACGTCGGCAAGACGTTCGGCGGCAGGAGATATCGCGGACATCACTGAACCCCGATACAAAGCGCTTCCGGTGGGTAGTGGAGTGCCCTCGCGAATTCGATGGAGGAGTTTCGAGATGGGCTGGAGCTACCGTAAGTCGATCAAGGTGGGCCCCTTACGGCTGAACCTGTCCCGCGGCGGGGTCGGCCACAGCTGGGGCAACCGGCTGTTCCGGGTGACGCGAAGGGCGGACGGGCGTCGTACGCTGTCGGTCAACCTGCCCGGAGGCTTTCACTGGCGCAAGACCACCAACGATCGCTGATCGTTCGCCATACACGACGGACCGGAGGGGACTCCCCTCCGGTCCGTCCCTTTTGCCCGCCGGAGCGGCCTGGAAGCGCGATCATGGACGGGCGGGCGACGACCAAGGAGGACAGGTGACCGATCGGGTGATGGAGGTGCTGCGGCGACTGCGGGCCGGGCGGGAGGCGTTCGCGCCGGGCCCGGCGCTGCCCGTCGTGGACCAGGTCGTGGCGACCGTCCTGTCCCAGGCCACCTCGGACGTCAACTCCGGCCGCGCCTTCGCCCGCCTCAAGGCCAGGTTCCCGGCGTGGGAGCAGGTGGCGGACGCGCCGCCCGAGGAGGTGGCCGACGCCATCCGCTGCGGCGGCATCGCCGAGCGCAAGGCCCGCCGCATCCAAGAGATCCTGACCGCGATCGAGGACCGCGAGGGCGCGATCACGCTGGACCGGCTGGACGGGCTCGACGACGAGGCGGCGGAGGCGTACCTGACCTCGCTGCCGGGTGTCGGCCCGAAGACCGCGGCCTGCGTGCTCATGTTCTCGATGGGCCGGGAGGCGTTCCCCGTGGACACCCACGTGCACCGCGTCACCACCCGGCTCGGCTGGATCCCGGCGGGCGTCTCCGCCGAGCGGGCGCACCGCCTCCTGCGGCCCATGGTGCCGCCGGAGGTCCGGCACGAGCTGCACCTCGCGCTGATCCGGCACGGGCGCGCGGTCTGCCGGGCGCGGCAGCCCCGGTGCGGGGAGTGCGTGCTGCGCGAGGTGTGTGCGTACGGACTGAGCGCGCTCAGTCGAAGAAGTGAGCCACCCGGAAGGGGCGCACCGTGATCGGCACGACGTACCAGCTGATCAGTTTGAGCTTCTTGAGCCGGGTCTTCTTGTCGATCTTGTCCTGGACGCACCGCAGCACGACCTCGTAGTCACCGGGCGGGGTGAAGTACGAGATGCCCACGGTCTTCCTGCCGAGCCCCCGGTTGGAGAGCGAGATGCCGACCTCACGGTAGGGCCGCCATGACGACCTGAGCATGAAGGCGGTGGAGGTGAGCGTCGCATGCTCGGCCGGCGACGGGCAGTGCACGAAGACGCGGACGAAGTCGTTCTGCTGAGGGTCGTCGGGCACCACGCGCAGCGAGGTGCGGTGCTTCCAAGGAGGAGGGATCTGGTCGGCGAGGGCCGGGAGCGCCACGGCGACCTGCCCGATCAGGAGAGCGGCGACGGCTCCCGTCCAGATGGCGGCACGCATGTGCGCCACGTTAGGCGGAGCGCGGAACGAAGCCATGGAGGCCACGCCGGTGACCTGCGGAAAGGGTGGAGCTATGGGGATTCGAACCCCAGACCTCCTCCATGCCATGGAGGCGCGCTACCAACTGCGCTATAGCCCCTTGCGATCACCAAGTGTATAGGACTTCCGGAGCGCCCGCGCCCCGGAAAGTCAGCCGCAGGTGGTGTGCATGGTCAGGGTGGCCTCGTCGAGCGTGAGCGTGACCTGGACCCGGCCCAGTTCGCCGGTGCGGGCGACGTGGGTGCCGCCGCACGGGATGGCCGCCTCGCCCTCGGGCAGCTCGCAGCGCCAGGTGCGGCGGGCGGTCAGCTCGGGACCGGGGACGTCGAGCCGGACGGGGGCGTCGGCGGCGACCCAGGTCTTGAGCCGGTCGTTCACCTCGCCGGCGACCGCGGCGGCGTCGAGGCCCTCGGCGGAGAAGCCCTTCTTCCGCAGCGACTTGCCGAGGCGGTAGACGTCGACGCTGCCGCGCTCGGCGATGCGCGAGGAGGTGATCGCGGTCTGGTCGAAGTCGGGGTGGCCGAGCCGGTCGAGCGGCGCCTCCTTGCGCCAGCGGCCGGCGAGGGCGGCGTTGAGCGCGAGCGCGGCGAGGTGGCAGGCGGTGTGGCCGGCCGAGAGCGCGGCGCGGTGGGCGGCGTCCACCTCCAGGTCGACCTCGGCCCCCACGGGCGGCGGCGCGTCGCCGGTCACGTGCACGACGAGCCACCGCCAGCCCTCGTCCCCGCGCCGCACCGGGATGTCCGCCCCCAGGAAGGTCTCGCCGGTCGCCGACTGGGCCCCTGTCACGCAGTCGAGGACCGGCGCCCCGCCGACCGTGCCGCGGTCGGCGGGCTGGTCGGGCCAGGTGTGGTCGAGAGGGTGGAAGGGCGTCTCGGCGACGACGATCCCGTGCCGGTCCCCCACCGGCACGACCGCGACGACCTCGGAACGGCCCGAGACCCGGCCGCTGGGGAAGGTGACGAGAGTCGAGTTCATCCGTCCATCATCCCAGTGCCCGCTCGTCCTCCAGGTGCCGCTCGCGGCCGGCGTACAGGCCGGCGGCGAGCTGGACGGCCAGCACCACGAAGATCAGCGTGTACGGCAGCGCCCACCCTCCCGACCAGTCCCGCAGCACGCCGACCAGCAGCGGCCCGCCGCCCGCGATGAGGTAGCCGGCGCTCTGCCCGAACGCCGACAGCGCGGCGGTCACCTCCGGCGTACGGGTGCGCAGCCCCAGCATCACCAGCGCCAGCGGGAACGACCCCATGCCGATGGCGATGAGCGTCACCCAGAGCGGCGCCCACGACGCCGGCCCCGCCCAGAGCCCGCCGAAGCCGGCCGCGTAGAAGGCGACGAGCCCGGACACCACCGGCCGCTGGTCGCGGAACCGCGCGGCGATCACGGGCACGGCGACCGACACCGGGATGTTCAGCGCGGTGAACACGCCGAGGAGCAGCCCGGCCTCGGAGGTGCTGTAGCCCCCGTCGGTGAGGATGGTGGCGAGCCAGCCGAACATGATGTACGCGATCATCGACTGGGTGCCGAAGTAGATCGCGATCGTCCAGGCCAGCTGGCTGCCCAGCATCCGCCGTACTCCGGCGTCCCTGCCTCCCGTGTCCCGCTCCGGCTCACTGCGCAGCAGCGCAAGCCACGGAATGGCGGCCACGGCGGCCAGGGCCGCCCACACGCCGAGCGCGACGTGCCAGTCCCCCGACGCGCGCTCGATCGGCACGGTCGCGGCGGCGGCCAGCATGGTGCCCGTCGCCAGGGCCGTGGTGTAGACGGTGGTCATGATCCCCGTACGCGCGGGGAAGTGCCGTTTGATCAGCGTCGGGATCAGCACGTTGCCCACGGCGCCGCCGGACAGCGCGACCGCGCTGCTCAGCAGGAACACGGGGGCCGAGCCGACCAGCGACCTGACCAGCAGGCCCGCGCCCAGCGTGACCAGGGCGAGCAGGAGCAGCCGGTGCTCGCCGACGCGCCGGGCGAGCGCCGGGGTGACGGCGCCGACGCCGGCGAAGGCCAGCACCGGGAGGGTGGTGAGCAGGCCCGTGCCGACGCTCGTCATGCCGAGCGCCCCCGCGAGCTGGTCGAGGAGGGGGCCTACGCTGGTGACGGCGGTCCGCAGGTTGAGTGCGGCGAGGACGATTCCCAGCACGAGGAGCCAGGCGAGGGGTGTGGTCCTGCCTCTGCGCTCCGACGCCAGAACACTCATGCCGGGCAATTCCTCCATTCATCAAGTCATGGGACGAATCACCACCCTAACAGGAGCGAAATGCGGCTTTATTCCACCCGGCGCGCCGGCCTCCCGGCACACGACAGCGGCCGCCACGCGGGCGGCCGCCGTTCGGGTCGAAGGGGGATCGCTTACAGGACCTGCTTGCAGGACCGCGCTTACAGGACCGGCCGGGGCCCCTGCGGCGGCTCGTCGCGCGGGGGGAAGTGGCCGGGGGCCGGCAGCGTCGTGTCGCCGCCCGGCATGGACGGATCTGTGCCGCCGATCGTGCCGGGCGGCACCTGCTGCGCGCCGCCGTACGTGGAGCCGGGCTCGTGCGTGCCGGTGCCGGGGGCGGCGCCGTCGCGCTGGTGCGGGCCGGGCACGTCGCCGCGCCAGCCGCCCGTCTCCGAGCCGCGCGACTCGATGAACTGCTTGAACCGCTTGAGGTCGCCGTTGACCCGCATGCGGACCAGCTGCAGCCAGTCGCCGGCGGTCTCGACGAAGCCCTCGGGGTCGTACTCCATCTGGAGCGTGACCCGCGTGCGGCCGTCGTCGACGCGGTGGAAGGTGACGACGCCCGCCTGGTTCGGCTTGTCGACGCTGCGCCAGGCGACCCGCTCGTCCGGGTGCTGCTCGGTGATGTCGGCGTCGAACTCGCGCCTGACCCCGGCGATCTCCGCCACCCAGTGCGTACGGGTGTCGGTCACCTGTTTGACCGACTCGACCCCTTCCATGAACTCGGGGAAGCTCTCGAACTGCGTCCACTGGTTGTAGGCCACCCTGATGGGGACCTCGACGTCTACGGAGTGCTCGATCGTGCTCATGGGTTCAGCCACTTCCCGGCCGGGCCGGAGGTTAACGCTTTCGCCGCAGCCAGAGGAGCCCGACGAACGGGAGCACGAGCGGGATGAAGAGGTAGCCCTTGCCGTAGGCGGACCACACGGTCTCGTCGGGGAAGGCCGCGGGGTCGAGGAGGCTGACGGTGCCGATGATCAGCACCCCGGCCAGCTCGACCAGGAGCGCGGCCAGCGCCAGCCGCCGCGCGCCGCGCCAGAGCGCGACCGTGAGCAGGACGTAGACGGCCGCCGCGAACGCCGACAGGCTGTAGGCGAGCGGCGCCTCCCCGAACCTCGTGGCGATCTGCACCGCGGCGCGCGCGCCCGCCGCCAGCGAGAACAGGCCGTAGACCGCGATCAGCGCCCGCCCGGGGCCGCTGCCGATGGAGCTCATGCCGCGCCCTGCCAGATCTGCCCGAGGCGGGCGTTCATGACCGCGATCGCGAACCCCGCCACGACCAGGATCGCGGTCCCCCACCGCGACCGTTCGGCCAGCGCCAGGAACACCGCGGCGGGCGGGATGACGACCTCGCCGATGAGGTAGCCCCACAGCGTGGCCGGCTCAGGCGACTCCGCTCCCCCGGCCACCGCCGCGATCACGAAGCCGACCTGCACCAGCACGGCGACCTCCAGCACGGCGAAGCCGACCAGCAGCACCATGCCCATGGGCCGGTCGCGGATCGCGGTGACCAGGCTCGCCAGCATGAGCAGCAGCGCGACGGTGATGACGATCGCGGAGACGGTGGTGTTCATCGGGGGTAAGGCTATCGCCCGGCGGTGGCGCCCCTCATCGCGGCAGCTCGCGCTCGATGCCGTCGAGCAGCCGGCGCAGGCCGCGCTCGAAGTTGTCGTCCGCACCGGGGACGCCCCGCTCCAGCAGGGGCGCCAGGTGCGGCGGCTCGGCGTCGCTGACGCCCTCGCGCCTGGGCGCGGAGCGCTCCTGCGCCTCACGGACCATGTAGCCGGTCATGTAGTCGGTGCAGGCGGTCAGGAAGCGCCAGGCGGCGGGCGCGGCCCGGCCCTTCGCCTACGCCTTCGGCTGCGCCGCCGCGCCGGCCGCGCTCTCGCCGGCGCCGATCCTGCTCATAGGATCGAAGACGTGGAGAAGATCCTCGTCAGCGCCTGCCTGATGGGCCGCAAAGTCCGCTACGACGGCGGCGCGAAGACCAGCTCGGCCGCCGTGCTCGCCGGATGGCGGACGGAGGGGCGGCTTGTGCCGTTCTGCCCCGAGGTGTCGGGCGGGCTGCCGGTGCCGCGCCCGGCCGCCGAGATCGAGGGGGGCGCGGGCGGGGCCGCCGTGCTGGAGGGCGCGGCCCGGGTCCTGACGTCCGGCGGCGACGACGTGACGGAGGCGTTCCTCGCGGGGGCGCGGGCGGCGCTGGAGGCGGCCAGGGCGGCGGGCGCCAGGATGGCGGTGCTCAAGGAGGGCAGCCCGTCGTGCGGCGCGCTGGCCGTCTACGACGGCTCCTTCGCCGGCCGCAGGACGCCCGGTCAAGGGGTCACCACGGCGCTGCTGGAGCGGCACGGCATCCGGGTGTTCGGCGAGGACCGCCTCGCCGAGGCGGCCGGCTACCTGCGCACCCTGGAGACGTAGAAGGCCGCGCCGAGGCCGGCGGCGAGGAAGGTCGCGATCGTGCCGTGATACCACAGGAGCGGCGTGCTGCCCCGCGTGCCCGGCGCGAGCGCCGTCGCCAGGATGCCGAGCAGCACCCCGCCCAGCGCGGCCGCGTGCGTGTAGATCAGCCCGTCCCACGCCCACGGGCGGGCCTTCAGCGCTCCGTACGCGCCGGTCAGCATCGCGGCGCAGCACAGCGCCTCCACGATCACCGCGGGCGGAACCGGGGGCTGGCGCAGCGGGCCGGGACCGGCCCCGGCGTGCAGCAGCGCCGCCGCCAGGAAGATCAGCGCGTACAGCAGGGAGAGCCGGCCCAGGGCTCTGCGGATCGCGTCCATGGCACCACGCTCCCACCGGGGGGCACGGCCGGCCATCGTCCCGGGGGAGGCCGTCGGCGTACGTCCGGCGCGGTAGCGTCCGCCCGGCGCCTCACGGGGGAAACTTTCTCCGCCTCCCGGGAGTCCTAGAAGTGGGGGCTCGGAAAACTCCATTCCGAAACGGGGAAAGGGACTTGGCGATGCCAGTCGACCTGAACAACGCACGACCCCTGGCCTGGGACTCGGCCACGCTCGACGCGGACACCAAGGCGATGCTCGACAACCTTCAGCCGAACATCCTGCGCGCGCACGTACGCGAGCACCTGGCCGTCCTGTTCGTCCGGTTCAACGACGCGGCCGAGGGCCGGGCGTTCCTCCGGCACGTGGCCACCGCGAGGATGAAGTCGGCGCGCGAGCACCTGGAGGAGGTGCGCGACTTCGCCGGCCGGGGGCGGCGCGGCACCCCCTACGTCGGGATCGGCATCAGCAAGGCCGGCTACCGCGACCTCGGCCACTCGGTCGAGCAGGTGCGGGCCTTCGGCGACCAGGCGTTCCGCGACGGCATGAAACGGCGCGTCGCCGAGGTCGAGGACCCGCCCGTCGAGCAGTGGGACCGCGCCTACCAGCGCGAGATCCACGCCGTCGTGCTCATCGGCGACGACCGGCCGGGACCGGTGGCGGCACTCCGCGAGGAGATCATCGGCGCGCTGCCGGCCAGCGCCAGGCTGCTCGGCGAGGAGACCGGCCGGGGCATGCGCAACCCGGCCGGCGACGGCATCGAGCACTTCGGCTACGTGGACGGCCGCAGCCAGCCGCTGTTCCTCAAGGACGAGGTGGACCGCGAGCCGAGAAAGCACTGGGACCCGGCCTTCCCGCTGGCCAACGTGCTGGTGCCCGACCCCTTCTCGCCGGACCCGCGCCGCCACCACGGCAGCTACCTGGTCTTCAGGAAGCTGGAGCAGAACGTACGGGCGTTCAAGGAGATCGAGGAGCGGCTCGCCGACGACCTCGGGCTGAAGGGCGGCGACCGCCACCGGGCGGGCGCGATGCTCGTCGGCCGCTTCAAGGACGGCACGCCGGTGACCGGCCGGGCCAAGGCCGGCGGCGGCCCGGTGGCCAACGACTTCACCTTCGACGGCGACGACGGGAGCAAGTGCCCCTTCAGCGGCCACATCAGGAAGACCAACCCGCGCTCGTTCGGCCGCGAGGTGCTCATGGCGAGACGCGGCCAGACGTACGGGCGGCGCGGCGACGAGCCGTGGGACGACGCGCCCCCGGAGACGCGGCCCAGCGGCGGGGTCGGGCTGCTGTTCATGGCGTTCAACAGCAGCCTGGTCGACCAGTTCGAGTTCACCCAGCGGAGCTGGGCGGGCAATCCCGACTTCGAGCACCCGGCGACCGGCCACGACCCGGTCATCGGGCAGGGCGAGCGGGCGATCAAGGTGACGTTCCCGAAGGTCTGGGGCAAGCCCGAGCAGTCGCCGCCGCAGGCCCAGGTGGCGCAGACGGTCACGATGAGGGGCGGGGAGTACTTCTTCGCGCCGTCGCTGGCCTACCTGCGCACCCTGTGACCCCGTGAGCGCGCCCGGCCTGCATCGAAGGATGTACGCCAGGTTCGGACCGGCGTAGGAGGCGGGGGCGGGCACCGGCCGTGATGATCGTGTCATGACGATCGGCCTGATGCTCACCCTCGCCGCCTTCGCACTGGTGGACAGCACCAGCTTCGGGACGCTGGTCATCCCCCTCTACCTGCTGCTGTCCGGCGGGCGGTCCAAGGTGCCGGGGCAGCTCGTCTACCTGGCGACGATCGCGGCGTTCTACTTCCTGGTCGGGGTCGCGCTCATGCTGGGCCTGTCCGCGGCCATGGACGGCCTCGGCGAGGCGCTGCACAGCAAGGTCGCGTACGGCGTGCAGCTCGCGCTGGGCGTGGGCCTGTTCGCGCTGAGCTTCAGGTTCGACCCCAAGTACCGGGCCAAGCGGGGCCTGCCCGAGCGCCGTTTCGAGCCGCGCACCGGCGGGCCCGGGACGATGGTGCTGCTCGGGCTGACGGCCGGCGCGGTCGAGGTGGCCACGATGGTCCCCTACCTGGCGGCGGTCGGCATCATGACCACCGCCGGCCTGTCCGCCGCGCAGTGGCTGCCGCTGCTGGCCGGGTACGTGCTCGTCATGATCGTGCCGCCGCTCGCGCTCATCGGCCTGCGCGGCATGACCGGGGCCCGGCTGGAGCCCCGGCTGGAGCGGCTGCGGGCCTGGCTGACCAGGCACTCGGCGTCGATGGTGAGCTGGGCGCTCGGCATCATCGGCTTCCTGCTCGCCCGCGACGCGGCGGCTCAGCTGTTCTTCGCCCCGGCCTGACCGCTCCCGGCTGGGGGGAACCGGGTCCGCGCCTCTAGGATCGATCTCCGGGGAGGCGATCCAGACGATGTTGCGCACCTTTTTCCGTACCGAAGCGGGCAGCACCAGCGCGCTGCTCATCGCCACCGTCCTCGCCCTGGTCTGGGCCAACTCCCCCTGGGGCGACACCTACGAGGCGTTCTGGCACACCCCGATGGGGCTGTCGTTCGGGACCGCCGAGTTCTCGCTGGACCTGCGCCACTGGGTCAACGACGGGCTGATGACGCTGTTCTTCTTCGTCATCGGCCTGGAGATCTCGTACGAGGTCCGGCTGGGCCAGCTGCGCGACCGCCGGCTGATCGCGGTGCCGGCGGTGGCGGCGTTCGGCGGCATGCTCGTGCCGGCGGGCATCTACCTGCTGCTCAACGCGGGCGGCCCCGGCGCGGCCGGGTGGGGCGTGCCGATCGCGACCGACACGGCCTTCGTGCTCGGCGTGCTCGCCGTCGTGGGGGCGCGGTGCCCCGATCCACTGCGGGCGTTCCTGCTGACGCTGGCGATCGTGGACGACGTGCTCGCCATCCTGATCATCGCGCTGTTCTACACGGACGAGCTGTCGGTGCCCGCGCTCCTCACCGCGGCGCTGCTGCTGGCGGCCATCGTGACGCTGCGCTGGCTGAAGATCTGGCGGGCGCCGGCGTACATCGTGCTGGGGTTCGCGCTGTGGGTGGCCACGCTGGAGAGCGGCATCCACCCGACGCTGGTCGGCATCGCGCTCGGCGTGCTCGTCTTCGTCTACGCGCCCTCCGACCAGAAGCTGCTGATGGCCGGCGAGGCCGTCCAGGAGTTCACGAACGAGCCGAGCGCCCGCGCCGCCAGGGAGGCCACCCTGCGGGTCAGGCACGCCGTCTCCGTGAACGAGCGGCTGCAACTGCGCCTGCACCCGTGGAGCAGCTACGTGATCGTGCCGGTGTTCGCGCTGGCCAACGCCGGGGTGCGGCTGGACGGCGAGACGCTGCGGGCGGCGCTCACCTCGCCCGTGTCGTGGGGGATCGTGGCGGGGCTGCTGCTCGGCAAGTTCGCCGGCATCGCGCTCGGCACGTGGCTGCCGCTCCGGCTCCGCTGGGGCGTCCTGCCGGGCAACCTGGTGTGGGGGCAGTTGTTCGGCGGGGCCGCGGTGTCCGGCATCGGGTTCACGGTGGCGCTGTTCATCGTGGACCTCGCCTTCGCCGACCCGGTGATCCGCGCCGAGGCCAAGATCGGCATCCTGGCCGGCTCGCTGCTGGCCGCCGCGCTGGGCTGGGTGATCTTCCGCATGGCGTGGGACCGGGGCGGCGTCTGCGCCCCGCCCGAGGCCGAGCCCGACGAGGAGCTGCCCGAGCTGCTGTCGGTGCCCGTAGGGCCGCGCGACCACGTACGCGGCCGGCCCGGCGCCCCGATCACGATCGTCCAGTACGGCGACTTCGAATGCCCCTACTGCGGCCGGCTCCACCCCGTGCTGACGCGGCTGCTCAGGGACAACCCCGACGTGCGCCTCGTCTTCCGTCACTTCCCGCTGCGCAGCATCCACCCGCGCGCCGCCTCCGCCGCGATCGTCGCCGAGGCGGCCGGCGACCAGGGCCGCTTCTGGGAGATGCACGACGTCCTCTACGACAACCAGCGTCACCTCACGGACGCCGACCTGGAGCACTACGCCGCCCAGCTCGACGTCGAACCGTGGGAGGACGTGCCGCGGCACGCCTCCAGGATCGCGCTCGACGAGGCTTCCGGGCGCGACAGCGGCGTGCGCGGCACCCCCACCCTCTTCCTCAACGGCGTCCGCTACCAGGGGCCGCTCGACGAGGACGCGATCAGCCGGGCGATAGCCGCGCTACGCCCGTCGCCACAGCCTTCCTGACAGAACCCCTCGATCCCCGCCGGAGTCCTCCTTTGACAGCCACCAGCTCGCTCGCGGTCATCGGCCTCATCAGCGCGTTCCTCAACGGCGTGCTCCTGCTCGCCGGCCTCGTCCTCATGGCGATGCGCCGGCGGGAGCAGGGGCGCGGAGCCGTGCTCGGGATCGCCGGCTGCGCCGTCCTCCTGGTCGGCGCGGCCCTCGCCCTGGCGCAGAGCTTCCTGCAGTCACAGCTGGTCGGGCTGCTGGGCCTGGTCACGGGGCTGTCCGTGTGGGTCGTCATCGGCTCGCTCATCCAGTTCGCCGGCATCGCCCTGCTGATCGGCGGAGTGGTGGCGAGGCGGACCGAGCCCGCGCAACGGCCCGCTCCCCCGCAGGGACCGCAGGGGCCCCAAGGATGGCAGCAGGGACCGCAAGGGCCCCAGGGATGGCAGCAGGGATGGAACCAGCCGCAGCCTCCGCCGCACCCGCAGGGCCCGCAGCCGTTTCCCCAGCAGCCCCAACAGCAGCCCTACCAGCAGCAGCCGCAGGGGTCGCAGCCCTATCCACAGCAGCCTCCGCAGCCGCCCTACGGCCAGGGCCCCTACGGCTGACCCGAGCCCGCTCCCTCACTCGCCTCGCAGGTACCGCTCCCAGGTGAGCTCGCCGGCCGGCCGGGCCTCGGTGTCGGAGGCACGCGCCGACCGGCTGGTCGCCCGCGTCTCGTACCCCTCCTTCACCAGGGTCTCCAGCGCCGCGCGGCCGAGCCGGCCGCTGCCTCCCGTCACCAGCACACGTGTCATGGGACCTGGACGGGGCAGCACGTGAAAGTGTGACAATGTCGGCGGAAAGCCCGACACCTCCCAGCGCGTTCGAGGGGCCCATGACTGCGCACCAGCCCGGCCGCCAGGAGCCGGACCCCGACCAGACCATCCGGCACCGCTCACCTCACCCGGCGTCGCCCCCACCCCGCCGGGAGCCCCAGGAGCCACCGGCCACGCAGCGGCTGGACTACACCCCCGACATGCTGCCCGACGTCCAGCTCTACGAGGCCAAGCCGGCGCGGGCGGGCTGGTGGTGGGTGATCGTGGTGGGCGGGCTGGTGCTGCTGCTCGGGGCGCTGGCGGTGGCCGGGATCCTGTGGGTGCGCGGCACGCAGTCCGCGGCGGCCGGGCCGCCGGTCACGGCGGTCACGTCCGCGTGAAGTCCATGATCCAGTTCGTCTCCCAGTCCTCGCTGCCCTCCTCGGCGAACGCCTGCTCCCAGCGGGCGGTGTCCCGGTCGATCACCGTCCAGAGGAACCGGCAGCGGACCGGCCGGCCGTCCACGACCTCCTCGCCGTAGAAGACGCCCCGGTCGCCGTCGAACGCGCCCACCATGGGCCGGGTGTCGAGCTCGCCGCGGGCGCTGCTGGCCCAGTAGATGGACCACTGGCGGGTGCCGGGGTGGTAGACGCGCACGGTCAGCCCGCTCCACCCCTTGGTGGGAAAGGTGATCTCGTCGAAGCTGGCGGCGCCGGCGAAGTGGCGGGTGGCGACCGAGCGGCCGGGGAACTCGTCCCATTCGTCGCTGCCGGACAGGGGCTTGACGAGCCGGCGGTTGGCGACGTCCCAGTGGCCGGCGAAGAAGTCGAAGTCGTTCATGCGGGCGAACGTACGGCAGGGTCACTGACAGGTAGTGTCAGCGGTTATGCGTGCCTCCCGCCTGGTGTCGATCCTGCTGCTCCTGCAGACCCGGGGCCGGGTGACGGCGCGCGAGCTGGCCGAGCGGCTTGAGGTCTCGGTCCGCACGATCTACCGCGACGTCGAGTCGCTGCACGCCGCCGGCATCCCCCTGTACGGCGACGCCGGCCCGCGCGGCGGCTACCAGCTCCTCGACGGCTACCGCACCCGGCTCACCGGGCTGACCACGGACGAGGCCGAGTCGCTGTTCCTCGCCGGGCTGCCCGGTCCGGCGGCGGAGCTGGGCCTCGGCGCGGTGGTGACGGCGGCGCAGCTCAAGCTCATGGCCGCGCTGCCGGTCGAGCTGCGCGACCGGGCCGGGCGGATCCAGGAGCGCTTCCACCTCGACGCGCCCACGTGGTACCGGGACCGGGAGCCGGCGGCCTTCCTGCCGGCCGTGGCCGACGCCGTGTGGAACGAGCGGCGGGTCCAGGTCGTCTACCGGCGGTGGAAGGAGCCGCAGGAGGTGGAACGGCTGCTGGACCCGTACGGGCTGGTGGTCAAGGCGGGTCGCTGGTATCTGGTGGCCGGGGCGGACGGCGACGTGCGGACCTACCGCGTCTCGCAGATCCTCGGCCTGCGCACGCTGGAGGAGGGCTTCGCCCGGCCCGAGGGGTTCGACCTGGCGGCGTACTGGGCGGCGTACCTGGAGGCGTTCGAGGTCCGGCTGCGGCGGGGCGAGGCGGTGGTGCGGCTGTCGCCGCGCGGGCTGGAGCGGCTGCCCGACCTGATGACGCCGGGCATGGTGGAGGCGGCGCGGCGCACGGCCGGTCCGCCGGACGCGGAGGGGTGGACGCGGGTCACGGTGCCGATCGAGTCGGTCGAGCACGCGCTGGCCGAGTTCCTGCGTCTGGGGGTGGACGCGGAGGTGCTGGCCCCGGCCGAGCTGCGGGACCGGCTCGCCGCGACCGTCACGGCTCTCGCCGCGCGCTACACGACCGGCGAAACTTTCACACCGGAGCCTGCCTAGCGTCCGCGGGTTCGCAGCTCAAGAGTGGGCAGTCATCCCCTGTCGACCTGGCCTATTGCGGAGCTGAAACTTTCGCAACACACTCGCAATGTTTCTGGCCATCGAGAGGAGCCCGGATGAAACTGACAGCTCGGTTAGCCAGCGCCGCGGTCGCCGCGATGGCGCTCGTCGTCGCGACGCTGATCTTGGCGCCCCCGGCCGCCTCGGCCCAGCTCACCGAGGTGACCGGCTTCGGTACGAACCCTACCAATCTTCGCATGCATCTCTACGTGCCGGACGGCATCGGCTCCCGCCCGGCGCTGCTCGTGGCCGTCCACTACTGCACCGGCTCCGGCCCGGCCTTCTACTCGGGCACCGAGTTCGCCTCGCTGGCCGACCAGTACAAGTTCATCGTCATCTACCCGTCGGCGACGCGCAGTGGATCCTGCTTCGACGTCTCCTCGCCGCAGGCGCTGCGGCACGACGGCGGCAGCGACCCGGTCGGCATCGTCTCCATGGTCCGGTACGTGCAGCAGCGCTACAACGCCGACCCCGCGCGCACGTACGCCACCGGCGCCTCCTCCGGCGGCATGATGACGAACGTGCTGCTGGGCGCCTACCCCGACGTGTTCAAGGCGGGGGCGGCGTTCATGGGCGTGCCGTTCGGCTGCTTCGCCACCACCGACGGGTCGAGCTGGAACAGCACCTGCGCCAACGGCCAGCTCATCAAGTCCCCGCAGGAGTGGGGCGACCTGGTGCGCGCCGCCTACCCCGGCTACAGCGGCCCGCGCCCGCGCATGCAGGTGTGGCACGGCACCGAGGACAGCACCCTGCGCTACCCGAACTTCGGCGAGGAGATCAAGCAGTGGACGAACGTCCACGGCCTGAGCCAGACCCCGTCCATGACCGACCAGCCCCGCTCCGGCTGGACCAGGACCCGCTACGGCGGCACCGGCACCACCGTCGCGGTCGAGGGCATCAGCCTCCAGGGCGTCGGGCACAGCCTGCCGCAGGGCGGGATGGCCGCCATGGCGCTGGCCTTCCTCGGCCTGGACGTCCCCGGCCCGTCCCAGACGCCGACCTCGACCCCGACGGTCACCCCGACGGTCACCCCGACCGTCACCCCGGGCGCCTGCAAGGTCACCTACGCCATGAACACCTGGAACACCGGCTTCACCACCGCCGTGACGATCACCAACACCGGGACGGCCCAGCTCTCGTCCTGGTCGCTGGGCTTCACGCTGCCCGCCGGGCAGACCGTCACGGGCGCGTGGAACGCCACCGTCTCCCCCGCCTCCGGCACGGTGACGGCCAGGAACGTCAGCTACAACGGCACCCTGGCGCCCGGCGCGTCCGCCCAGTTCGGCTTCCAGGCCACCCACACCGGCAACACCGCGGCCCCCTCCGCCTTCACCCTGAACGGCGCCGCCTGCACCACCTGACCCCCGGCACGAGAAACGGCGGCGTCCCCGTGGGACGCCGCCGTTCGTGGTGGCGGTGGAGCTATGGGGATTCGAACCCCAGACCTCCTCCATGCCATGGAGGCGCGCTACCAACTGCGCTATAGCCCCTGGTCACCGCCACGGGCGCTTGCCCGTTGCGGCGCTCCGAGAGCATATAGCCATCCGCCCCGATTCGCCTAATCGCCCGTCAGGTCACGGCCAGGTGGCCGCCGCGGTGCCGCGGGGTCTCCGCCTCGTCCAGCAGGACGATGGCGAAGTCCGCGTACGAGACGCGCAGCGCCATGTCCCCGTGTTCGCGGATCTCGTACCGGCCGCTCCGCTCCCCTTCGTGGTCGAAGTCGCCGGCCGGGCTGACGTACACCCAGTCCAGCCCGCCGCCTTCGGCGCGCAGCACCTCGAGACCGGCGGCGTGCGCCAGGCAGAAGGGCCGGAACTCGGCCGGGAAACCGGGCGCGTCCAGCAGCCGGACCCCGTCGGGCCCGGGCAGCAGCGTGGCGATCCCGACCGCGACGAGCCTGTCCACCCCGGCCTGCCGCAGGCCCTTGACGAGGGCGTGCGCGGCGTCGCCGAAGAAGGTGTCCGAGCCGACCACCGCCGCCGTGTTGATGGCCGCGTCGTGCCCGGCGGCGAGGGCGGCGACGTCGGCCGCGTCGGTGACGTCCCCCGCCGCGACCCGTACGCCGTCGCCCGCCAGGCCGTCGTGCCGGGACGGGTCCCGCACCACCGCCGTCACCTGGTGCCCGCGCCGGCGCGCTTCGGCGACGGCCTGCCGTCCGGCCCGGCCGCCGGCCCCGAAAACCACGTATCTGCCCATCGTCGGAATACCTCCCGTTGCGTCGATGCTCCGGAAAGGTATCCGCGAGAGCGGTTACCTTTCGGATACCGAGGCCCGCGGGGAGAGACATCATGACGCACCGGCAGCCGCTGCCCGCCGATCTGTTCGACGAGCTGTGTCCGTCCGCGCTGCTGCCGTTCCGTTTCGGCGACAAGTGGGCGGCGTTGATCATCCGCTGTCTGGAGGACGGCCCGCGCCGGTTCTCGGAGCTGCGCGTGCCGCTGCACCGCGTCACCCCGAAGGTGCTCACGCAGTCGCTACGCGGGCTGGAGCGCAGCGGCCTCGTCTCGCGGACCGTGCACGACGACCCGAAGCCCAGGGTCGAGTACGCGCTGACGCCGCTCGGCCGCAGCATGCTGGAGCCGCTGGAGGCGGCATGCGCGTGGGCGGCCGAGCACTGGGACGAGCTTCTCGACGCGCAGGAGCGGCACACCGCCTCCTGAGCGAGCGAGCCGCACGGCCCCCGAGCCGCACGGCCGCCCGACCGTTCTCAGACCTCGGCGTCCGGTTTGTCGTCGCTGCTGATGGGCTCGGGCAGGGTGCCGGCGTTGTGCTCCAGCAGGCGCCAGCCCTTGCGCCCCTCCTGCAGCACCGACCACGAGCAGTTGCCGAGCCCGCCGATCGCCGGCCACAGCTCCTCGGGCAGCCCGAGCAGCTCGCAGATGCCGAGCCGCAGCGCCGCGCCGTGCGAGGCCACGACCAGCAGGCCGTCGTCGTCCAGCTTGGCCACCCAGCGGCGCATGGCCGACGCCACCCGGTCGGCGACGTCCTGGACCGCCTCGCCGTCGGGAGCCTCCCAGTCGGCGTACTCCTTGGGCCAGCGCGCGGCGATCTCCTCCCGCGTCAGCCCCTCCCACTGGCCGCCTCCGCGCTCGCGGAAGTCCTTGTCGACGTGCACGTCGAGCCGGACCAGGCGGCCCAGCGCGAGCGCGGTGTCGTTGGCCCGCTGCAGGTCGGAGGAGACGATGAGGGTGGGCCGGAGCGAGGCCAGGAGCGAGCCGGCCCTGGCGGCCTGCGCGATGCCGGTCTCGTCGAGCGGGATGTCGGAGTGGCCCTGGAACCGTTGCTCGACGTTCCACAACGTCTGCCCGTGGCGCAGACACACGATGCGCTTGCTCATGCGGCGTCCCCGCCGGAACGTCCGGCCCCTCCGCTCACGCGCGCGCCCGCTGCAGGTTGGCCTGCATGACGCTCTCCGGCAGCGCGATGGCCGGGCAGTCCTTCCACAGGCGCTCCAGGGCGTAGAACGTACGGTCCTCCTCGTGCTGGACGTGCACGACGATGTCGATGTAGTCGAGCAGCACCCAGCGGCCCTCGCGCTCGCCCTCGCGGCGCACGGGCTTGGCGTCGGCCTCGGTGCGCAGCCGGTCCTCGATCTCGTCGACGATGGCGCGGACCTGACGGTCGTTGGTGGCGGAGCAGAGCAGGAACGCGTCGGTGATGACGAGCTGCTCGCTCACGTCGTAGGCGAGGATGTCATCGGCCAGCTTGTCGGCCGCGGCCTCCGCGGCGATGCGCACGAGCTGGACGGCTCTGTCAGATGCGGTCACGATGCGGGTCTGTCCTCCTGTGTCGGCAGCATGCCCATATGTTGAGGGTACCCGTCCGGGCCGAAACCCCTCACGTACGGCACGGATACCCTCACCCGTGGGCGTGATACAGCCCCCGTTTGTTGATGTACTGCACGATCCCGTCGGGAACCAGATACCAGATCGGTTCCCCCTTGGCCACCCGCTGCCGGCACTCCGACGACGAGATGGCCAGGGCGGGGATCTCCAGCAGCGTCACCCGCCCCTCGGGCAGGCCGGGATCGTGCAGGGTGTGGCCCGGCCTGGTGCAGCCGACGAAGTGCGCCAGCTCGAACAGCTCGTCGGCCTGCTGCCAGTCGAGGATCGCGCCGAGCGCGTCGGCGCCGGTGATGAAGAACAGCTCGACGTCCGGGCCGTAAATGTTGGCGATGTCGCGCAGAGTGTCGATCGTGAACGTCGGCCCGGGGCGGTCCACGTCCACCCGGCTCACGGAGAAGCGGGGGTTCGAGGCGGTGGCGATGACCGTCATGAGGTAGCGGTCCTCGGCGGCGGACACCTCGCGCTCGGACTTCTGGTACGGCCGTCCCGTGGGGACGAAGACGACCTCGTCCAGCCGGAAATGGTGGGCGACCTCGCTGGCGGCGACGAGGTGGCCGTGGTGGATGGGATCGAACGTCCCGCCCATCACTCCCACTCTCCGCATCCCCTGCATACCGGGCGCATTCTTCATGAAACGGACCTTACGCGGACGCAGTACCACAACTCGATGGCACCCCCCTTCGTGATGTCCGCGCACCACCTCCCTTGCGGACGTAGCATGCCGGGCATGACGACCACCCCGGACCGCAATCGCGTCCAACTGCCCGGCATCTCGTCCCGAGCCTACGAACACCCCGCAGACCGGTCCGCGCTGGTCGCTCTGCGTAAGTTGAGTGGGTTTGACACGGTTCTCAAGCAGATGTCCGGTCTCATCAGCGAGCGCCGCCTCCGCCTGATGTACCTCGCCTCGGCCGTCCGCGTCAGCGAGACGCAGTTCCGCTCGCTCTACGACATGGGCCGCGACGCCGCCTACACCCTCGACCTGCACCGGATCCCGGAGATCTACGTCCAGCAGGACCCGCAGGTGCAGGCCAAGGCCATCGGCTTCGACGACCCGTTCATCGTCGTGACCACCGGCCTGCTCAACCTCATGAACGAGGAGGAGCAGCGCTTCGTCATCGGCCACGAGACCGCCCACATCCTCTCGGGGCACGCGGTCTACCGCACGATGCTCGACATCCTCACCCGCCTCGCCACCCGCGTCGCCTGGATCCCGCTCGGCTACATCGGCCTGCGGGCCATCGTCGCGGGCCTGGAGGAGTGGTACCGCAAGTCGGAGCTGTCCTCCGACCGCGGCGGCCTGCTCGTCGGCCAGGACCCCGACGCGGGCAAGCGGGCCCTGATGAAGCTCGCCGGCGGCGCCTACACCCACGAGATGAACATCGAGGCGTTCCTGGAGCAGTACAACGAGTACGACACCGCGGGCGACCTTCGCGACGGCTTCCTCAAGGTGCTCAACCTGCTCGGCACCACCCACCCGTTCGCCGTGGTGCGCGTGGCCGAGCTGGACAAGTGGCAGCGCAGCGGCGACTACGACCGCATCCTCGGCGGCGACTACCCGCGCCGCGAGGACGACGCCGGCGCACGGGTGACCGACGAGGTCAAGGCGGCGGCCGAGTCCTACCGCGCGTCCTGGCAGCAGTCGCAGGACCCGTTCATCGGCGTGCTGCGCGACGTCGCCGAGGGCGCGGTCAACGCGGGCGAGCGCATCTTCAACCGCTTCTCCCGCCGCGACGGCGGCCAGGGCTGACCGGCGCCATCGCCACGCGCGGCCGGTCAGCGTGAGCGGCCGCGCCTAGAGGAGGAGGGCGATGGCGCGCACGGCGGCGGCGCACAGGGCGACGAACCCGCCCAGCACCGCCAGCGCCCGCAGCCCTTCCCTGCGCAGGTCAGGCAACCGGCCGCCGATCCGCTCGATCTCGCGACCGGTGATGCCGCCGCAGAGCATCCCGAACACCACGGCCGCCACCGTCACGGGCGCGGGCTGCTGCCACCAGTCGGTGTCGATCTGACCGCCGCCGGTCACCCACAGCGCCCCGCCCGACGCCACCGCGACGGGCAGGCCGGGCCACACCAGCGCGGTCGCCGACGCGCCGGTCAGCGCCAGCGGGAACAGCAGCACCCGCAGCGTCACCCGGACCCGCCGGGAGCCCCGGTTCCTGATCATCCAGTGGTTCATCCAGAGCGTCCTGGTCAGCACCACGAACACGGCGGTGATCGCGATCGAGGCGATCGGCCAGATCACCGACGTCACCACGCACGGAACCGCCAGCACCGCGAGCAGCAGCAGCGCGCCGTTGCCCGCGGGAAGCGTGGTGGGCGCGTCGGTCTTCCGCCTGACCTGCGGCCGGGCCGCCGCCGCGCGGGTCCGTACGGCGGCGGCCGCCCGGGCGCGCGGCGTGGTCAGCTTCGGCCGCGGCCCGGTGTTCTTGCCGTCGCCGCCGCTGCCCCGGACGCGCGGCGCGGGCACCTTCCCGTCCATCCTGCTCCGCGCCACCGCCCCGTCAGCCGGCGTACGCCCCCGAGCGGCTCCCCCGTCACCGGTCGTACGCCCCCGAGCAGCGGCCCCATCCACCGGCGTCCGCCCACGCGCAGCAGCTCCGTCCGCCGGCGTCCGCCCACGAGCGGCGGCCCCATCCGCCGGTGTGCGGCCACGGGCGGCGGCCCCGTCAGCGGGAGTGCGGCCACGCGCAGCGGCCCCCTCAGCAGACGTGCGGCCCCGAGCAGCGGTCCCATCAGCAGCCGTCCGCCCACGAGCGGCAGCCCCGTCGGCAGGCGTACGCCCGCGCGCGGCGCCCCCATCAGCGGGCGTGCGCCCCCGGACAGCAGCCCCGTCCGCCGGCGTCCGCCCACGGGCCTGCTGCGGGGTCTTCCCGTCCGTGGCGGCCCGAGCCCGGTCGCCTCCGGTACGGCGAGGCGGCGGCACCTTCCCGTCCGCGCCCGTCGGATTGGGCCGCCCGCGCGCCGCCTTGGCCTCGCCCCGCGCGCTCTCGTCCGCGCCCCGCCCCCGCGACGGCGGCGCCTCCTCGGCGACTTCACCGCCCGCGTCGGTCTCGGTCGCGCTGGTGACCCTGGCCAGCCGCGACAGCCGGTCGGCCAGCAGCGCCGCCGTGGGCCGCTTGCCGGGCTCCCGGTTGAGCGCCGCGCGTACCAGCGGCAGCAGCTCGACCGGCACGCCCTTGAGGTCGGCCTGCCCGTTGAGCACGGCGTACATCTGCGCCTCGGCCGTCCCCCGCCCGAACGTGGGCCGCCCGGTCGCCGCGAACGCCACCGTCGCCGCCCAGGCGTGCACGTCGGCCGGCGAGTCGACCTGCTCGTCGGCGAAGATCTCCGGCGCGGTGTAGCCAGGCGTGCCGAGGAACGTGCCGGTCATGGTCAACCGGGTCGCGTCCAGGACCTGGGCGATGCCGAAGTCGATGAGCACCGGCCCCCGCGCGGACATGATGATGTTGCCCGGCTTCAGGTCGCGGTGCACGACCCCGGCCGCGTGGATGATCGCCAGCGCCGCCGCGATGCCCTGCGCCATCTCGACCAGCTCGGCGACGTCGAGCGGCCCGTCCTGACGGACCTTCTCCAGCAGCGTGGCGCCCTCGATGTGCTCCATCACCAGGTAGGGACGCGCGCAGTTGAGGTCGGCGTCCAGCACCTTGGCGACGTACGGGCTCTCGACCCTGCGCAGCGCGCGGACCTCGCGCTCCAGCCTGACGCGCGAGGTCTCGTCCTCGGCCAGGTCGTGCAGGACCTTCAGCGCGATGCGCTCGCCCCGGCGGGTGGTCGCGAGGTAGACCTCGCCCATGCCGCCCCGGCCGAGCCGCTCGACCAAGGTGTACGGCCCGACCTTGCCGAGCTTGCTCACCGTCCCTCCCCGCCCGGCGCGCCCATAAGGGACACAACCCTAGCGTTGGGACGGGAGTCAACGCTTGCGGCGCGCCGGAGGTCGTCCAGGTTTATCGGCGTGAGTGGTCGGAGAGCATGCTGTCGAGCCGCGCAGTGGGCTCCTCCGACAGCCGCCTGCGGCCCGTGCGGCGCCAGCGTACGTGGCCGTGGCTCTCCAGCAAGAGCATCAGCCGGTCGGCGCCGAACAGCACCCCGGCGACGAAGAGAAGGGCGACGATGATCTCCATGTCCCCCAGTCAAGCCGCGGTGCGCGGCCACGGTCAGGCCGACACGCCGGTCAGCCGGCCACCACAGTGCCTTCTGAGGTGCGCAAATGCCCTTCGCCGGTGTAAACCCACTTCGTGGAGGTGAGCTCCGGCAGCCCCATCGGGCCGCGCGCGTGCAGCTTCTGCGTGGAGATGCCGATCTCCGCCCCGAACCCGAACTCACCTCCGTCGGTGAACCGGGTGGAGGCGTTGACCGCCACCGCCGCCGAGTCGACCAGCGCCACGAACCGCCGGGCCGCCCCCTGCGAGCGGGTCACGATGGCGTCGGTGTGGCCCGAGCCGTGGCGCCTGATGTGCGCCACCGCCTCCTCCAGCGAGCCGACGACGGCCGCGGCGATGTCGAGCGAGAGGTATTCGGCGGCGAAGTCGTCGTCGGTGGCGGGCACGACGCCCGCGCCGTAGGCGGCGATCCGCTCGTCGCCGTGCACGGTGACGCCCGCCTCGGCCAGCGCCTCCAGCGCCTTCGGCACGAACGCGTCGGCGATGTCCCGGTGGACGAGGAACGTCTCGGCCGCGTTGCACACCGAGGGCCGCTGCGCCTTGGCGTTGACCAGGATCTTCACCGCGAGGTCGACGTCGGCCTCGGCGTCGACGTAGACGTGGCAGTTGCCGACGCCGGTCTCGATGACCGGCACGGTGGACTCCTCGACCACGGAGTTGATCAGCGACGCGCCGCCGCGCGGGATCAGCACGTCGACCAGGCCGCGGGCGCGCATGAGCTCCTTGACCGAGTCGCGGGTGCGGCCCGGCACGAGCTGGATCGCGCCGACCGGCGCCTCGGTGCCCTCCAGCGCGCCCTGCATGACCGCGACCAGCGCGGTGTTGGAGGAGTAGGCGCTGGAGGAGCCGCGCAGCAGCACGGCGTTGCCGCTCTTGAGGCAGAGCGCGGCGGCGTCGACGGTGACGTTGGGACGGCCTTCGTAGATGATGCCGATGACGCCCAGCGGGACCCGGAGCTGGCGCAGCTCCAGGCCGTTCGGCAGCGTGGAGCCGCGGACCACCTCGCCGACCGGGTCGGGCAGGTCGGCGACCTCGCGCACGGCGTCGGCGATCTTGGCGATGCGGCCCTCGTCCAGCCGCAGCCGGTCGACCATGGCCTCGGACGTGCCCTCGGCCCTGGCCCGCTCGACGTCCTCGGCGTTGGCCGCGACGATCTCGGCGGCGTGGGCGACCAGGGCGTCGGCGATCGCGCGCAACGCCCGGTCCTTGGGCGCCCGCGGCAGCGGGGCCAGCTCGGCGGCGGCCTCTCGTGCCGCGCGGGCGACCTTCAGGAACTCCTCGGACATCGCGTGCTCCTCGTTGTGCTGCTAGGCGTGGGTCTCCAGTATGACGATGTCGTCGCGGTGGATCAGCTCGCGTTCGTATTCCGGACCGAGCGCGCTGGCCAGCTCGCGCGTGGAACGGCCGAGCAGGCCGGGGATCTCTGCCGCGTCGAAGTTGACCAGCCCGCGCGCCACCACGTCGCCCTCAGGCCCGCACAGGTCGACCGGGTCGCCCGCCGCGAACTCGCCCTCCACGGAGGTGACCCCGGCCGGCAGCAGCGACTTGCGCCGCCTGACGATCGCCTCCACCGCCCCCGGGTCGAGGCTGAGCCGGCCGCGGCCGGTGGTGGCGTGCGCGAGCCACAGCAGGCGCGTGCCGGGATGACGGCCGCCGGGGTGGAAGTAGGTGCCGACGTCGGCTCCGCTCAGCGCCTGGGCCGCGTGAGCGGCCGCCGTGAGCACCACCGGGACGCCGGCCCCGGTCGCGATCCTCGCGGCCTGCACCTTGGTCACCATGCCGCCGGTGCCGACGGCCGCGCCGCTCCTGCCCAGCTCGACGCCCGCCAGGTCCTCGGGGCCGCGGATCTCGGCCAGGCGGCGGGCGCCGCCACGGCTCGGCGGGCCGTCGTAGAGCGCGTCCACGTCCGACAGCAGGACCAGCGCGTCGGCGCGGATCAGGTGCGACACCAGGGCGGCCAGCCGGTCGTTGTCGCCGAAGCGGATCTCGTCGGTGGCCACCGTGTCGTTCTCGTTGACGATCGGGACGATGCCCAGCTCCAGCAGCCGGTCGAGGGTGCGCTGGGCGTTGACGTGGTTGGCCCGGCGCATCATGTCGTCGGCGGTGAGCAGCACCTGGCCGACGCGCAGCCCGTAGCGGGCGAAGGAGGAGGTGTAGCGGGCCACCAGCACGCCCTGGCCGACGGAGGCGGCGGCCTGCTGGGTCGCGAGGTCACGTGGTCGCGCGCTCAGCCCGAGCGGGCCGAGGCCCGCCGCGATCGCCCCGGAGGAGACCAGGACGAGCTGCGTCCCGGTCCGGCGCCGCGCCGCCAGCACGTCCACCAGGGCGTCGACGCGATCGACGTCGATCGTGCCCTGGGGGGTGGTGAGCGAGGAGGAGCCGACCTTGACCACGACCTTCGACGCCGCGCTGATCTGTTCCCGCACACTTTGCAGCCTATCCAAGCTCCAGGTCATGCCATGACCACCCGACCCCATCCCCTCACCTCCCAGCCTTCACAACCCCAGTCCTTCCCCGGTCCCAGCCACGGGTGGCCGCCCCGTACCCGCCCGTGGCCCCGTGGCCGCCCTGTGGACGCCTCGCGGCGCTTCCGCTTCAGCCCAGGCGGTTGTCGGTGCCGCGCGGCCCCTGCCGCGCGGACTCCGCGCCCAGCGTGGGCTGCCAGTCGAAGACGTAGCCGCCCTCCATAGGCCCGATGACCACCTCGGCCCCCGCCGTGGCGCCGGCCTTGGCCAGCTCCTCCTCGACCCCCAGCCGCTCCAGCCGGTCGGCGAGGTAGCCCACGGCCTCGTCGTTGGTGAAGTCGGTCTGCCGGATCCACCGCTCCGGCTTCTCGCCGGTGACCTGGAACAGGTTCTCGTTGACCCGCCGGACCTTGAACCCGGCGTCCCCGAGCTGCTTGGGACGGATGACCAGCCGGGTCGGCTCCTCCACCGGCTTGTTCGCCCGCGCCGCCGCGACCCACTCCCCCATCGCGTACGTCAGCTCGCGCAACCCGTCATGCGTGGCCGCCGACACCGTGAACACCCGCAGCCCGCGCTCCTCGAACTCCGGCGTCACCAGCTCGGCCAGCTCCCGCGCGTCCGGCACGTCCGCCTTGTTGAGCACGACGATGCGCGGCCGGCCCTCCAGCTTCCCGTACGCGGCCAGCTCGGCCTCGATCACCTCGTAGTCGCTGACCGGGTCGCGTCCCGGCTCCATCGTGGCGCAGTCGATGACGTGCGCGAGCATGTCGCACCGCTCGACGTGCCGCAGGAACTCGTGCCCGAGCCCCTTCCCCTGGGAGGCTCCCGGGATCAGCCCCGGCACGTCGGCCACGGTGAACACGGTGTCGCCCGCGGTCACCACGCCCAGGTTCGGGACGAGCGTCGTGAACGGATAGTCTGCGATCTTCGGCTTGGCCGCGCTCAGCGCCGCGATCAGCGACGACTTGCCCGCGCTGGGGAAGCCGACCAGCGCCACGTCCGCGACGCTCTTCAGCTCCAGCATCACGTCGAGCCCGTCGCCCGGCTCGCCGAGCAGCGCGAACCCCGGCGCCTTGCGCCTGGACGTGGCGAGGGCGGCGTTGCCGAGACCCCCGTGGCCGCCCTGCGCGATGACGTACCGGGTGCCGGCGCCGATCAGGTCCACCAGCACCTCGCCGGTGCGGGCGTCCTTGACCACCGTGCCGTTGGGCACCGGAAGGATCACGTCCTCGCCGTTGGCGCCGTCGCGGTTGGAGCCCTGCCCCTGCTTGCCGTTCTCGGCCTTGCGGTGGGGGCGGCGGTGGTAGTCGAGCAGGGTCGCGGTGTTGGGGTCGACCTCAAGGATGACGTCGCCGCCGCGCCCGCCGTTGCCCCCGTCCGGGCCGCCGAGGGGCTTGAACTTCTCCCGGTGGATGGAGGCGCACCCGTTCCCCCCGTCACCGGCCTTGACGTGCAGGACCACCTGGTCCACGAAGTCCGGCATGCAGCAGCACTCCTCCATCGCCCCCGCCGGGGGCTTTCTCAACTCGTCGTACGAGGCCCTGCCCGGGCCCAGGAAACGCGGAAGGGGTGGATCGCCCGCGCGATCCACCCCTTTGACGCGATGGTGCAACGACCCCCGAACGGGAGCGGAGAACTACTCCGCGACGGGGACGATGCTCACGGCCCGACGGCCGCGCTTGACGCCGAACTGCACGTGACCCGCGGTCAGCGCGAACAGCGTGTCGTCGCCACCACGGCCGACGTTGTCGCCGGGGTGGAAGTGGGTGCCACGCTGCCGGACGATGATCTCGCCCGCGTTGACCAGCTGGCCGCCGAAGCGCTTGACGCCCAGGCGCTGAGCGTTGGAGTCACGGCCGTTCCGGGTGGACGACGCGCCCTTCTTGTGTGCCATCTCTCAAACTCCCGATCAGGCCTGGTCGATACCGGTGATCTTCACCTGGGTGTACCGCTGGCGGTGACCCTGGCGCTTCTTGTAACCGGTCTTGTTCTTGTACTTGAGAATCCGGATCTTCGGGCCCTTGGTCTCGCCGAGGATCTCGGCGCTGACCATGAACTTGCCCACTTCGGTGGTCACGTCGCCATCGTCGACGACGAGCACCGTCGGCAGCGAAACCGAAGAGCCGACCTCGCCGGCGACCTTGTCCACCTCGAGGACGTCACCGACGGAGACCTTCTGCTGCCTGCCGCCGCAACGAACGATCGCGTACACCGCGGAACCCTTCTACTGACTCGCTGTTGCCACAGCCGCCCCCCGAGGGAACGACCGCCGAATGCTGCGCCTGTCATTCGGTCCTGTCTTGAACCGACGAACCGAGTAGGCGCGCCAACAGGGCGCGTCACCTGACGCACCGGTTCACCAGGGTACCGGATTAACGGCCCCCTAGGCGAACCGGACGGATCGTCGGATGTCCACCAAGGGCTAGTCGGCGGACTTGGCTCGGCGGGAGCGTCGCCGCCCTCTGCCGGAAGTCTGGCCCGCTTGGTCGTCCTCAGCCGGGACGTCATCAAGCGCACCGGTCACGGTATCACGGCCGGAGGTGTCCTTGGCCGCGGAAACCTTGTCCGAGACCGCCTTCTCGACGGCCATCTTGCCCTGCGTGCCCCGCGGCTCCGGCTTGCTCTCGACCGGCTCGGTCGAGACGATCAGCCCGCGCCCGTTGCAGCACTCGCACGGCGTCGAGAACGCCTCCAGCAGCCCCTGGCCGACCCGCTTACGCGTCATCTGCACCAGGCCCAGCGAGGTCACCTCGGCCACCTGGTGCTTCGTACGGTCGCGCGCCAGGCACTCCAGCAGCCGCCGCAGCACCAGGTCGCGGTTGGACTCCAGCACCATGTCGATGAAGTCGATCACGATGATGCCGCCGATGTCGCGCAGCCGGAGCTGGCGCACGATCTCCTCGGCCGCCTCCAGGTTGTTCCTGGTGACCGTCTCCTCCAGGTTGCCGCCCTGGCCGGTGAACTTGCCGGTGTTGACGTCCACGACCGTCATCGCCTCGGTACGGTCGATGACCAGCGAGCCGCCGCTCGGCAGCCACACCTTGCGCTCCATCGCCTTGCCGAGCTGCTCGTCGATGCGGTACGCCTCGAACACGTCGCCCTGCTCGTCCCACTTCGACAGCCGCTCGCCCAGGTGCGGCGCGACGTACTTGACGTAGTCGTCGACCGTGTCCCAGGCGTCGTCGCCCTGGACGACCAGGTTCGTGAAGTCCTCGTTGAAGACGTCACGGATGACGCGGATGGTCAGGTCGGGCTCGGCGGACAGCAGCTCCGGCGGGCTGGCCGACTTCGCCTTCTTCTGGATGCTCTCCCACTGGGCCGACAGCCGGGCCACGTCGCGGGCCAGCTCGTCCTCGGAGGCGCCCTCGGCCGCGGTGCGCACGATGACGCCCGCGTTCTCCGGCATGACCTTCTTCAGGATGCTCTTGAGCCGGGTGCGCTCCTTGTCGGGCAGCTTGCGGCTGATGCCGGTCATCGACCCGTCCGGCACGTACACGAGGTAACGTCCCGGCAGGCTGATCTGCGACGTGAGCCGCGCGCCCTTGTGCCCGATCGGGTCCTTGGTGACCTGCACCAGCACCGACTGGCCGGACTTCAGCGCCGACTCGATGCGCTTCGGCTGGCCCTCCATCCCGACGGTGTCGAAGTTGACCTCGCCGGCGTACAGGACCGCGTTGCGGCCCTTGCCGATGTCCACGAACGCCGCCTCCATCGACGGCAGCACGTTCTGGACCTTGCCGAGGTAGACGTTGCCCACGTACGACTGGCTCGCCTCGCGGTTGACGTAGTGCTCGACGAGCACGCCGTCCTCCAGCACCGCGATCTGCGTGCGGTCACCCTGGCGGCGCACCACCATCATGCGGTCGACCGACTCGCGCCGGGCCAGGAACTCCGACTCGGTGATGATCGGCGGACGCCTGCGGCCCAGCTCGCGGCCCTCGCGGCGGCGCTGCTTCTTGGCCTCCAGCCGGGTCGAGCCGCGCACGCTCTGCACGCCGTCCGTCGCGGTCTCCAGCGCACCGGTACGGCCGGAGCGCGGCGCGCGGATGCGCACCACCGTGTTGGGCGGGTCGTCGCTGGCCGGTTCGGCGCCCTCGTCACCGCCCCTGCGGCGACGGCGACGGCGGCGGCGCGAGGAGGAGCTCTCCTCATCCTGCGCGGCCGGCTCCTCGGCGGGCTCCTCCTCGGACTCCTCGTCCTGGTCCTCGCCGTCCTCGCCCTCACCGCGCTCGCGCGCCTTGCCGCGCCCGCGGCCGCCACGACGGCGCCGGCGACGGCGGCTGCCGCCCTCTTCCTCCTCGGGCTCCTCGACGGCGTCGGCGTCGGTCTCGTCCTCGACGCCCTCCTCGACGAAGTCCTCGGCCTCCTCCGGCTCGACCGGCTGGGGCGGCTCGGGACGCCGCGTCGCGACCGGCTTGGCCTGGGTCGGGTCCGGCGCCTGGAACAGCGGCGCGAAGATGGCCGCGGGCCGCTGGAACGCGGCGCCGGGCTCGTCATGGCGACGGGCCGACAACCCGAACGGGTCGGCCAGCAGGCTCGGCCGGGTCGGCTCCTCGTCGAGGTCCTCGCCGGCGGGCTCGTCGTCCAGCGGCTCGTCCTCGGGAAGGATCTCGATGATGTCCTCCCCCTCGTCCTCGACACCGCCCTGAACGCCCTCGGCACCCTCAGCACCAGCGCCCTGACCAGCACCGGCCACCGCACCCTGAGCAACGCCGGCACCCTGGCCCCGCCCGGCACCAGCCTCCTGGCCCCGAGCAGCGTCGGCTCCCTGGCCCTGTGCAACGCCGGGTCCCTGCCCCTGCGCTGCACCCTCCTGACCAGTCACAGCCCTCTGCGTGCCCGCACTCCCAGCCGCCTCACCGAGCGCGGCCGTCTCACCGAGCGCCGCGGTCTCACCGAGCGCCGCCTCCTCGCCGGACCCCGCCGCCTCCGCGGCGGTCCCGCGCCGGCTGCGCGTCGTCGTGGCGCGGGTGCGCGTCCTCCTGCTCCCCGTGTCACGGCCGCTCCCGGCCGCCTCGACACCCGTCTCGGCGACCTGCGCCACCGCCTCCGCGCCGGCCTGGGCCGCGTCAGCGGTCGGCGCGCCCTGCTCCCCTGCGGGCGCGACGGCCTCCGCCGCCACGTCCTCACCGGCCTTCTTACGAGTCCTGGTACGCCGCTTCGGCGCGGCCTCCTCAGCGGGAGCCGCGGCCACACCGCTCTCCACCGCACCGGCGGCAGCACCCTCGGCGCCGACAGCCGCACCGGCCGTCCCGGCGCCGCTCTCGGCACCGGCGTCCTCGGCATCCTTCTTCGTCGTACGCCGCCGCGTCGTCGTCGCGGTCGACCGCGTACGCGACGTCTTCTTGGGCTTCTCCTCGCCGCCTCCGGCCTCGCTCACCGCGTCGGCCACAGCCCCGGCCACAGCGGCCTCCACCGGACTGGCACCGGCACCGGCGGCGAGACCACCACCGGCCTCAGCCGAAGCTCCGGCGGCAGCACCAGCACCAGCCATGCCGCCACCGGCCTCAGCCGGAACACCAGCGACCGCCCCGGCCCCGGCCATGCCGCGAGCACCGCTCGCGGCACCGCTGCCGTTCTCCACGGCAACAGCGACCTCGGCGTCCGGCGACCCGGCGGCTCTGCGCACCACGGTGCCCCGCACCGGCGCGCCCTCCGACACCGACACCGACGGCGCGGCCTGCGCGGCGACGACGGTGACCGGCTTCTGCGCCGGCTCCTCGGGCAGCTCGGGCGGCGGTCCGGCGGGCCGGCTGGCGGCGCGGCGGCGCCGAGTCTCCGTTGTCTGTTCAGTTGTCTCCCCGTCGGGGCCAGTGGCCCCGGCGTTGGGCTCGTTCTCGAGCATGCGGGCGCTCTCCCGTCAGCTCCCGGGCGCGTCGCCGCGCCGCGCAGGAGCCATCGTGTCTCAGTTGTCCGCCGGCGCCTCCGTGTCGGAGGCGCCGACGCCAAGTCCTGTCAGCGGTCGTGCCCGGCGCATGCTGGGCGCGTCCTCAACCGCCGACGTGCTCACCCGCCGGTCCCGCCTCGCCGCCGCGCGTCGTGTCGCGGTCCGGGCCGAGCGGGTCGGCAAGCGCACCGGTGCTGGCGTCGAGCGGCCCCTGCGCCAGCCTGGTCACCTCGGGGGGAACCGGCGGCGCGAAGTCGGCCACAAGGCGCAGCCCTGTGAGCACATCGTCGGGTCGAACTGCAGGCGTCATGTGCCGAACAACCATGCGCAGTATGACACACGGCCCTCTTTGCACCTGAGCTGCGGTTCTTTCTGTTCCCTCGGACACCGTCAGCCCCAGGACGGCACCACGCGCGTCGAAGCGGCGGGGTCCCTTCTTGGTGAGGCGTTCGACCTCCACCGTGCCCTCCGCGAGAAACTTCCCCACCGCCACCTCGGCGAGCTCGCGATCGGCACCGGGCAGGCGCACCTCCCAGTCGGAGACCTCCAAGCGGTCGGCCAGCCCACCCTGACCCGCCTCCACGACGTCGAGCACATCGAGCCCCGGCGGCAGCGATCCGTCCAGACTGGACCTGACCTGCTCGGGGTCGCACGGCGCGGTGACGCCGATCTCGAGGTATTCGGCTTCGCTGGCGACGCCGGTCGGCGCCGCGCCCGCGTAGGAGATCTTGGGGTGGGGCGAGAAACCCGCGCTGTAGGCCACCGGAATGCCGGCACGGCGGACCGCCCTCTCGACGGCTCGCGAGATGTCGCGGTGGCTGGTGAAGCGCAGGCGACCGCGCTTGGCGTAGCGCACACGCAGGCGCTGCACCGTGGGCGCGGGCGGAGGCCCTTCGGGAACAGGTTTCAGAGTCTGTCGTCCTTCCCTTGTAAGAGTTCCTTCATTCAGGATAAGCCGCCCCGGCGTATGGACGTGTACAACGAGACACGGCTCGCCCACTCAGCGCGCTAGACCACGGTGAGTGGAAGGAGTTTCCGTCCCGTCGGGCCGATCTGAATCTCGGTGCCCATGGTGGGGCAGACGCCGCAGTCGTAGCACGGCGTCCAGCGGCAGTCCTCGACCTCACCGCCGGAGACGGCCTCCTGCCAGTCCTGCCACAACCATTCGCGGTCGAGCCCGGCGTCGAGGTGGTCCCACGGCAGGACCTCGTTCTCCTCCCGCTCGCGGGTGGTGTACCAGTCGACGTCGATGCCGGCCTTCTCCGCCGCGGCCATCCAGCGCTCGTAGGAGAAGTGCTCGCTCCAGCCGTCGAACCGGCCGCCGTCCTCCCAGACGGCCCGGATGACCGCGCCGATCCGTCGGTCGCCGCGCGACAGCAGGCCCTCCACGATCGAGGGTTTGCCGTCGTGGTAGCGGAAGCCGATGGCCCGGCCGTATTCCTTGTCGCCGCGCAGCGAGTCGCGCAGTGCCTTGAGCCGCCGGTCGACGGTCTCGTGGTCGGCCTGCCCGGCCCACTGGAACGGCGTGTGCGGCTTGGGCACGAACCCGCCGATGGAGACCGTGCAGCGGATGTCTCTGCTGCCGGTGGCCTCACGGCCGGCCTTGATGACCTTCTTGGCCAGGTCGGCGATGCCGAGCACGTCCTCGTCCTGCTCGGTGGGCAGGCCGCACATGAAGTAGAGCTTCACCTGCCGCCAGCCCTGCGAGTAGGCGGTGGTGACGGTGCGGATGAGGTCTTCCTCGGTGACCATCTTGTTGATCACCTTGCGCATCCGCTCCGAGCCGCCCTCGGGGGCGAACGTCAGGCCCGAGCGCCGGCCGTTCCTGGAGAACTCGTTGGCCAGGTCGATGTTGAACGCGTCGACCCGCGTCGAGGGCAGCGACAGCGAGGTGTTGGTGCCCTCGTAGCGGTCGGCGAGGCCCTTGGCGACCTCGGCGATCTCGGAGTGGTCGGCCGACGACAGCGACAGCAGGCCGACCTCGTTGAAGCCGGACTCCTTGATGCCGTTGTCGACCATCGCCCCGATCGTGGTGATGGACCGCTCGCGCACCGGGCGGGTGATCATGCCGGCCTGGCAGAACCGGCAGCCGCGGGTGCAGCCGCGGAAGATCTCCACGCTGAACCGCTCGTGCACGGTCTCGGCCAGCGGGACCAGGGGTTTCTTGGGATAGGGCCACTCGTCGAGGTCCATCACCGTGTGCTTGTGGACCCGCCATGGCACGTCGGGACGGTTGGGCGCGACCCGCTTGATGCGCCCGTCCGGGTGATAGTCGACGTCGTAGAACTTGGGCACGTAGACGCCACCGGACTCGGCCAGCCGCATCAGCAGCTCGTCACGGCCGCCTGGTCTGCCCTCGCCCTTCCACTCGCGCACGACCTCGCTGATGGCGATGGAGATCTGCTCGCCGTCGCCGAGCACGGCCGCGTCGACGAACGCCGCGATCGGCTCGGGGTTGAAAGCCGCGTGGCCGCCCGCGACGACGATCGGATCGTCCTCGCCCCGCTCGGCGGCCTCCAGCGGGATGCCGGCCAGGTCGAGCGCGGTCAGCAGGTTGGTGTAGCCGAGCTCGGTGGAGAACGACACGCCGAGCAGGTCGAAGGCGCGCACCGAGCGGTGCGCGTCGACGGTGAACTGCGGCACGCCCTCGGCCCTCATGAGGGCCTCCAGGTCGGGCCAGACGGCGTAGGTGCGTTCGGCGAGCGTGCCGGGCAGCTCGTTGAGGATCTCGTAGAGGATCGCCACGCCCTGGTTGGGCAGCCCGACCTCGTAGGCGTCCGGGTACATCAACGCCCATCGCACGTCGGCGGAGTCCCAGTCCTTGACGGTCGAGTTGAGCTCACCTCCGACGTACTGGATGGGCTTCTGCACCTTGGGCAGCAGCGCTTCCAGGCGGTGGAAAATCGACTCGACAGGCATACCGTCAAGGGTAGCGGGGCCTGGGCGGTGGCAAATCCGGCAAGCGCGCTCACGCCCGGTCAGCGCCGCCCGCGGCCGGTCAGATGAACGACTGGCCCCGCACCTTGATGGCCTGCAGCAGCCCGATCGCGATCAGATTGGCGAACGTGGCCGTGCCGCCGTACGACACGAACGGCAGCGGCAGCCCGGTGATCGGCATGATGCCGATCGTCATGCCGACGTTGACGAACGTCTGGAACCCGAACCAGCACACGATCATGCCGGCGACCAGCGTCCCGAACCGGTCCTCACACTTGCGGGCGATCCGCAGCCCGCGCACCAGCACCACCCCGAGCAGCACCACGACGGCCGCCGACCCGAGAAACCCGAACTCCTCCCCCGCGACGGTGAAGATGAAGTCGGTGTGCTGCTCGGGCACGAACCGCCCCGTCGTCTGCCCGCCGCCGAGCAGCCCCTTGCCGAGCAGCTGCCCGGACCCGATGGCGATCAGCGACTGCGTCGCGTTGTATCCCACACCGCGCGGGTCGACGCTCGGATCGACGAACGCCGTGAACCGCGCCACCTGGTACGGCTCCAGCAACTGGAAGTAGAACACCGAGAAGATCCCCACCGCGGCGGTGGCCACCAGCCCCACGATGACCCGTTTGCGCACGCCCCCGAGGACCAGCCCGGCCGCCGTGATCACTGCCAGCACCATGGCCGTGCCCAGGTCGGGCTGGAGCATGACCAGCCCCATCGCGACCATCGCCGCCAGGATCGCCAGCATCACGTCGAGCCCGCGCGGCCGGTCGGCGCCCTCCGCAGGCTGCGCCAGCAGCATGGCGATGATCAGCAGCAGCCCCACCTTGGCGAACTCCGACGGCTGCACCGCGAACCCGCCGCCGAGCAGGATCCACGAGTGCGAGCCGTTGATCGTCGCGCCCAGCGGGGTGATCACCAGCCCCAGCCCGACCAGCGACACGAAGAACACCAGCGGCGCGTACGCCCGCATCGCCCGGTGGTCGACGGTGGCCACCATGGCGCACAGCACCACGCCGATGGCCTCGTTGAGCATGTGCTTCTTCACCAGCCCGGTGGAGCCGGGCGCCCAGGTCCTGGTGCACGACCACACCAGCAGCGTGCCGATCACGCACAGCCCGGCGACCGCCACCAGCATGAGCCCGTCGAGCCTGCGGACCGCGGAGTTCTCCTGCATGAGCCGGCGCAGCAGCGAGGGCCGCCGGACGGCGGCGGTGCGGGCGGTCATCGAGGCGCCACCGTTCCGTCGGGCCGGAAGACCGGCAGCTTGGTGGTGAGCCTGCCCCCGGGCACGGCCGGGGTCCGTTTGATGCCGTAGATGCCCTCGTAGATCTCACGCGCGGCGGGCGCGGCGGTCTGCGCGCCCATGCCGCCCTGGGAGACCATGACGACCACGACGTACTGCGGGTTCTTCGTCGGCGCGAACGAGGCGAACCACGAGGTGTCCTGCTTGCCCCACACCTCCGCGGTGCCGGTCTTGCCGCCCACGCGCACCTTGTCCATCGGGAAGCCGGCGAACGCCCCGGCCGCGGTGCCGTCCTGGGCGACCTGGCTGAGCGCGTTCTTGATGTAGCGCCGCTCCTTCTCGCTCAGCGGCAGCTTGCCGACCACCGGCACGGGGATGGTCCTGACCACCTTGCCGTCGGGCCGCACCTGGGCCCAGCCGATGCGCGGGCTGCGCAGCTTCCCGTCGCTGACCAGCGCCATGTAGGCCCGCGCGAGCTGCATCGGCGTCACCAGCACGTCGCCCTGGCCGATGGAGAAGTTGGCCGAGTCGCCTGGCCGCAGCAGGAACCCCTCGGTGCAGTTCTCGAGCGCCAGCCGCTTCAGGAACTCCGCCCGCGCCCGGTCCTTGACCTCCGGATAGCCCTTGCGCGAGCGCTCGCAGTTGATCGCGCTGGTCTGGTTCCACAGGTTCTTCTTCCACGCCCGGTCCGGAATGCGGCCACCGGACTCGCCCGGCAGGTCGACGCCCGTGGGCCGGCCGAACCCGAAGGCCCTGGCGGTGTTGGCGAAGACCTCCTTCGGCGTCTTCTTCGGATAGCGCCCGCCGTCCTTGAGGTACTGCTCGTACGCCGCCCGATAGAAGATCGTGTCGCACGACTTCACCAGCGCCGTGTGCAGGTTCATCGGGCCCAGCCCGATGCCGCGGAAGTTGTTGAAGGCGCGCCCGCCCACGTTGTACGACCCCGCGCAGTCGTAGGTGCCGTTCAGCGGATAGCCGGCCCGCAACATCGACGTCACCGACGAGATCTTGAACGTCGAACCCGGCGCGAACTGCCCGTTGATCGCCCGCGACACCAGCGGCTTGCCCGACTTCTCCGACATCAGCCACTGGTAGCCGCGCGCCGAGATGCCGCCGCCCCAGATCTCCGGGTCGTAGTTGGGCTGGCTGGCCAACGCCACCACCCTGCCGCTCCGCGCGTCGAGCACCACCGCGGCCCCGCCGTCGGCCTGCGGCGCGGACTTCATGGCCTTGGCGAGGGCCTTCTCGGTCACCGTCTGGATGCGCGAGTCGATGCTGGTCACCAGGTGGTCGCCAGGGATGGGCGTGACCTGGTCCTCCACCCCGAGCGCCTTGCCCATCCGGTCGACCTGCACCCGGCGCAGCCCGGCCTTGCCGCGCAGCGCGTCGTCGTAGACGTACTCCAGCCCGTCACGCCCGGCCAGGTCGACGCCGGAGAAGGCGGCCTTGAGCCCTTCGCGCTTCTCCAGCTCCTCCTCGGTCACCGGCTGCAGGTAGCCCAGCATCTGCGCGCCGGCCCGGCCGCCGGGGTACTGCCGGACCGAGTGGATCTCGGCCGTCACCCCGGGGAACTCCTCCTGGCGCTCCAGGATCTGCAGCGCCTCCCGGGTGTCCACCTTCTCGTCCAGCGGCACCGGCTGGTAGGGCGAGCCCGTCCAGCACGGCTTCGGCACCTTCGGCCCGCACGGCGTGATCTTCCGCTGCAGCTCCTGCACCGGCCTGCCGAGCACCTGCGACAGCTTGGTCAGCACCTTCAGGCCGCCGTCGGGCGTCCTGGACAGCAGCGCGCGGTCCACCGACACCACCAGCGCCGTACGGTTGCGCACCAGCGGCCGCCCGGAGGAGTCGAGGATCTGCCCGCGCACGGCCGGCACGATCACCGTGCGCGTCCTGGTCTCCGTCGCCCGCGTCACGAACTCCTGCCCGTGCACCACCTGCACCTGGTAGAGCCGCCCGATCAGCACCACGAGCAGCGCCAGCACCAGCACGTGCAGCACCAGCAGCCGGGTCCGCATCCTGATCATGTCGAGTACCTCGGCTCACCGCCGCGGCTGGCCAGCCAGATGACGACAGGGGACACGAGCAGCGTGTAGACGATGGTGACGGGCACCTCCTCGGTCAACGTGGCCAACGTCACCCGGGGATCGCCGACCAGCAGGTTGACGCCCACCGCCAGCAGCGGCGCCAGCAGCACGCACAGCACCACGGTGGTCACCGGCCCGCCCGCGCCGCGTCCCGCCACGTAGCCGACCAGCGCGAACACGAACGCGTACTGTCCGACCAGATGCGCTCCCGGCGGCGCGATGTCCACCACCAGCCCGGCGAAGAACCCGAGCACCGCCCCCGGCACCGCCCCGCGCGCCAGCGCCGCCCCGACCACGGCCAGCAGCACCAGGTCAGGCGCTCCCCCGGCAGGCAACGGCAGCCGGTTGACCAGCATGACCTGCACCAGCAGCGCCAGCAGCACGCACAGTCCTCCGATCACCGCGACCCCTCCTCGTGCCCCGACCCCCTGCTGACCACGCCCCGCCCTGCACCCACCGGCGCCCGCACCACGACCCGCCCCCGGCGGACGGAAGCCCGCACCACGACCCGCCTTCCACGCGCCGACGTGCGCACCAGGACCGGCCCCTCGCGGGCAGACGCCCGCACCACGACCGGCCCGTCGTCGCGCGCGGGGTCCCGCGTCACCGTGACCCCCCTCGGCGCGTCGGCGTCCGCTTCACCGCGCTCCCCTCCTTGGCGGGCAGCACCGCGTCACGCGGATCCCTCTTCGGCGCCTCGACCACCACGCCCACCGCGTCCAGCGCCGTGAGGTCCGCGAACGGCCGCGCGTAGGCGATGCGCGTCAGCTCCCCGGGCGTCGACTCCACCCGCTCGATCACCCCGATCGGCACCCCCGGCACGTACGGCCGCCCGTTCTGCGACCCGAAGCTGACGATCCGCCCGCCCCGCACCAGCGGCGCGGTGGAGTCGAGCAGCCGGAACTGCACGAGCCTCCCGTTCTCGCCCACCCCGTGGACGACGCCGATCTCCTTGCCGCCCTCCAGCCGCGCGCCCACCGCCGACGCCGGATCGCTGATCAGCAGCACCGTGGAACTGCTGGAGGAGGCGTGGATGACCCGTCCCACGAGCCCGGCGCCGTTGAGCACGGTCATCTCCGGCTGCACCCCGTCGCCGGTGCCGATGTCGATCTGCACGGTGTCCTCGAACCCCGGCTGGCCCCGCCGCGCGACCACGCTGCCCGTGACGATCTTGTATCCGCCGGTTCCCGCCAGCCCCAGCAGCTTCTTCAGCTCGCTGGAGCGGGCGGCGTCGAGCTTGCCTGCCAGCATCCCCGCCCGCAGCCGGGCGTTCTCCTCCGTCAGCGCCCTGATCCGCTCCTGCGCGGCCGGCGCGGTGAACAATGCCTGCACGAACGTGGTGACCGGGCGCACCACCCCGCCGCCGAGCTGCTCGGCCGAGCCGAAGACCCAGGCCCCGACCGCGCGGAGCGGGCGCATCGGCGAGTTCTCGCCGGTGCGGTGGTCAACGGTCAGGATGACCAGCGCCGCGGTCAGCAGCACTCCGAGGATCAGCCGGGCTCGGCGCGAGTCCCTCATCAGTGCCGTGACTCCGGCACCAGAACCTCCTGCAGCGCCTCGAAGTCCTCGGCGCACTTGCCGGAGCCGATGGCGACCGAGTCGAGGGCGTTCTCGACGAGGTGGACCGGCATGCCCGTCTCGGCCTTGACCCGCTCGTCGAGGCCCTTGAGCAGGGCGCCGCCGCCGGTGAGCGCGATGCCGCGGTCCATGATGTCGCCGGACAGCTCGGGCGGGCACTTGTCGAGCGTGGTCTTGACCGCGTCGACGATCGCGTTGACCGGCTCCTCGATCGCTTTCCTGATCTCCTCACCTGACACGATGATCGTCTTCGGCAGCCCGCTGACGAGGTCGCGCCCGCGGATCTCCGCGTGCAGCTCCTCGCCACCGGGGCAGGCCGAGCCGATCGCCATCTTGATCTCCTCGGCGGTGCGCTCGCCGAGCATCAGCGAGAACTCCTTCTTGGCGAACGCGATGATCGCCTGGTCGAGCTCGTCGCCGCCGATCCGGATCGACTGGCTGGTGACGAGGCCGCCCATCGAGATGATCGCCACTTCGGTGGTGCCGCCCCCGATGTCGACGACCATGTTGCCGGTGGGCTCGTGCACTGGCAGCCCGGCGCCGATCGCGGCCGCCATGGGCTCCTCGACGATGTAGACCTTGCGTGCGCCGGCCTGGTAGCCGGCCTCTTTGACCGCGCGCTGCTCGACGCTGGTGATGCCGCTCGGCACGGCGATGATGATGCGCGGCTTGGCGAAGTGGCGCCTCTTGTGCACCCTTTGAATGAAATATCGCAACATGCGCTCGGTGACGTCGAAGTCGGCGATCACGCCGTCCTTCAACGGCCGGACGGCCACGATGTTGCCGGGCGTGCGGCCGATCATGCGCTTGGCCTCGATGCCGACCGCCACGATCTTCCCCGTGGTGGTGTTGATCGCGACGACTGACGGCTCGTTGAGCACGATGCCGCGGCCACGCACATAAACCAGTGTGTTGGCGGTGCCGAGGTCGACCGCCATGTCACGGCCGAGGAACGCGAGCTTGCTGCCCATGGGGAACGGAGCCCTCCGTAACGTCGTTCGCGAATGACTACGGATTGAATTCGAATCGTAACGTGACGTACCCACCGATGAGTGCAACGAGCCGCCGCGCCCCTCAAAAATCTCCAGCCCCAAGCTCAACCGCAATTTTGCCCAGACTGCCGCACAACACCCGAACGCCGACTGGACCGTTCCAAAAGCCTCACATGGCATCCCGCAACTCTCGGCACACGCTACGCGAGACCACCGACAAAAACACGCGCGCCCGCACAGCGCGTGGAGCTGTGCGGGCGCGGGATCTCCTGCGGCCCCTCGGAAGGGACGACCAGGGCGACGCGACTAGAAGCGGTCGGGGAAGAAGATCTTGATCTCGCGGGCGGCCGACTCGGGCGAGTCGGAGCCGTGGACGACGTTCTCGCCGATCTCCAGCGCGTGGTCGCCGCGGATCGTGCCGGGGGCGGACTTCACCGGGTCGGTGGCGCCGGCCAGCGCGCGGAAGGCCTCGACGGCGCGGGGGCCCTCCAGCACCATGGCGACGAGCGGCCCCGACGTGATGAACTCGACGAGTTCGCCGAAGAACGGCCGCTCGGAGTGCTCGGCGTAGTGCGCCTTGGCGGTGTCGGCGTCGAGGGTGCGCAGGTCCATCGCCACGACCTTGAGGCCCTTGCGCTCCACACGGGCGATCACGTCACCGATGAGGCCACGCTTCACCCCGTCGGGCTTGATCAGGACAAGAGTGCGCTCGGACACTTGAAGTTCTCCTTCGAACAGAATGGGGTCGCGGCTGCCGCCGCCCCGGCCTCACCGGGAGGACGCCACGCCGGGCGCGGGCCCGGACGTCGCCGTAGCCGGGCCCTCAGCTTACCGTCCCGGGCCCGCACCCTCGCTTCGGACGGGCGATCCCGCCCTCCCTGTCGGACCGCCCCAGAGCCCCGACGGCGCCGCCTACGGGGCACGGTCGTCCTCGGGCGACTTCCCCTGAGGCGGAACAGCGGGAAGCGGTCCCTCCTCGGATCCCTTCCCCGGCCCCTCCTCGGATCCCTTCCCCGGTCCGTCCTCGGGTGCGCTCTCCGCCCCGGCGAAGGCGGAGCCGGCCTGCCCACCCTGCGCGGCCTGCCCACCCTGCGCGGCCTGCCCACCCTGCGCGGCCTGCCCACCCTGCGCGGCCTGCCCAGACTGCCGGGACCCGCCTCCTTCGGGCACGCCCCCGCCGGACTCCTCGGCTCCCTCCTGGCCTGCGCCCTCCGCGGCGGCGAAGGCGTCCCCCCACTTCCGCCGATCACCCGCGCAGTCGGCGGCCTCGCTGCTCAGACCCGGATCGTCCGGCGAGGCAGGCACGAGCAGGACGTCGTCGAAGGCCCGCCTCCCTCCCCCGTCGCCCTCGGAGCGCCGGGCCAGCACCGCCGCCAGCACGATGACCGCCACCAGCAGGAACCCGCCGATGAGCGCCCACCAGTGCAACGCCCCCACGAACTTGTCCACCAGCTCCTGCGCCGACCGGACCCCGTCGAGCAGGGCCATCTGCACCCCCGTCCCCAGCAGGAACCCGGCCAGCACCCCCGCCACGCACAACGACAGCCCGAACGCCGCCGCACCGATCCCGACCTCCCGCAGCGTCGCCGTCACGGCCACCGCCGCCCCCACCGCGAGCAACGCGAACGGCACCGCCAGCACCATCCCGTCGGCCGACGGCACCACCAGCCGGACCGAGCACAACCCCACCACCATGGACAGCAGCCCCAGAGGCGCCAGCCATCTCCCGGCGGCGACCGGGAACACCCGCACGGCCACCGCCGCGCCGATCGCGAGCACCCCCGCGACCCCGTACGGAATCCACAACCCGCGCAGCCCGGGCCCGCCGAGCCCGCCCATCTCCACCAGCGTCACCTGAGCCGCGCTCGGCAGCAGCACCACCCCGACGGCCACCAGCACGTACGCGGCCCGGCGGCTCTCCGCCGCGCCGATCGACGCCAGCGCCAGCAGCCCGATGACGGCCGTGGCCGCCAGCAGCACCACCGGAGGCGCCTGCCAGCCCGCCGAGGCCGTACTGACCGCCACCACGGCGATCCCGGCCGCGAGAACGCCGCTCAGCAGCAGCCGGCCCCGCTCGCCCACCTCTTGAACGGGAGCCTCAGGCCGGCCGAGCAGCATCCAGGCCAGCAGGTACGCCGCCGCCAACCCCAGCGCGACCCCCGTGACCAGCGGGTAAGGCTGCAACGTCACCTTCCAGCTGCTGACCGCGTCCAGCGGCCACAGCGCCAGCGCCTGCGCCGTGAGCAGGCTCAGGCTGAACATCCCGGCCCACAGGCCGCGCAGCACCGGCGTACGCAGCCAGACCGCGACCAGCGTCGCGGCCAGGAGCAGCCCGGACCCGACGCCGCGCGACACCCGTACGGCGCCGACGACGGGCTCGGTCACCGCGTAGCCGCCGGCCGCGTCGGACAGCGCCACCAGCGCCAGCCCGGCCAGCATGAGATGAGCGGCCGGGACGCGCCGCAGCGCCACCGCCGCGAGCGGCACGGTCAGCATGAGCGCGGGCAGGGCGAGCCCGTGCGTACGCATGAGCCCGACCTGGTCGATGTCGCCGGGCAGCAGCTTCGCGACGACGGAGAGCGTGTTGGGGATCGTGGTGATCGCCAGCGGCAGCGCGCAGACGACCAGCAGCCCGAGCAGGGTGTCGAGCAACCAGCTGTTTCCGGACGCAGCCGAGCGGAGCGACCGCTGGATCGGGGGGACGGCCATGTAGGCCGACTTTAGCGGGAAGTAGCGCCCTCGACACGGCGAGCGACCATAATCGCCGTGATCCACAGTGCCGCGAAGATCGCCCCGAGGAAGAACATGGACGTCACCAGGAACCCCGTGGCGATCGCCAGCACCTGGACGACGCTGCCGAGCAGGTAACCGACCGGCTTCTTGAGCAGGCCGGCGGCGACCACGCACAGCACGGCCAGGCCGATCCCGGCCGTCACCGCCAGCGCCGGCTCGACCTTGCCCACGACGATCGCGACGGGCGTGATCAACCCGGCGACGATCGCCTCCATCCCGAGCACGCTGGCACCGAGCCTGCGCATGCCCGGCGTCACCTGAAAGCTCATCGCGAACCCCCCTTCATCCTCACTGACCGGACCGGTCCACCCGAAGGGCGCGACACGCCGCATCCGGTCATCAGACGCCGTCGGCCTTCAGCAGCAGCCGCCGCGCGTCCCCGGCCGTGACGACCGAACCCGTGATCAGCACGCCGGTGCCGCTGAACTCGCCCTCGGCGTCGGCGATGCCGATCCCCTTGTCGATGGCGTCGTCCAGGCGGTCCTCCACGTGCACCCGCTCCTCCCCGAAGATCGGCGCGGCCAGCGCGGCCAGTTCGTCGGCCGTCAGCGACCTGGGCGAGGAGTTGCGCGTGACGACGATCTCGTCGACGATCGGCTCCAGCAGCTCCAGCAGGCCCTCGACGTCCTTGTCGCGCATGACCGCGACCACGCCGATCACCTTGGCGAAGTCGAACGCCTCGTGCAGCCCCTCCAGGGTCGCCTGCATGCCGCCGGGGTTGTGGGCGGCGTCGATGACGACCGTCGGCGTACGGCGCACGACCTCCATGCGCCCCGGCGAGGACGCCTGCGCGAACGCCTGGCGTACGAGGTCGGCGTCGAGCGGGTCGTCGCCGCCCGTCAGCGCCTCGACGGCGGCCAGGGCGCACGCCGCGTTGCCCGCCTGGTGAGCGCCGTACAACGGCAGGTAGACCTCGTCGTAGACGCCCTTGAGGCCGCGCAGGGTGAGCAGTTGCCCGCCGATGGCGACCTCGCGGCTCATCACCCCGAACTCCAGCCCTTCGCGCGCCACGACCGCCCCCACCTCGGCCGAGCGCCGCATCAGCACCTCGGCCGCGGCCAACTCCTGCTGGGCGAGGACGGCGGTCGCGCCGGGCTTGATGATGCCCGCCTTCTCCCCGGCGATGCTGGGGATGTCGGGCCCGAGTCGGTCGGTGTGGTCGAGGGAGATCGGAGTGATCACGCACACGGCGCCGTCGGCCACGTTGGTCGCGTCCCACGACCCGCCCATGCCGGTCTCGATGACCGCGACGTCCACGGGCGTGTCGGCGAACGCCGCGAACGCCATGGCCGTCAGCAGCTCGAAGAACTGGATGCGCCGGCCCTGGGCGTCGGCGAGCTCGACGTACGGGATGATCTCCTCGTAGACCTGCGCGAAGCGTTCCTCGCTCAACGGCTCGCCGTCGACGGTGATGCGCTCGCGCATGGACACCAGGTGGGGGCTCGTGAACCGCCCCACCCGCAGGTTGCGCTCCTTGAGGAGCGCCTCGGTCAGCCGCGCGGTGCTCGTCTTGCCGTTGGTGCCGGCGATATGTATGACCGGGTACGCCCGCTGCGGTGAGCCGAGCAGGTCCAGCAGGGCCGCGATCCTGTCCAGCGTCGGCTCGAAGTCCCACTCGACGCCGCGCTCCATGATCGCGCGTTCGACGGCACGATAATCCACACCTCAACCCTACTGACTGCCCGCACCGCTTCCAGCCACGCCCCGTTCCTGCCGTGCCCGGAAATGCAGAAGGGCCCCGACTGAACCAGTCGGGGCCCTCCCATAAAGATTGTCCGGCGGTGACCTACTCTCCCACACCCTCCCGAGTGCAGTACCATCGGCGCAGAGAAGCTTAACTTCCGGGTTCGGAATGTAACCGGGTGTTTCCTTCCCGCCATAACCGCCGTAACCCTCCGAAACACACAAACACAAACGTGCCTGCTGCCTCAGAATTGCCTAGTGGACGCGAGCAAAAACTTCAAGAAAGTATGCTTTGTGGTCAAGTCCTCGGCCTATTAGTACCGGTCAGCTCCACACGTTACCGCGCTTCCACCTCCGGCCTATCAACCCGGTCGTCTACCGGGAGCCTTACCCACTCTCGTGGTGGGAGACCTCATCTCAAGGCGAGCTTCCCGCTTAGATGCTTTCAGCGGTTATCCCTTCCGAACGTAGCCAACCAGCCGTGCACCTGGCGATACAACTGGCACACCAGAGGTTCGTCCGTCCCGGTCCTCTCGTACTAGGGACAGCCCCTTTCAAGTCTCCTGCGCGCGCAGCGGATAGGGACCGAACTGTCTCGCGACGTTCTAAACCCAGCTCGCGTACCGCTTTAATGGGCGAACAGCCCAACCCTTGGGACCTACTCCAGCCCCAGGATGCGACGAGCCGACATCGAGGTGCCAAACCATCCCGTCGATATGGACTCTTGGGGAAGATCAGCCTGTTATCCCCGGGGTACCTTTTAGCCGTTGAGCGACACCGCTTCCACACGCCGATGCCGGATCACTAGTCCCAGCTTTCGCTCCTGCTCGACCCGTCAGTCTCACAGTCAAGCTCCCTTGTGCACTTACACTCAACACCTGATTGCCAACCAGGCTGAGGGAACCTTTGGGCGCCTCCGTTACCCTTTAGGAGGCAACCGCCCCAGTTAAACTACCCACCAGACACTGTCCCCGATCCGGATCACGGACCAGAGTTAGACGTTCAAAACGACCAGAGTGGTATTTCACCAATGACTCCACCCGAACTAGCGTCCGAGCTTCCCAGTCTCCCACCTATCCTACACAAGACGCTCCAAACGCCAATGTCAAGCTGTAGTGAAGGTCCCGGGGTCTTTCCGTCCTGCTGCGCGAAACGAGCATCTTTACTCGTAGTGCAATTTCGCCGGGTCTGTGGTTGAGACAGCGGGGAAGTCGTTACGCCATTCGTGCAGGTCGGAACTTACCCGACAAGGAATTTCGCTACCTTAGGATGGTTATAGTTACCACCGCCGTTTACCGGCGCTTAAGTTCTCACCTTCGCCAGCTTGCGCTGACTAAGCGGTCCCCTTAACGTTCCGGCACCGGGCAGGCGTCAGTCCGTATACATCGTCTTACGACTTCGCACGGACCTGTGTTTTTAGTAAACAGTCGCTTCCCCCTGGCCACTGCGACCCCCACCAGCTCCAGGCGCAAAGCCCATCACCAGCAGAGGTCCCCCTTCTCCCGAAGTTACGGGGGCAATTTGCCGAGTTCCTTAACCACAGTTCACCCGATCGCCTTAGTATTCTCTACCTGACCACCTGAGTCGGTTTAGGGTACGGGCCGCCACAACACTCACTAGAGGCTTTTCTCGGCAGCATAGGATCATCCACTTCACCACAATCGGCTCG
>NZ_CP068985.1:7455000-7740000 GCF_019397265.1 Nonomuraea coxensis DSM 45129
GCCGTCGAGCGCGACGGCCGGCCCCACCAGCGGCCCGAACTCCACGGCCCCGGCGTTCAGCAGGTCGCCGAACGGCCGCGTGCCCGGCGCCCGCTGGAAGGAGAAGACCTGCTCGACCTGGACGGCGGACGGGTCGTGGAAGCGCTGGGTGATCATCATGCGGGCCTTGCCCGCGTTGCCGAGCACGGTGACGCCGCCGGCCCAGGCGACAGCGTGGACGGCGACCGGCAGCATGGCGCCGAGCGGCACGTCGACGAGCACGTGGTCGCCGGGCAGCAGGCCGTTGCGGCGCAGCCCGGCCGCGGCCCGCGTCACCCACCGGACGAACGCCGCGTACGACAGCACCTCGCCGGTCCTGACGTCGCTCACCGCCGGATCGTCGCCCTTGGTCGGCGCCGACGCCGTCACCAGCTCTGTCCACGTCATGCCCGCCAATCTAGGGAGCGGGCCCGCGCTTGCCATGCGCACAAATGTGCAACCGGGTATGTAGCTGCGAGCCGGGACGGCGCGCGGCGGGCCGCCCTACGCTTGATCCATGCCGGACGAATCCCTGGGGCGCATCCTCGACGCCGCGTACGCCGGGATGCTGGAGCAGGGCCTGCGCCGGCTGACCATGGACGACGTGGCCAGGCGGGCGGGGCTGGCGAGGATCACCGTCTACCGGCGTTTCGCCAGGAAGAGCGAGCTGATCGAGGCGGTGCTGCTGCGGGAGCTGCGGCGGTTCCTGCGGGCGTTCGAGCAGGAGCTCGCGCCGCTGCCGACGGCGGCGGAGCGGGTGGTGGAGGGGTTCGCGGTCACGTTACGGCTCGTCCGCGCGCATCCGCTGCTGACCCGGCTGCTCGCCACCGAGCCGGAGACGATCCTGCCGCAGCTCACGGTGGAGGCGGGGCCGTACCTGGCGGTGGCCAGGCGTTATCTGGCCGAGCGGCTGAGGACCGAGGGGGCGCGGGCCGACGCGGTGGCGGAGACGTACGTGCGCATCGCGCTGTCGTTCGTCCTGACCCCGGCGGGCGTGGTGCCGCTCCGCGACGACGAGGACGCCCGCGCCTACGCGCGCCGTCACCTGGTGCCGCTCCTGCGGCCGAACCTGCCCACCGAGGGGAATCAACTAGAATTGTGAGGTCGCGATTTCGCGCGGCCGCCCCCACGACATAGAGCGAGATCTCATCATGCCTCTGAACAGCCGCGACGACCTGCGGAACATCGCGATCATCGCGCACGTCGACCACGGGAAGACCACGCTGGTCGACGCGATGCTCTGGCAGTCCGGGGCGTTCCGCGCCAACCAGGACGTCGACGACCGGGTCATGGACTCCAACGACCTGGAGCGCGAGAAGGGCATCACCATTCTCGCGAAGAACACCGCCGTGCAGCACGGCGGCATGACCATCAACATCATCGACACCCCCGGCCACGCCGACTTCGGCGGCGAGGTCGAGCGCGGCCTGTCGATGGTCGACGGCGTGGTGCTGCTGGTCGACGCCTCCGAGGGGCCGCTGCCGCAGACCCGCTTCGTGCTGCGCAAGGCGCTGGGCGCGAAGATGCCGGTCATCCTCTGCATCAACAAGGTCGACCGTCCCGACGCCCGCATCAGGGAGGTCGTGGACGAGGTCTACGAGCTGTTCATGGACCTCGACGCGACCGAGGAGCAGATCGACTTCCCGATCGTCTACGCCTCGGCGAAGGCCGGCCGGGCCTCCATGAACCGTCCCGACGACGGCGGCATGCCCGACTCCGAGGACCTGGAGCCGCTGTTCGACATCATCAAGTCGACGATCCCGGCGCCCACCTACGACCCCAACGCGCCGTTGCAGGCCCACGTCACCAACCTCGACGCCTCCTCCTACCTCGGCCGCATCGCGCTCTGCCGCGTCCACCAGGGCCAGATCCGCAAGGGCCAGCAGGTGGCCTGGTGCCGCACCGACGGCTCGATCCAGCGCGTCAAGATCACTGAGCTGATGATGACGGAGGCGCTGGAGCGCAAGCCGGCCGAGGAGGCGGGCCCCGGCGACATCATCGCGATCGCCGGCATCCCCGACATCATGATCGGCGAGACGCTGGCCGACCCCGAGGACCCGCGCCCGCTGCCGCTGATCACGGTCGACGAGCCGGCCATCTCGATGACCATCGGCACCAACACCTCGCCGCTGGTCGGCAAGGCCAAGGGCACCAAGGTCACCGCCCGCATGGTGAAGGACCGCCTCGACAAGGAGCTCGTCGGCAACGTGTCGCTGCGCGTGCTGCCGACCGACCGGCCCGACGCCTGGGAGGTGCAGGGCCGGGGCGAGCTGGCGCTGGCCATCCTGGTCGAGCAGATGCGCCGCGAGGGCTACGAGCTGACCGTCGGCAAGCCGCAGGTGGTCACCAAGGAGATCGACGGCAAGGTGCACGAGCCGGTCGAGCGGCTGACGGTCGACTGCCCCGAGGAATACCTCGGCGCGGTCACCCAGCTCCTGGCGGTGCGCAAGGGCCGCATGGAGCACATGACCAACCACGGCACCGGCTGGATCCGCATGGAGTTCGTGGTGCCGGCGCGCGGCCTGATCGGCTTCCGCACCGAGTTCCTGACCGAGACCCGCGGCACCGGCCTGGTGCACCACGTGTTCGACTCGTACGAGCCGTGGTTCGGCGAGCTGCGCACCCGCGCGAGCGGTTCGCTGGTGGCCGACCGCTCCGGCCCGGTCACCGCGTTCGCGATGCTCAACCTTCAGGAGCGCGGCGCGCTGTTCGTCTCCCCCGGCACCGACGTCTACGAAGGCATGATCGTCGGGGAGAACTCCCGCTCCGACGACATGGACGTCAACATCACCAAGGAGAAGAAGCTCACCAACATGCGCTCCTCGACCTCCGAGGAGACCGAGAAGGTGATCCCGCCGCGCGTGCTGTCGCTGGAGCAGGCGCTCGAGTTCATCCGCGAGGACGAGTGCGTGGAGATCACCCCCGAGGCGGTGCGCATCCGCAAGGTCGTGCTCGACGCCTCCTCCCGAGCCCGCGCCGCGGCCCGCGCCAAGCGCTCCTGACGACCGCGTCAGGTCCGCCGGACGAACGCCCCGGCGCGCCTGACGGTCACCGGCGGGGCAGTTCGCTGCCTCGCACGTGGGCGTGGAGCCAGTCGACCAGCGGCGCGAAGTCGCGCCACGCCGCCGCCACCCGCTCGCGAGCCTCGGCCGTGGACACCCAGGGCTCGGGGTCGAAGCGGATGCCCGCGTACAGCGACTTGTGGCGCAGCAGCCCGATGCGAGGGTGGTCGTCGCCGAAGCCGCGCGGCCGGGTCTTCAGCCGCGCCCCGTCCACGGTGTAGCCGGCGGCGGTCAGGCCGTCGGCGAGGGCCGCGAGCGGCTTGCCCGACAGGTCCTCGTCCACGGCCGCCCGGTAGCGGGCGACCTGGTCGGGCGCCTGCGTGTAGCAGCCGCCGGCCGCGTACAGGCCGGCCGCGCTGATCTCCACGTAGAGCCCGATGCCGGGCAGGCGTTCGACGAACGCCCCTTGATGCGTCTTGTACGGCGACTTGTCCTTGGCGAAACGCACGTCGCGGTGCGGCCGGAAGAGATGGGCCGGCCCGAACTCGGCGGCCAGCTCGTCGGTGAGCGCGAGCATCGGCGCCCGCACGGCCTCCTCGTAGCGGCGTTTGTGCTCGGCGAAGTAGGTCTTGGAGTTGTCGGCCTCCAGGCCCTCGTAGAACAGGAACGCCTCGTCGGGAAATCCGGTGAAACCCATGCCGCCAGAGTGCCACGCCGGACCGGCAGGGCGGCAATCCGATCACCGGCGCTCGGTGTACTCCTTGCCCGGCACCGGCGGGCGGCCGTACAGCTCGGAGACCGTGACGAAGGTGAACCCCCTGCGGGAGAGCGTGTCCAGCACGTGGGGCACGGCCCGGACGGTCGTGGCGTGGATGTCGTGCATGAGGACGATCGAGCCGGGCCTGGCCTTCCCCGCCCGCCGGGCCACGACCTCGGAGTTCCGGTCGCGCCAGTCGAGGGTGTCGACGTTCCAGAGGATCTGCGCCAGGCCCTCGCGGCGGGTCTCCCTGGCCACGTGCTTGTCGGTCGCCCCGTACGGCGGCCGCATGACCCGCATGCGGACCCCCGTGAGCCGCCGCACCAGCTCCCCGGTGTGCCGCAGCTCGCGCCGGACTCCCTCGTCGGACAGCCCGGTGAGCGCCGGATGGCTCCAGGAGTGGTTGCCGATCTCGTGGCCTTCGTGCACGATCCGCCGGGTGAGGCGCCCGCCCCGGTCGGCGGCCACCATCTGGCCGATCACGAAGAAGGTGGCCCGGACGTCGCGCCGCCCGAGGAGGTCGAGCAGCCGGCCGGTGTGGTCGCCGGGCCCGTCGTCGAAGGTGAGGGCCACGCACTTGACCCGCCCGCAGTCGAACGCGCGGGCGCGCGGCCAGCCGGGCTGGATCGACGCCAGCCGCTTGGCGAGCTGACCGGGATCGACGTGGGCCGCCCGCATCGGCACGATCGCCGGGGGCCTGGCCGCGCGCCGGTGCGCGACCGACGCGGTGACGCAGGCCGCCAGGGCGAGCAGGGCGAGCGGCAAGGCCCACACACGCATGATTCCCCCGAACGCCGCAGGCGGGGGGAATCACATCACGGACGGTCCTGGGCCGGCGTCCCCCGCAGCTCCCTGGCCAGGTCGTCCCACCAGAGTGGGATATCGGCCTGCAATTCCTGGTAGCGGCGCGCCACACGTATGGCACATCCGACCGGATCCGTACCCAGATGCCGACGTTTCACCGCTCCTTCCTGCCATCGGTAAAAACCATCCCTATAACGTACGACCAGGCCGATCCACACGGAGATGGTCTCGTCGTCGCCCAGCTCGTACGCGCTGGGCACGCCCCGGCCATGAAGCTCCGCGTGCAACTTCTCCGTCGCCGCCCGGGCCTCACTCACACCCCACCTCCTGAGAACGGCCGAATCACGCGGTAATCATGAAGCTCCGCGGGGTGATCCGCAGGCCGTTCGACGTTATTGGTCATGCGTCTCGCGCGGCTCGGCCACGACCATGACGATGCGCAGCTCCTCCGTGCCCTGGTTGGCGTAGCGGTGGGGCCGGTCGGCCGTGAACAGCACGGCGTCGTCTTTGCCGATGACGTGGCTCTTGCCGTAGAGGGTGAGGGTCAGCTCGCCCTCCAGGACGGTCACCATCTCGCGGGTGCCGGGCGGATGGGCCTCGCCGTCGTGGTGGTCTCCGGGGGCGATGCGCCAGTCCCACAGCTCCAGGATCATCGGCGAGTCGGCGCCGACGAGCAGCCGGGCCCGCACCCCGCCCTGGGTGAAGGTGACCACGTCGGACTTGTCGACGATGCGCACCAGGGGGACGTCGCCGACCTCGACCAGCCGGGCGACGGTCACGCCGAGGGCGGAGGCGATCCGGGTGAGCGTGGACACGCTGGGGTTCGTCCGGCCCTGCTCGACCTGGACGAGCATGCCCCGGCTCACGCCTGACCGGGCGGCGAGCTGGTCCAGCGTGAGCCCGCGGTGGGAGCGCAGGTAGCGGACGTTGCTGGCGATGGCCTGGTTCATGAGCTCGGGGTCTTCCATGCAGTGCAGTGTAGTGATATTCAGTGGCAACACAGTGCACTCAATGTGTTGTACTAGATGGCCAACACATTGGACTCATGGAAGGAGCTGACGGATGACCGCGGTGATCCTCGCGACCGCCTGCGCGGTGGTGTACGGCACCGCCGACTTCTTCGGCGGTCTCGCCACCCGGCGCACCCAGGTCCTCGCGGTCGTCGCGCTCTCGCAGCTCGCCGGACTGGCGCTGGTCCTCGTCCTGCTGCCGGCGCTGCCCGGCGCGGCGGGCGCGCCCGCGTTGCTGTGGGGCCTGGCCGCCGGGCTGGCGGGGGCGGGCGGGCTGGCGCTGTTCTACCGGGCGCTCGCCACGGGCGTGATGTCGGTGGTCGCGCCGACCACGGCGGTGACCTCGGCGGCGCTGCCGGTGCTGTTCGGGCTGGCGACCGGGGAGCGGCCGGCGTTCTGGGCGCTCGTGGGCGTGGCGCTGGCGCTCGGCTCCGTGCTGCTGGTCAGCCAGGACCGCTCGGCCGGCGCCGGCCGGGGCGCCTCAGCGGGGCTCGCGACCGCGCTGCTGGCCGGGGCCGGGTTCGGCGGGTTCTTCATCCTGCTCGCCATGGCGCCCGCCGACGCCGGCCTGTGGCCGCTGGTCGGGGCGCGCCTGTCGTCGGTGACGGCGGTGGCCCTGGTGGCGCTCGCCACCGGGCGCGCGCTGTGGCCCCGGGCGGGGGCGGGAGCGGGCCGCGTGATCGTGGCGGCGGGCGTGCTCGACATGGCGGCCAACGTCCTCTACCTGCTGGCGCAGCGGCAGGGGCTGCTCAGTCTCGTGGCCGTGCTCGTCTCGCTCTACCCGGCCAGCACGCTGCTGCTGGCGAGGCACGTGCTCGGCGAGCGGCTGAACGGCATCCAGGTGACGGGCGTGGCATGCGCGCTCGGCGCGGTCGCCCTGATAGCCGTTGCGTAGCCCCGGCGCGCTTGTTACGTTTCGCCCGTGCGGCCCGACGGGGCACGGATCAAGGGCGAGGGTCTGAGGCACGTCGGCGTGCCGTACGACTCTGATGACGCCTATGTCCGGCTCGTGCTGCCGCGCGTGCGGACCGCGCTCACCGAGGGCCGGCGGGTGCTGGTGATCACCCGCCCCGACAAGCTGGACCGGCTGGCCGAGGCCCTGGGCCGGGACGCCGAGCGCGTCGACCGGCGGGTGGCGGCCTCCTGGTACGGCCACCCCTACCGCACCCTGGCCGCCCTGCACGAGTACACCCGGGGCCGGCGCACGCTCGTCGTCGGCGAGCCGGCATGGGAGGGCAGGAACGAGCGCGAGGTCCGCGAGCTGATCCGCCACGAGTCGGTGGTCAACGCGGCGCTCGCCCGCTCCTCGGCGCTCGTCTTCTGCATGTACGACCTGCGCAGGACGCCTCCGGCCGCGCTGGAGTACCACGAGGTCAACCATCCGCTGCTGCTGGACGCGGCGGGCGAGACGCCGAGCGCCGGTTTCGTCCCGCCGGGTGAGCTGGTGCTGGACGGCGACCGCGCCCCGCTGCCCGCGCCCGGGCCCGGCGCGGTGACGATCCGCTTCACCGCCCGCGAGCTGAGACGGCTGCGCCGCAGCGTCGGCGACTGGGCGAGCACCGCGGGCATGGCGCGCGACCACGTGACGTCGCTGGTCATCAGCGTCTCGGAGATCGCCGCGAACAGCGTGGAGCACGGGGCGGGATTCGGCACGATCACGATGTGGAAGACCGGCGGGGAGCTGCTCTGCGAGATCGCCGACCCCGGTGGGGCCCTGGACGACCCCCTGCCCGGCTACATACCACCCGAGCCCGAGTCCCCCAGGGGATACGGGCTCTGGATCAGCAGGCAGCTCTGCGACCTGGTGGAGCTGCGCGCGGAAGGCGGCGTGCTGCGCGTCCGCCTCCATCTGTCTCTGGGGGAATGACCTTCCCTGCTCAGGCGGCGCGCTGGCTGGGAACGCGCAGCGCGCCCTCCTCGCGGGCGTACTCCTCCAGCATCCCGCGGAGCTGGCGGCGGCCCCGGTGCAGGCGGGACATCACGGTGCCGATGGGCGTGCCCATGCGCTCGGCGATCTCCTTGTACGGGAATCCCTCCACGTCGGCCAGGTAGACGGCCACCCGGAAGTCCTCGGGCAGGGAGCGGAGGGCGTTCATGACGACGTTGTCGGGCAGCCGGTCGAGCGCCTCGGTCTCGGCCGACCGGAGACCGGTGGAGCTGTGCGACTCGGCGGCGTGGAGCTGCCAGTCCTCGATCTCCTCGGCCGCGGACAGCTTCGGCGAGCGCTGCTTCTTGCGGTAGTCGTTGATGAAGTTGTTCGTGAGGATGCGGTGGAGCCACGCCTTGAGGTTGGTGCCCTCACGGAACTGGTGGTAAGACGTGTACGCCTTGGCCACCGTCTCCTGGACGAGGTCCTCCGCGTCGGCGGCGTTCCGGGTCAAGCGCATGGCGGACGCGAACAGCTGCGACGTCACGGGCACGACATCGCGCTCGAACCAGTCCTGGCGCTGCTCATCGGTCATGGTGATCAAAATGTTCATTCCCCCTTGCGCTGTCCCCCGTCTCGGCAAAGGCCGTCTGCCGACGTTCTCATCATGGCAAGTCCCGGCTAAGGGACGCGTTAGCGAGAGTCCGCCAAGGTCAGAAGGGGTTTCCGTCCGTCTGCTCGCGGCGTGCGTCATCACGTCCACGGCCGGACAAGTCTCGTTATCATAACACTACCTACCCATTTCCGCAGTAATAGTGGCCAGCATCACAGGGGATAGCGTAAGAGCATGATTTTCGTAGACCGTCACGACTCGCGTACGCGCCGCTGGGTGGCGGAGGCCATACTCAAGGTGGAGGCCGATGCCAACCGCAGTTGCGACACACACCTTCACGTCTTTCCGCTGCCCTCGCACTGGGGAGTAAACCTCTACTTGAAAGACGAGTCGGTGCACCCTACAGGTTCACTCAAACACCGACTCGCTCGCTCGCTGTTCCTCTACGGTCTGGCCAACGGCTGGATCGGGCCCGCCACCACCGTCGTCGAGGCCTCCAGCGGCTCCACGGCGGTCAGCGAGGCCTATTTCGCCAGGCTGCTGGGGCTGCCCTTCATCGCGGTGATGCCCGCCTCCACCTCGCCGGAGAAGATCCACCTCATCGAGTTCTACGGCGGCAAATGTCATCTCGTACGCGATCCCGCCACGATCTATGACGAATCTCACCGTCTGGCCGCCGAGACCGGCGGCCATTTCATGGACCAGTTCACCTACGCCGAACGCGCCACCGACTGGCGCGGCAACAACAACATCGCCGAGTCCATCTACTCCCAGATGGCGATGGAGCCGCACCCCGAGCCGGCCTGGATCGTCGTCGGGGCGGGCACCGGCGGCACCTCCTCCACCATCGGCCGCTACATCCGCTACCGCCGTCACCCCACGCGCCTCGCCGTCGTCGACCCCGAGGGCTCGGCCTTCTACCCGAGCTGGACCACCGGCGACGCCGCGCTCACCGCGCCCGGCTCGCGGATCGAGGGCATCGGCAGGCCCCGCGTGGAGCCGTCGTTCCAGCCGTCCGTCATCGACCGCATGATCGCGGTGCCCGACGCCCACTCCATCGCCGCCATGCACTGGACCCGCGAGGTCACCGGACTCGACGTCGGCGGCTCCACCGGCACCAACATGGCCGCCTGCGTGCAGCTCGTCGACGAGATGCGCCAGACGGGCGAGCGCGGCAGCGTCGTCACGCTCGTCTGCGACAGCGGCGACCGCTACAAGGGCACCTACGGCAACCCCGCCTGGCTCGCCGCGCAGTCGCTCGACATCGAGCCGCACCTCGCCGAGCTGCGCGCCTGGCTGGAGGGGTAGCTCCGGTCAGCGGTCCGCGCCCAGCAGCTCCGCCCAGTCGCGCAGCTCGTGCTCGCCGTACAGGTAGCCGAACCGCTCCTCGATCACCCGGCTCGTCCACCGCTCGGAGTGCCCGTGCAGGCGGACGACGGCGAGGTCCGAGGTGGCGGCCAGCACGGGCGGCACGGACGACGGGTGCCCTTGAGGCATGTCCACGCACACGTACGGCAGGTCGTGCGCCGCGAGGAAGGCGAGCGTGTCCTCCCGGTGCGCGTCGTCCATCCAGGCGGCGTTGCGGAACTCGACGCAGATCCGCATCGGCCGGCACCGGTCGCGGCAGCGCAGCAGGTAACGGCGGTTGCTCTCGCCCGGCGGGAACCACGGCGGGAACTGGAACAGCAGCGCCCCCAGCCGCCCCGCCTCGTGCAGCGGCGCGAGCGCGCCCAGGAACCGGTCCCACACCTCCTCGACGATCTCCGCCGGCAGGTCACGCTGGTAGAGGGTGCGCTTGGGGCTCTCGCCGAGCGCCGCGCGTAAGTCCTTGTGCAGCGAGGACGGCCGGGTCGGGTGCTGGGTGAGCAGGGAGAACGCCTTGACGTTGAAGGTGAACCCGTCCGGCGTGCGCTCGCGGTGCGCGCCTCCGGCGGGTACCAGCCGGAGGCGAGCAGCGACTTGTCCGTCCACGACGCGGTGCCGACGAGGATCTTGCCCATCGGCGCCACGTACCCCGCGCGGGCGCCGCCTCACACCTCGGCCAGCGCGCGCCCCACGTCCTCGTCGTCCGGGGCCAGGTCGGCGGCGCGCAGCAGGTCCCGACGCGCCCGCTCCGGCAGCCCCGCCGCCCGCAACACCACCGACCGGTTGAACAGCAGCTCCGCGCTCTCCTCCACGTCGAGCGCGCGGCCCAGGTCGGCGAGGGCCTCCTCGTGGTCGCCGCGCTCGTGGGCCAGCTCGGCCCGGCCGGCCCACGCCGCCACCAGGCGCGGGTCCAGCTCCAGCGCCCGGTCGTAGGCGGCCCGCGCCTCCCGGGCGCGGCCCTCGGCCTGCTCGACCTGACCGAGCACGCACAGCAGGTACGGATCACGCGGCGCGACCGCCAGCCCCGCCTGCGCATCGTCCCTGGCCAGCGCGTACGCCCCGGTCGCCGCGTGGATCCCGGCCCGGTTGACGTAGGCGGGGGCGAAGGCCGGGTCCAGCTCCAGCGTGTGGTCCAGGTCGGCGCGGGCCCCCGCCAGGTCGCCCGCGGCGTAACGCAGCTCGGAGCGGTTGTAGTACGCCTCGGGGAAGGGCGGGCTGAGCCGCATGACGGCCTCGTAGTCGGCCAGCGCCTCCGCCGGGCGGCCGAGCCGGTGCAGCAGGTTGCCCCGGTCGAGGTAGTAGTCGGGGTAGCCGGGGTCGGCGGCGATCGCCCGCCCGTAGTCGGCCAGCGCCTCCTCGGGCCGGCCGGCCATGGCGAGGAGCTGGGCGCGGTTGGCGTGCAGCACGAGCCGGTGGATCGGGTGCTGGTCGGCGAGGTCGGCCCCGGCCAGGTCGAGCGCCTCCTGGACGAGGTCCATGGCGGCTTCCACGCGGCCCCTGCGCACCTCGACGAGGGCCTTGCCGTTGAGGTCGAAGCCCAGGTGGAAGGCGCGCTCGCGGGGGTCGGGCAGCAGGGAGGTGATGGTGACGGCCTCGTTGACCCAGGCCAGCGCCTCCTCCGGGTCGCGCCGGGCCGGGTCGTGGTGCCGGACGAGGATCATGGCCGTGGCGTAGGCCATCGTGGCGCGGCGCCGCGGGTCGGTGACGCGGCGGCGGGCCTCGTCGTAGAGCGCGCGGGCCTCGTCCTCCCGCTCGACGGCCTCCAGGGCGCCGGCGACCCGCACCAGCAGCCGCTCCCAGCCGCCCGGGTCGTCCTCGTACGCGCTCGCGCGCAGCCTGGCGAGCCCCGACTCGGCCATGGCGTGGTGGAAGCCCTCGTCGCGGTAGCGGTCGAAGTCCTCGGGCAGCGGCCCGGCCGACGGCGCCGACGGCCCCTCCTCGACGCGCAGCAGCGCGGGGTCGAGCCGGCGGCGCAGCACCGCGACCAGTTCGGCGTCGGTGGGGTCGGCCTCGGCCAGGTTGGTGACGGTGACCGTGAGCGGCCCCGTCCGCGTCAGGTGGCCGCGGACGAACTCGGCGAGCCCGTTGGCCAGCCTGAGCGTGCGCCGCGCCCCCGGGACCAGCACCCGCTGGGACCGGGGCAGACTGTCGGCGAGCGAGCGCCTGCGGGCCGGCACGAGCGGCCGCAGGGCGGGCGCCGCCGCCCTGATCTCGATGTCGTGAAGGGCGGGCAGGCCGGATCCGCTCTCCAGCGCCTCAGGGACGAGGCGGCCGAGGAGCGCAGCGGCGAAGGTGTAGGGGCCTCCCGCGCGGCGGTCCGCGTCGATGACGATCGTGTTCACGCGACCTCTTCCGGTGCGGCCGGCGCCTCTGTGCGGGAGGCGCCGGCGAGGTCGGCTCAGGACATGTGCCTCGGCGCGGCCGCGGCGGTGACCTTCACGGTTCCTGGCCGGTGAACGACGATCTTCTTCATGGGGGCGCCCTTTCGCGTGCTCATGACCCGACGATCACTGATGACCGGTACATGTCAGCACACGGAAATCTCGCCCATCAAGGCATCTTCTGGTAAGGGCTCTTACATCACCAGAAACGACCTGACCGTAATGGATCACTCACCCAGGATCGCGTCCACGAAGACCTCGGCGTCGAACGGCGCCAGGTCGTCGGGACCCTCACCGAGCCCGACGAGCTTGACCGGCACGCCCAGCTCCCGCTGCACCGAGATCACGATGCCGCCCTTGGCGGTGCCGTCCAGCTTGGTCAGCGCGATGCCGGTGATGTTGACGACCTCGCCGAACACCTGGGCCTGGCGCATGCCGTTCTGGCCGGTGGTCGCGTCGAGGACGAGCAGCACCTCGTCGACCGTCGCCTTCTTCTCGATGACCCGCTTCACCTTGCCCAGCTCGTCCATCAGGCCGGTCTTGGTGTGCAGGCGGCCCGCGGTGTCGACGATGACGACGTCGACCTTCTCCTCCATGCCCTTCGCGACCGCGTCGAAGGCCACGGACGCCGGGTCGGCGCCCTCGGGCCCGCGCACGGTGTCGGCGCCCACGCGCTCGCCCCACGTCTGGAGCTGGTCGGCCGCCGCGGCGCGGAAGGTGTCGGCGGCGCCGAGCGTGACCTTCTTGCCGTCGCCGACCAGTGAACGCGCGAGCTTGCCCGTGGTGGTGGTCTTGCCGGTGCCGTTGACGCCGACGACGAGCACCACGGCCGGGCGCTCGCCGTGCTTCTGGACGTGCAGGGTGCGGTCGAGGTCGGGGTCGATCTGGGCGAGCAGCTGCTCACGCAGCAGCGCCCGCACCTCCGCGGGCGTGCGGCTGCCCAGCACCTTGACGCGGGTGCGCAGTTCCTCGACGATCACCTGCGTCGGCGCGATGCCGACGTCGGCGGTGATGAGGCGCTCCTCGATCTCGTCCCACACCTCGTCGTCGAGCCGGTCACGGGACAGCAGCTCCAGCAGGCCGCGCCCGAGCGCGCTCTGCGAACGGGCCAGCCGCGAGCGCAGCCGCACCATCCGGCCGGCGGACGGCGGCGGCACCTCGATCTCGGGGACGACGACCATCGGCTCCGCCGGCGGGGCGGGCGGCGGCAGCGTGGTGGTCGCCCCGCCCTCGCGCTCCTCGGCCGCGGCGGGCGGCTTCTCCTTCTCCTCCGGGATCGGGAGGGTCTCTGGCGGCTTGACCGGCGGGGCCTTCCGGCCCGGCCTGAGCAGCAGGAAGAGACCGCCGGCCGCCAGCAGGGCGACGACGGCCACGATCACGATGACGCCGAGGTAACTCTCCACAAGATGTCAGTTTTCCAGATCGACTGTCATGGTCACGCCCAAGGCCACACCGTTCAGGCCGGCTCGCGCTCTCTGAGCCGCTGGCTGACGACCTGCGTGACCCCGTCGCCGCGCATCGACACGCCGTAGAGAGCGTCGGCGATCTCCATCGTGCGCTTGTTGTGCGTGATGACGATCAGCTGCGAGCTCTGCCGCAGCTCCTCGAAGAGCGTCAGCAGGCGCTGCGTGTTGGTGTCGTCAAGAGCGGCCTCGACCTCGTCCATCACGTAGAACGGCGACGGCCGCGCCTTGAAGATCGAGATCAGGAACGCCACCGCCGTGAGCGAGCGCTCGCCACCCGACAGCAGCGACAGCCGCTTGACCTTCTTGCCCGGCGGCCTGGCCTCGACCTCGATGCCGGTGGTCAGCATGTCGTCCGGCTGGGTGAGGACCAGCCGGCCCTCGCCGCCGGGGAACACGCGGGTGAAGATCTGCTCGAACTCGCGGGCCACGTCGTCGTACGCGGAGGCGAACATCTGCTCCACGCGGTCGTCGACCTCCTTGACCACGGTCAGCAGGTCGCGCCGGGTCTTCTTCAGGTCTTCGAGCTGCGAGGTCAGGAACGCGTGCCGCTCCTCCAGCGCCGCGAACTCCTCCAGCGCGAGCGGGTTGACCTTGCCGAGCTGGTTCATCTGCCGCTCGGCGGCCCGCGCCCGCTTCTCCTGCTCCTCACGCACGTAGGGGACGGGCGGGTCGCCGGGGACCTCGGCGTCGGGGCCGTACTCGGTGAGCAGCGACTCGACCTCGACGCCGAACTCCTCCAGCGCCCGCTGCTCCAGCTGCTCCAGCCGCAGCCGCTGCTCGGTGCGCGCGACCTCGCTGCCGTGCACGCGGTTGACCAGCTTGTCGAGCTCCTGGCCGAGCTCGCGCACCCGCAGGCGCACCTGCTTGAGCTCGGCGTCGATCGCGACGCGGGCGAGGTCGGCCTCGTCGCGCTCCCTGGAGGCCAGCGCGACCGACTCGGCCAGGGCCGCCAGCACCCGCTTGGCGCCCTTGCTCACGGCCTCGGCGAGCGCCGCCTGACGCCGCCGCCTGGCCCGCTGAGCGGCCGCCTGGGCGCGTTCCTCGCGTTCGCGGCGGGCGGCCCGCAGCAGGCCGTCGGCGCGGCCCTCGACGCTCTTGACGCGCTCCTCGGCCGTGCGGACCTGGAGGCGGGTGTCCATCTCGCGCCGGCGGGCCGCCTCGCAGGAGGCGGCCAGCTCGTCGCGCAGGTCGGTGGTGGGCTCGGTCTCCAGCTCCTGGGCGTATTCGGCCTCCGCCAGGCGGATCTCCAGCTCGGCCAGCTCCTCCAGGCCCTCGGCGCGGGCCGCCTCGGCCTTGGTCACGCTCGCGGCCAGCCGTTCGGCCTCGGCGCGGGCGGCGCCCGCGGCGGCCTCCAGCTGGGCGAGCCGCCGGGCGGCGGCGGCCGTGCGCTGGTCGGCCTCCCGCTGGCGGCCCCTGACCTGGTCGAGCGCGCCCTGGGCGGCGCTCACGCCGGACTGGGCGGTCGTGACGGCGGTCTGGGCCTCGTTGACCCCGGTCTGGGCGGCCTCCAGGGCGGCCTGGGCGCGCTGCTCTCCGTCGATCGCCTCGTCCAGGGCCGCCGCGGTCTCCTCCGCCCGCGCCTCGGCCTCCTCCAGGTCTCTGACGGCCTCGTCGAAGGCGGCGCGGACCTGGAGCACGGACTGCCCGCCCGCGGCTCCGCCGCTCGCCACCCGCGCGCCCACCACGTCTCCCGCCATGGTGACGGCCCTGAGCCGCGGGTGCCGCTCGACCAGCTCCCGCGCCGCCTCCAGGTCGGCCACCACGGCGACGCCGTCGAGCACGTGGTCGAGCGCCGGCCGCAGGTGGTCGGGAACGGTGACCAGATCGGCGGCCCACCGCGCCCCCTCGGGCGCGGCCCCGTACGCACCGCCGCCCCCGCCGGAGCCGCTGGGTCCGCCGGGGCGGGCGACCAGCAGGGTGGCCTGGCCGGCGTCGCGGTCGCGCAGCAGGGTGAGGGCCTCCACGGCGGTGTCGATGGTCTTGACGGCGATCGCCTCGGCGACCGGGCCGAGCACGGCGGCGACCGCCGTCTCCGCGCCCGGCGTGACCTGCAGCGCGACGGCCAGCGGGCCGAGCACCCCGGCGAGGTCGGCCTCCAGCAGCGCGGCGCCGCCGTCGCCCCTCGCCAGGCCCAGCTCCAGGGCGTCGCGGCGGGCGGACAGCGCGGCGACCGAGCGCTGCGCCTCCTGGTCGGCGGAGCGCGCCGTGGCGACCGCCGCGCGGGCGGCCTGCAGCCCCGAACGCGGCTCGTCGAGGGCGGCCTTGGCCTCCTCGGCCGCCGCCCTGGCCGCGTCGGCGACCGCGCGGGCCTCCTCGACCAGCGCCTGCGCCGTGGCCAGCTCCTCGGCCAGCGCGGGATCGACCGGGGGCTCCTCCAGCCGCTGGGTCTCCAGGTCCTCGCCGGCCTGCCGGGCGCGTTCGGCGGCCTCGGCCACCGCCTGCTGGAGCCGGCCGATCTCCTCCTCGGCGGCGCGGGCCCTGCTGCGTACGGAGTCGACCTGGCCGCGCAGCCTGGCCAGGCCCTCGCGGCGGTCGGCGGCGGCACGGGCGGCCAGCGCGAGCCGCCGCTCCTCCTCGCTCAGCTCGGCCTCGCACCCGGCCCGCGCCTGGACGGCCTCCTCGAGCAGCTCGCGCGCCTGCTCCAGCTCCGCCCTGAGCACGAGCTCGCGCTCGCGCGCCTCGTCCGCCTCGCGTTCGAGGTCTTCGGGGTCGCGGCCGCGGCGCTCGATGGAGGCGGCGTCGAGCGCGTGGCGGTGCCGCTCGGCGGCGAGCTGCTCCAGGCCGGTGATGCGCTCGCGGAGCGAGGACAGCCGGAACCAGGTCTCCTGGGCGGCGGCCAGCCGGGGCTGGGCCTCGGCCTCCGCGGCCTCCAGCGCGGCCTCGCGCCGCTGGGCCTCGGCCAGCTCGGCCTCGACCTGGGCGCGCCTGGCCATGATCGCGGCCTCGTCGGCGGCCTCGCGCTCCAGGGTGGCGCGCAGCGTGCCGACGTCGTCGGCGAGCAGCCGCAACCGGGCGTCGCGCAGGTCGGCCTGGATGACGGCGGCCTTGCGGGCGATCTCGGCCTGCCTGCCGAGGGGCTTGAGCTGGCGGCGCAGCTCGGTCGCGAGGTCCTGGACGCGGGTCAGGTTGGCCTGCATGGCGTCCAGCTTCCGCAGCGCCTTCTCCTTGCGCTTGCGGTGCTTGAGCACGCCGGCGGCCTCTTCGATGAAGGCCCTGCGGTCTTCCGGGCCCGCGTGCAGCACGGCGTCGAGCTGGCCCTGGCCGACGATGACGTGCATCTCGCGGCCGATGCCGGAGTCGGACAGCAGCTCCTGGATGTCGAGCAGGCGGCAGGTGTCGCCGTTGATCGCGTATTCGCTCTGCCCGGACCGGAACATCAGCCGGCTGATGGTGACCTCGGTGTAGTCGATCGGCAGCGCGCCGTCGGTGTTGTCGATGGTCAGCGTGACCTCGGCGCGGCCGAGGGGCGGCCGGGAGGAGGTGCCGGCGAAGATGACGTCCTCCATCTTGCCGCCGCGCAGCGACTTGGCGCTGTGCTCGCCCATGACCCAGGCGAGGGCGTCGACGACGTTGGACTTGCCGGAGCCGTTGGGGCCGACCACGCAGGTGATGCCCGGCTCGAACCGCAGGGCGGTGGCGGAGGCGAAGGACTTGAACCCGCGCAGGGTGAGGGTCTTCAGGTACAAGCGCGACCCCCTTCTCCCTGACCCGGACCTTCGGAAAAGCCTACTGGTCCCGGCCACCCGGCGCAGGCGACGCCGGGTGGGACAAGGGCAAATAGCAAGGGACGCCTCGTGGAGACGTCCCTGGGTCCTGCGTTCCGATCACTCTCAGGTGAGTGCCGGCTCGCGCTCCTGCAAGCGACTGAGCGCCTCGTCGCGGGTCTGCGCCGCAAGAGCGTCGTTCGTGGCCTGAAGTCGGATGAGTTCTGCCTCCAGGTCACGGATGCGCTGCTGCAGGCGGCGCATCTCCGAGACCATACGAGGGTCAGGACCGCCGACGTGGCCGAGTAGAGCCTTCGCCATGGTAAAGGGTCCTCCACGCTGAGTGACCAGACTGGTTCGCGCACTTCTTATTCCGCGGGAGGGGTGCGCGTGGTACCTAACAAGAGTCGCACCGGCAGTGTGGGCGGTCAAGTCGAACAAACCGCTGCGCCCTACTGATGGGCACTCCCGACATATAACTATACCCTATTTGGGCGGTTTAACGAAAGTGGCTACCTCTCCACAAAACCACCCAAACTACCTCGGGGTTCGCTCCAACGTTCCACTACTCCATCGACCCTGCCCGGCGTGTCGCAACCTCTGAGCAGCTCCAGCAGCTTGACGCAGCTCACGCGCGAGCCCTCCGCGACGACCTCGACCCGGCCGTCGTCGGTGTTGCGGGCCCACCCGGTGAGGCCCAGCTCCAGTGCCCTGGCGCGGGTCCACCAACGGAAACCGACACCCTGGACCCTCCCCCGGACCCAGGCCGTCAACCTGGCGTTTTCCTGATTTTCCGTCATCTTTCCCCTCCCCTGGGCCCGTCGTCCTCAGGCGACCAGGGCGTCCTTCGCGGAGGACGCCCACCCGGCCGCCGCCGCCACGAACGCCCTGACCGTCGCGCTCTCCGCCGCCCTGACCCAGGCCAGGCCCAGGATCGACGGCGCCAGCCCGCTGACCGGCACGAAGCTTACGTCGGGCCGCTCGTGGACGGCCGCGGTGGGGGTGCAGAAAAGCATTCCCCCACGCCCGAGGGCCACCTGTGTCAAGCCCTCCTGCGCGGTGGCGACGGCGCCCGACCGGGGTATCGGCCGTCCGGAAGGCGTCACGGAGGGTGCCGTCCGCTCGCTCCACCAGCACGGCGCCGGCCCCGCCAGGCCGATCAGGGGAACCTCGGCCAGTTCCTCCGCCGTCACGGCCGGCCGCCCCGCGAGCGGATGGCCGGCGGGGAGTCCGAGCCGATAGGAGACCCTGTTCAGCGCCGGCCCCGTGGCGAGGTCGGGCTCGTCCACCGGCAGGAGGGTGAAGGCGACGTCCACCTCACCGGCCCGCAGCCGGGTGAACGGGTCGGCGAGCGGGATCTCCACCAGCTCGGCCGCGCTGCCGGGATGGCGGCGCTCGAAGGCCCGTACGCTGCCCGTCACGACCTCCGTGGGCGTCGCGAGGAAGCCCACCCGCACCACCTCCTTCACCGCCCGCGCGGCGGCCGTGGCGCGGCTCACGGCGCCCGTCACGCCGTCGTAGGCGGGCCTCAGGTCGGCCAGGAACCGCTCGCCGAGCGGCGTGAGGCGCACCCGCCGGCTCGTCCGCTCGAACAGCCGGCCGCCGATCCTGGTCTCCAGCGCGCGCAGGAGCTGGCTGACCCGGGCGGGTGACAGGTAGAGGCGTTCGGCCGTACGGGCGAAGTGCAGCTCCTCGCTGAGCACCAGGAAGCACTCCAGCTCCCTGAAGTCCATGTCCGCCTCCCCGTGGATCGTTCAGCCTGACTCAACCAAGCCTTCGGACTTCGCCGTTGTTCCCGGAGCCGGGCCGGAAGAAGGCTGAGGGGCATGACGACAACCCTTGACCCCTCCCCCGTACGGGCGCGCCCGCTCGCCGTGGCCTCGGTGGCCCTCGGCACTTTCACCCTCGTGACCAGCGAGATGCTGCCCGTCGGCCTGCTCACCTCGATCGCCGCGGACCTCGGCGTCTCGCCGGGGACGGCGGGCCTCACCATGTCCGCGCCGGGGCTGGTGGCCGCCGTCGCCGCGCCGGCGCTGGCCGTGGCCGCCCGCCGGGCCGACCGCAGGACGCTGCTGATCGGGCTGATGGCGCTGCTGGCGGCGGCGAACCTCGCGGCGGCGCTCGCGCCCGGCTACGCGGTCATGCTGGCGGCCCGGGTGGCGACCGGGGTGAGCATCGGCGGGTTCTGGGCGTTCGCGGCCGGGCTGGGGGCGCGGCTGGTGCCCGAACGGCAGGTCGGGCGGGCCACCTCGGTCATCCTGGGCGGGGTGTCGGTGGCGTCGGTGCTGGGGGTGCCCGTGGCGACGCTGGTGTCCTCCTCGGCGGGGTGGCGGGCGGCCTTCGCCGCCCTGGGCGTGCTGGCCCTGGCGCTGCTCGCCCTGCTGGCCGTCACCCTCCCGCCTCTGCCCTCATCCGGGGACCGGGCGGGGGCGCGGTCGCGGATGTCCCGGCCGCTCGCGCTCGTGCTCGTGCTGACCGTGCTGATCATCGGCGGGCACTTCGCCGCCTACACGTACCTCCGGCCGTTCATGGAGCAGACCGCGCAGGCCGGTCCGGGCCTGGTCAGCGCCGCCCTCCTGCTGTACGGCGCGGCCGGCGTCGCCGGCAACTTCGCCGCCGGGGCCCGCGCGGCCAGGAACCCCCGTGCCGTCCTCATCCTGCTGGCCGTCCTCGTCGCCGCGGCCACGGCCGCCCTGCCGCTCGGCGCCCCGCCGCTGGCCGCGCTCGTCGTGTGGGGGCTCGGCTACGGCGGCGTGGGCGTGACCCTGCAACTGTGGATCATGCGCTCGGGCGGCGGCGAGCTGGGGACCGCCCTGTTCGTGAGCGCGTTCAACCTGTCGATCGCGCTCGGCGCCCTGGTGGGCGGCCGGGTCGTGGACGGGGTGTCGACCACCGCCGCGATGTGGCCGGCCGCCGCCCTCAGCCTGCTGGCCGCTGCCGCCGCTGGCATCTGGGGCAGGAGTAGGACGAGCGGTTCATGAACGCCTCGCGCCTGATCGCCGCGCCGCACCGGGAGCAGGGCAGGTCGCGCCGCCCGTAGACCTCCAGCGAGCGTTCGAAGTAGCCGCTCTCGCCGTTGACGTTGACGTACAGGCTGTCGAACGACGTGCCGCCCTGCCGCAGCGCGGCGGCCATGACCGTGCGGACCGCCGCCAGCAGCTCGGCGATCTTGGGCTTGGTGAGCGTCTGCGTCGGGCGGGCCCAGTGCAGCCGGGAGATCCACAGCGCCTCGTCGGCGTAGATGTTGCCGACGCCGCTGATCAGCGACTGGTCGAGCAGGGCCCGCTTGACCTCGGTGCGCCTGGCCCGCAGCCGCCGGGCGAACTCCTCGTCGTCGAAGGCCGCCTCGAACGGGTCGGGCGCGATGTGCGCGATCGGCTCGGGCACGCCGTTCACCAGCGGGGTGAGCATGACGTGCCCGAACGTGCGCTGGTCGACGAAGCGCAGGTCGGGGCCGCCATCCTCGAAGCGCAGGCGGACCCGCAGGTGCTTCTCCGGCGGCGCCTGCGGATCGACGACCAGGAGCTGGCCGCTCATCCCCAGGTGTGCCAGCAGCGCCTCGGGAGCGCCCGACAGCGGCAGCCACAGGTACTTGCCGCGGCGCTCGGCCGACAGCACCGTCCGGCCCTTCAGCCGGGCCGCGAACTCGTCGGCGCCCGGCAGGTGCCTCCGGACGGCGCGGGGGTGCAGCACCTCCGCGGAGGCGATCTCACGGCCGACGACCCACTGGGCGAGGCCACGCCTGACGACCTCGACCTCCGGCAACTCCGGCACAGGACTCCGCTCCTCGCGCGGCTCAGCCCGCGGCGGGCTGGCTCTCGCGCTGCTTCTCGCGCTCGTCGCGGCGGGCCCGGATGCGGGTCCACGCCGCCTCGGCCGCCTGCTGCTCGGCCTCCTTCTTGCTGCGGCCGGTGCCCGACCCGTAGGACTCGCCGCCGACCCGCACCATGGCGGTGAACGACTTGGCGTGGTCGGGCCCGCTCTCCTCGACGTGGTACTCGGGCACCCCGAGCGCCTCGGAGGCGGTGAGCTCCTGCAGCGAGGTCTTCCAGTCGAGCCCGGCGCCCAGCGACGCCGAGCGCACGATCAGCGGGTCGAACAGCAGGTGGACCACGCGGAACGCCTCGCCGAGCCCCTTGTCGACGTAGATCGCGCCGATCAGGGCCTCCAGCGTGTCGGCCAGGATCGAGGACTTGTCGCGCCCGCCGGTGCCCTCCTCGCCCCTGCCGAGCCGCAGGAAGCGGCCGAGGCCGAGGTTGCGGGCCACGTCGGCCAGCGCGCGCATGTTGACCACGGCCGCCCGCAGCTTGGCGAGCTGCCCCTCGGGCAGGTCGGGGTGGTTGCGGTAGAGGGTGTCGGTGACCACCAGGCCGAGCACCGAGTCGCCGAGGAACTCCAGGCGCTCGTTGGTCGGCAGGCCGCCGTTCTCGTACGCGTACGAGCGGTGCGTCAGCGCCCGCTCAAGAATGTCGTGGTCGAGACCGACCGACAGAACCCGCTCAAGTTCGTCCCTGGCGACCTCGACGGCCACGGGCTTAGGACCTGCGCCCACGTGCTTCCTCCTCGGACATCTTCCTATGGCGATGGCGCGCCGACTGGCGGGAAGATGCCCGAAAACGTGGTGGGCGTCGGGGTGATCGCGTTGGCCCCGGCGTCCACCACGGCCGCGGGCGAACCGCCGCCGCACGCATCTGAGACGGTAACGCCGACCGAGGCACAATGGCACTCGGTCGGCATCACGTCAACTGCTGACGAGAAACCTGCTGGGTGACTGCCGCCACGCTCTCAACCAAGCACGAAAGGCGGCGGCGGTCCATCCGGCAGGGGTCTGCGGTCGTGCCGGCGGATCAGGCGGACGGCTCGATGACCTGACGGCGGTTGTAGGTGCCGCAGGTGGGGCACGCGATGTGCGGCTGCTTCGGCGAACGGCACTGCGGGCAGCTCACCAGGGCGACGGCAGTCGTCTTCCACTGGGAGCGACGGGCGCGGGTGTTGCTCCGCGACATCTTTCGCTTCGGGACGGCCACGTCACTTCTCCTGATCGTTATCTTTGTCGGAAATCAGACCTTGCAACGACGCCCAGCGGGCATCGATCACCTCGTGCCGGTGGTCGTCGCCGGCCTCGGCCAGCTTGACCCCGCACTCCGTGCAGAGCCCTTCGCAGTCCTCGCGGCACACGGGGCTCAGCGGCAGTGCGAGCACCACCGCGTCGCGGAACGTCGGCTCGAGGTCGAGCAGTTCGCCGTCGAGCAGCGAGTCGTCCTCGGAGGCGTCCTCGTCGGAGTAGAAGAACAGCTCCTGCAGATCGACCTCGATGTCCGAGGACATCGGGTCGAGGCAGCGGGCGCACTCCCCGGCGAGCGGGGCACGCGCCGTGCCGGACACGAGCACGCCTTCCATCACTGCTTCGAACCGGAGATCCAGCTCGACTTCGGCGTCCTTGGGGACGCCGATCATGTCGACGCCGAGGTCTTCCGGTGCCGGGAGGGCCAGGGTCATCTGCCGCATCGTGCCCGGCCGCTTGCCCAGGTCATGAGTGGAGATCACCCACGGGGAGCGGGGGTCGAGGTGCTGAGTCATCCTGATCTCGCTAGGCATGGCGAAGATGCTCGCCGTCGTACAAGGCCGAAATGAAAGGATAGCAGGTCGCGTTCAGCCCCTGAGCCGCTCGATGAGGAGCTTGTGCACGAGGTCGGGCACCAGACCCGACACGTCTCCGCCATAACGGGCGATCTCCTTGACCCGGCTTGAGGACAGGAACGAGTACTCGGGGTTGGTCGGCATGAACAGCGTCTCCACCCCCGACAGGCGGTAGTTGAGCTGGGCCATCTGCAGCTCGTAGTCGAAGTCGCTGACCACCCTGATGCCCTTGACGATGGCGGGGATGTCGTTCTGCTTGCAGAAGTCCACCAGCAGGCCGTGGAACTTCCTGACGGTGACGTTCGAGAAATCCTTGGTGACCGTCTGCAGGATCTCGATGCGTTCGTCGACGGTGAACAGGCTGCTCTTCTCGACGTTGATGAGGACCGCCACCGTCACTTCGTCGTACAGGCGGGCCGAACGTCCGATGATGTCAAGATGGCCATTGGTGATGGGGTCGAACGACCCCGGGCAGACTACGCGGCGCAAGACGCCTCCCAGGTCTACGGGTTCCCGGCGGCGCGACCGTACCAAACGGACGCTTCGCCATAACGACGGACCCTCTCCTCAACGTACCCCTCAGGCCACACAAGGGCTTTTCCTCTGCTTTCCCTCTCGAAAGCCACCAATCCCTCCTCGGCCAGCCAGCCGTGGTCCCGCAGCAGCTCAAGCACCGTGGCCACCTCGGCGTCCGGCACCGCGTAGGGAGGATCGGCGAAGACGACGTCGAACGGCCCGCCCTCCGGCGGCCTGGCGAGCAGCCGGACGACCTTGTCCGCGACCACCCGCGCGCCCTCCAGGCCCAGCGCCCGGACGTTGTCCTTGATCGTCCGCACCGCCCTGGGGTCGGACTCGACCAGCACCGCCTCCGCCGCCCCGCGCGAGAGCGCCTCCAGGCCGATCGCGCCGGAACCGGCGTAGAGGTCGAGGAAGCGGACCCCGTCCAGGCCGTAGAGGGAGCCGATCGTCAAGAAGATCCCTTCTCTGGCCCTGTCGCTGGTCGGCCTCGTGCCGCGCCCCGGCGGCACCCCCAGCCGCCTGCCGCCCGCGCTCCCCGCGATGATCCGAGTCATGTGCCCCATTCTTTCGCATGTTCCCGCAGGTCAAGAGTGGACAAGTGTCGGCCTCGACTGAGCAAGGGTGATTGGCTTCGGCCGGGACGGCACGCATGATGAATCTGCGGCCTTCAAGGTGACCCACATGAAGGCCGACCGGCGTGATCGTGAGCCCTTCCGCACGCCGGTTCCCTCGGCACCTGACCCGAGGGTGGGCCCAGCCGGGGACGGCATTCGGGGGGAGGCCGTCCCCGCGGCTGGGTTCCTTCTTCTCCCCGTCTCTCCTTCTCCGGCGCCGTCGCGCCGCCCGCTCAGGTCTTCTCCAGGTATTCGGCCCGCTCGTCCTGCAGCAGCCGGTCGATCTCGGCCCGCAGCGCCGGGTGGCCGGCGAGGTCGGCGTCCCCGGCGAGCAGCAGGCCGGCCTCCTCACGGGCCGCCGCGATCACGTCCTCGTCGCGCAGGAGCTGCAGCAGCTTCAGCGAGCTGCGCTTGCCCGACTGGGCGGCGCCCAGCACGTCGCCCTCGCGGCGCTGCTCCAGGTCGACCCGGGACAGCTCGAAGCCGTCGAGCGTGGCGGCCACCGCGTCGAGCCTGGCGCGGGCGGGGGTGCCCGCGGGGAAGTCGGAGACCAGCAGGCACAGGCCCGGCAGCCCGCCCCGGCCCACCCGGCCGCGGAGCTGGTGGAGCTGGGAGACGCCGAAGCGGTCGGCGTCCATGATGATCATCACGGAGGAGTTGGGGACGTCGACGCCCACCTCGATCACCGTGGTCGCGATCAGCACGTCGAGCTCGCCGCGCGAGAACGAGCGCATCACCGCGTCCTTCTCCTCCGGCGGCAGCTTGCCGTGCAGGACGCCCACCCGCAGGTCGTGGAAGGGCCCCTGGGTCAGCAGCTCGGCCACGTCGAGCACGGCCAGCGGCGGGCGCCGCTCGTCGTCGCCCGAGGCCGGCGCCACCTGCAGGTCGCCCTCGTCGCCCTCCAGGTCGCCGATGCGCGGGCACACGATGTAGGCCTGCCGGCCCAGCGCCACCTCCTCGCGCACCCGCTCCCAGGTGCGCTCCAGGTAGTGGGGCTTCTCGGCGGCCGGGACGACGTGCGTGGTGATCGGCGCCCGCCCCGACGGGAGCTGCGACAGCGTGGAGACCTCCAGGTCGCCGAAGACCGTCATCGCCACCGTGCGCGGGATCGGCGTGGCCGTCATGACCAGCACGTGCGGCCGGGCGTCACCGGCCTTCTCGCGCAGCGCGTCACGCTGCTCCACCCCGAACCGGTGCTGCTCGTCCACCACCACCAGCCCGAGATCGGCGAACTGCACGTGCTCCTGGAGCAGCGCGTGCGTGCCGACCACGATCCCGGCGTTGCCCGAGGCGGCGTCGAGCAGCGCCGCGCGGCGGGCGGGCGCGCCCATCGAGCCGGTCAGCAGCGTGACCGCCGTGCCGCCGAACATGCCGCCCTGCGCGAGGTCGCCCAGCATGGCCGTGATCGAGCGGTGGTGCTGCTGGGCCAGCACCTCGGTGGGCGCCAGCAGCGCGGCCTGGCCGCCCGCGTCGACGACCTGGAGCATCGCGCGCAGCGCCACCACGGTCTTGCCCGCGCCCACCTCGCCCTGGAGCAGGCGGTGCATCGGGTGCTCGCGGGCGAGGTCGGCGGCGATCTCCTCGCCGACCACGGCCTGCCCCTCCGTCAGCGCGAACGGCAGCCGCTCGTCGAACGCGGCGAGCAGCCCGTCGGCGCGGCGCGGCCGGGACCGCGCGGGCCAGGCGGTGGCCGCCTGGCGGCGCTGGAGCAGCACGGCCTGGAGCACGAACGCCTCGTCGAACTTCAGCCGCTGCCGCGCCCGCCCCATCTCGGCGAAGTCCTTGGGCCGGTGGATGCCGGCCAGCGCCTCGCCCAGCGGCTGCAGCTTGTGGCGGGCCCGCAGCTCGGCGGGCAGCGGGTCGTCGAGCGGGCCGAGCGTGTCGAGCACGACGCCGATCGCGCGCCGGATGGCCCACGGCGTGAGGTCCTTGCCCGCCGGGTAGATCGGCACCGGCGCGGCCGCGAACTCCGCCGCGCCGCCCTCGTCCTCCTCCTCGAACAGCTCGAACTCCGGGTGCGCGAGCTGCCATCGCGGCCTGCCACGCGCCCCGAACAGCCCCACCTTGCCGGCGAACATGCCGCGCCGCCCCGGCTTGAGCCGCGACTCGGCCACGTGGGAGCCCTTGCCGAAGAACGACAGGTAGATCTTGTCGCCGCTGCCGTCGGCGACCTCGACCTCCAGCCAGGTGCCGCCCCGGTTGCGCATCGGCTTGCGCATCAGCCGGGTGACCTCGCCGACCACCGTGACGTGCTCGTCCACCTCGAGGTCGGCGAGCGAGGTCAGCTCGCCGCGCTCGGCGTAGCGGCGCGGGTAGTGGCGCAGCAGGTCGCCGACCGTCTCCAGGCCGAGCACACTGTGCAGCAGCTTGGCGGTCTTCGGGTCGAGCGCCTTCGTCAGAGGCTCGTCGAAACGGCTCACGGCATTAAGTTCTACCGCCTGCGGCCGACAGGAATCCCGCCATCCCCCGGCGCGTCACTCGACGCCGATCAGCAGCGGGTAGCCGCCCTGGCCGCCCGCGTACACGGCGAGGTCGACGTCCGGCCGCGTGGCCCGCAGGTGCTCCTCCACGCCCTCGGCGAGGCCCGGCGGGGCGCCGGCGCCGGTGATCAGGGTGACCAGCTCGCCGCCGCCCGCCACCAGGCGGTCCACCACCAGTGCCGCCACCTGCTCCAGCGTGCCGCCGATCACCGCCACGTCGCCCTCGATGAGGCCGAGCACGTCGCCGGGGCGGCACACCCCCGCGCTGGTGAACGCCTCCTCGCGGGCCACCGTCACGTGCCCGCAGCGGGTCTGGCCGGCCGCGTCCGCCATCGCCACCACGTCCTCGCCGAAGCGGCGCAGCGGGTCGTGCACCGCCAGCGCCGCGAGGCCCTGCACGGTCGCCCGCGTGGGCAGCACGCTGACCGCCTGCCCGTCGCCGCGGGCGATCTCGGCCGCCGCCGCGGCCACGTCGCCGACGCCCTCGTCGTTGGGCAGGACCACGACCTCGCTGCCCGCCTGGCGGATCGCCGCCAGCAGGGCGGGCAGCGGCGGCCTTGAGCCCGGCTCGCGGCGCACCACGACGGCCCCGCACTCCTCGAACAGCGCGGCGATCCCGTCGCCCGCGGCGACCGCCACCACGCCCCGGCCCGCCCCGGCCCCGCGGGCGGGCTCGGCCAGGTAGGTGATCCGGATCCGGTGCGGCCGCCCCGCCCGCATCCCCGCCTCCACGGCTGGCCCGGCCTCGGGCACGTGGACGTGCACGTTCCAGAGGCCGTCGCCGCCGACCACCACCAGGGAGTCGCCCATCGCGTCCAGCTCCGCGCGTAACGCCGCCACCGCCTCGTCGCCGGCGTCCAGCAGGTACATCACCTCGTAGCCCGCCCCGGCCTCGGTCATCGGCTTCAGCCTGGCGGCCGGCGCGGGCACCTCGTAGCGGCCGTCGTAGGAGCCGGTGACGACCGCGGCCAGGGTCTCCAGCACGATCGCCGCCCCGGCGCCGCCCGCGTCCACGACGCCGCTGCGGGCCAGCACGTCGAGCTGGCTCGGGGTGCGCCCGAGCGCCGCCCTGGCCTCGCGGGCCGCGCTCCGCGCCACCTCGGCCAGGCCGCCGTCCAGGCCCTGGACGGCCCGCGCGGCCGACTCCAGCACGCTCAGCACCGTGCCCTCAACCGGCCTGGCCACGGCCTCCCTGGCCAGCACCGCGCCCCGGTGCAGCGCGGCCCGCAGGTCGTGGCCGTCCTTCAGCACCTCGGCCAGGCCGCGCAGGGCCTGGCTGACGATCACACCGGAGTTGCCCCGCGCGCCCACCAGGGCGCCGTACGCGAGCGTCTGCCACACCACGGCCGCGTCCACGTCGTCGGGCAGGGACTCGACGGCCTCGGCCGCGGACAGCAGGGTCAGGTGCAGGTTGGTGCCGGTGTCGCCGTCGGCCACCGGGAACACGTTGAGCGCGTCGATGTCCGTCCTGGCCCGGCCGAGCGCGTCGGCCGCCAGCCGCGCCCATCTACGCACCGCGGGCGGGTCGAGGATCTCCATCCGGCGCCTCCGTGCTCCCCGCGTGCGCTACCGTTGTCGATGGAGAATATCTCCGTGCCGGGCTGATCGAGACCCGGCCAACGCTCCAGTTCGCGCCCAGCGGCATGGATCGGATATTCTCGTCTGGCTGGCCGGTTGTCCCGGCATGCCCTCCGCCCGGAAAGCATCACGCGGACAGGGCTACATCGACTGTTTTAAGGAGCGATACCGTGGCTTCCGTCTGCGATGTCTGCCGCAAGGGGCCGACCTTCGGTAACAACGTGTCCCACTCCCACCGCCGCACCCGCCGTCGTTGGAACCCCAACATCCAGACGGTGCGCGCGGTCGTCGGCGGCACGCCGAAGAAGCTGAACGTGTGCACCTCGTGCATCAAGGCGGGCAAGGTCACCCGCTAGGTTCCCGCACGAGCGAAGGCCCGCCTCCCCTCAGGGAGCAGCGGGCCTTTGTCATGCGCACCTGCCGGCGAGTCAGCGCCAGCGCCAGGCGTGGTCCACGGGGCCGATGCCCGCGCCCAGGGGGAAGCCCCGGGCGATGGCGCCGGTCACGTACTCCTTGGCGGCCCGCACCGCCTCCGGCACGTCGTCGCCCAGCGCGAGGCGGGAGGCGATGGCCGAGGCCAGCGTGCAGCCGGTGCCGTGGGTGTGGCGGTTGTCGTGGCGCTCGGCGACGAAGCGGTGCTCCTCCGAGCCGTCGGTCAGCAGGTCCACCGGCGCGCCCGGCAGGTGGCCGCCCTTGATCAGCGCCCATCTCGGGCCCAGCGCGAGCACGGCGTCGGCCGCGCGGCGCAGGCCGTCCTCGTCCTCGACCTTGACCGAGGTGAGCTGCTCGACCTCCCACAGGTTCGGGGTCGCCACCGTGGCCACCGGGAGCAGCCGGGTGCGCAGGGTGTCCACGGCCTCCTCCGCGAGCAGCGAGTCGCCGTGCTTGGACACCCCGACGGGATCGACGACGACCGGGGCGCCGTACGCGCCGAGGGCCTCGGCGACCACCTCCACCAGGACGGGCGAGGCCAGCATGCCGGTCTTGACCGCCTGCGCGCCGATGTCGCCGAGCACCGAGTCGAGCTGCGCGCGTACGGCCTCGGGCGGCAGCTCCCAGTAGCCCTGGACGCCGAGCGAGTTCTGGGCGGTCACGGCGGCGATGACGCTCATGCCGTGCACGCCCATCGCCATCATGGTCTTCAGGTCGGCCTGGATGCCCGCGCCTCCGCCGGAGTCGGAGCCGGCGACGGTGAGCACACGGGGAGGGGTCGAAACCGTCATGTCCCCCATCCAACCATTTCGCCCGATCAGGTGACGGCGCACTCCCCGCTGACCATGCCGCACGTCTCCGCCCGCTCGCCCTTGCCCGTCGCGGTGAACGTGACCTCGGCCGCGTCGCCGGCCGCCAGCGTGTCCGGCACGTCCAGGATCAGCAGGTCGCCGTCCTGCGTCCAGGCCGCGCCGCGCACGCTCAGCACCCGGCCCTCGACCGGCACCGAGACCGTGGGGCCCGCCAGCGCCCGCGTCGAGGTGTTCGCGACCGTGAGGCTCGCCGCGTAGGTGCCGACGCGCTGCTTGATCGTCTGCCGGACGTTGACCGAGCCGCCGGCCGCGCCGCCCTGCCCGAACGGGCCGGGGCCGCCGGTGTCGACCGGCGTCGGCTCAGCGGGGGCCGTGGTGGCGCCACCGCCGTCCGAGGAGGGCTCGGCGTTCGGGTTGGGGGTGAGCGTGTCGCTCTCCTCCGCGCCCGTCGGCTCCTCGATCACCTCCCTGGTCGGCTGCGCGGACGCCTTCACCCTGGTCCTGGTGGGCTTCGGCGTGGGCGTGGTGGTGCGGCGGGGGGTGCGGGCGACGTACGAGGCGGTGGGCGTCGGACGGCCGGACGGCGTGGTCTCCTCCTCGTCCGTCGCGGGCTCCTCCTCGGGCTCGCTCTCCGCTTCCTCCTCCGCCGGGTCGCTGACCGCGGGGCCGGAGCCGGCCGGGCTCTGCTGCACGGCCGCGCAGGTCGCGCCCTCGCACTTGGCCGGGTCGCCGGAGCTCATCAGCTTCACGCCCACCACCGTGCCGCCGAGCACCACGGCCACGGCGGCGACGGACAGCAACGCCACCTTGCCCTTGCCGCCGCCCGACGACGGCGGGGCGGCCAGGTCGTCGTCCTGGTCCCTGCCGCGGCCCCTGCCGCTGTCGCGGTCCTGGTCGCGGCCGGCCTTGCGGCGGCCGCGGCGGCCCTTGGGCTCGTCCGGGTCGTCGAGGTCGTCCAGGCCGGAGTCGGCGGACCAGCCGGAGGTGAGGAAGCCCGTCTCGGCCTCCGCCCACGCCGGGGTCCTGGCCGCCACCGTGGGCTCGCCGGCCACCTTGATGTCCCCGGGCATGGGCGGGCCCGCGGGAGGTGCGGCGTCGAACCTGGCGGTACGGTCCACCGGGCCGTCGAACGCGCCCCCGGCCTGCCCCTCCGGCTCGTCGAAGAACCCTTCGCCCCGCATCGGCCGCCCGAAGGGGTCATCACCCCCGGGCCTGTCGAACGGGCCGCTCCCGCCGCGCTGGTCAAAGGGACCGGTCCCGCCGCGTTGGTCGAAGGGGCCGGTGCCCCCGGCCTGGGCGAAGGGGCCGGTTCCGGCGGGCCGGTCGAAGGGGCCGGTGGGGCCGGGGGGAGGGCCGCCTGCGGTGTCACGGGGGGTGGACGGGCCGGGGAAGGCGGCGGTGCGCTCGGCGGGAGGGTTGAAGAAGCCGTCGCCGGGGCGAGGACCGGCGCTGGGACCTGGCGTCCTGTCGAAGGGCGCCGGGACGTCGAAGTCACCGGTGACGGGCCCGCCGTACGACGCGGCGCCGCCCGGAGGCCGCGGGCCCGCGGCGGGATCGCCAGGCAGGCCACCTCCAGGACCCCGAGGGGCGGCGGGGTCGCCAGGGAAGCCGGATCCGGCGGCGGGGTCGCCGGGGAAGCCGGAAGGGCCGGGGCGGTCGTTGGAGGGGGCGTCCCAGTCCGTGGGGCGGACGAAGGCGCCCGTCACCTCGAAGGGGCCGGCCTGGTCGCCAGGGGGCGGAGGGAAGGCACCCGCGGGTCCGCCGGCGGAGTCGGTGGGCAGCGCGAAAGCTCCGGTGACCTCGTACGGCTCGGAAGCCGACCCGCGCGGCGGCTCGCCCTCGCGGGGCCGCACCGGGGCCCACTGCCCCGTGACCTCGGGCCGGTCCGGCAGGGACGGCCAGCCCGGCGGCTCGGCGTCCTCGTCAGGACCCCAGAATGCGCTGCCGCTCCCCCGTTCATCCCCGTCGTCGGATCCACCTGTGCCGTGGCGGCCCATGGCTGCCCTTTCTGCCGGTTACAGTTGGCCGCCAATCTTCATAACACCTTTGCTACGCCGTTGTCACAGCAATCCCACTAGTCGTACCCCAAACCGGGAAAATATCCCAAAAATCGGGACAGATCATTACCGAAAGTGATCCCAGCCGCCACGCCCCATTTCCCGCCCGTACACGAGAACCCCCTCACCTTCGACCACCCGCCCCACGACCTGCCACGACGCCGGCAACCGCACCCCTGCGGGAAAGGCCGCCGCGAGCGCGTGATCCTCGCCACCCGTGAGCACCCATTCCAGCGGATCGGCCGCCAGCTCCTTGGCCGCGGCCAGCACCGGCTCGCCCACCGCGAACGCCTGCGGATCCACCTCGATCCGCACCCCGCTCGCCGCGGCGACGTGCCCGAGGTCCTGCAGCAGCCCGTCGCTGACGTCCAGCATCGCGCTCGCGCCCAGCTCGGCGGCGCGCGGCCCCTCCTGGTACGGCGGGCACGGCCGCCGATGCGCCGCCACCGCCCGCTCCAGCGCCTCGGTACGCGCCGGTACACCGGCGTCGAGCAGCGCGAGCCCGGCCGCCGCGTGCCCGAGCCGCCCCGCCACCGCCACGACCTGCCCGGGCCGCGCGCCGTCCCGGCGGACGGGGGCCCGCCCGCCCAGGTCGCCCAGCGCGGTGACCCCGAGGACCACCAGGTCGCACCGGGTCACGTCGCCCCCCGCGACGCTCGCACCGACGACCACGCACTCGTCGCGAAAGCCGTCGGTCAGCCCGTCCAGCCAGGTCACGGGCAGGTCGGCGGGGATGCCGAGGCCGATGACCAGCGCGGTGGGGGCGGCGCCCATGGCGGCGACGTCGGCGAGGTTCTGGGCGGCGGCCTTGCGGCCCACGTCGTAGGGGCTGGACCAGTCGCGCCGGAAGTGCCTGCCCTCCAGCAGCAGGTCGGTGGAGACCACGACCCGCCCGTCAGGAGCGGCGACCAGCGCCGCGTCGTCGCCCGGACCCAGCATTACCGCCGCGCCCTGGGGCAGACGACCGGTAATACGATTTACCACGCCGAATTCGCCGAGATCTCCGACTGTGATGACGCACCTCCTGACGCACACAGGGTACGGTGGCCCTTCGGCGTGATCCAATCGCCCGGGAGGACGTGATGGTGCAGGCCTACATCCTTATTCAGACCGAGGTCGGCAAGGCCGCCGCAGTGGCCGCGGAGATCTCCGGGATCCCCGGTGTGACGCAGGCGGAGGACGTGACGGGTCCCTACGACGTCATCGTCCGCGCGGAGGCCCGTAACGTGGACGAGCTGGGCAAGCTCGTCGTGGCCCAGATTCAGGCGGTGGAGGGGATCACGCGTACGCTGACGTGTCCGATCGTCCACATCTGAGCCGTCCAGTTCCGAAGGTAGTCGTCGCATGCGTGCCGCCGCCGTCCTGCTCGTTCTCCTAGCGCTCGCCGGTTGCGGCGGCACCGTCCAGGTGGAGCCGCCGGCGCCCGCGGGCCCGGCGGTCGCCGCCTGCGACAGGCTGGCCACGCTGCTGCCCGCCTCGCTCGACGGGGCCGAGCGTGGCACGTCCGAGCCGCGTTCGCCGTATGTCGCCGTCTGGGGGGACGGCACGATCGCGCTGCGCTGCGGCGTGCCCCGGCCGGCGCGGATGGCGCCGACGGACCAGCTCCAGGAGATCAACGGCGTCGGCTGGTTCGCCGACCCCGAGCGGCCCGCGTTGTACACCGCCGTGACGGACGCCGCGTACGTGGAGGTCACGATCGGCGGCGGCCACGTGCCGGGCGACGTGCTCGCCGAGCTGTCCGGCCCGGTGGGCCGGATGGCGGGGTAGCGCTCACCGCAGCCCGGCGGGCCGGTTGAGCGCGAGCTGGATGAGCCGGTCGACCAGCTCGGCGTACGACACCCCGGTGGCGGCCCAGAGCTGCGGCGCCACCGACAGCGAGGTGAAGCCCGGCATGGTGTTGATCTCGTTGAGCACCAGCCGCCCGTCGGGCGTATAGAAGAAGTCGACCCGTGAGAGCCCTTCGCAGTCGAGCGCCTCGAACGCCCGCACCGCGAGGGCGCGCAGCTCCTCGGCCGTCTCGTCGGGGATGTCGGCGGGCACGGTGAGCGACATCTGGTCGGGGTAGTACTTCGCCTCGAAGTCGAAGAACTCCTGCCCGCCCTCGACCTTGACCTCGCCGGGCACCGACGCGGCGGCCGGCTCGTCGCCTGGCGACTCCAGCACCGCGCACTCGATCTCGCGGCCCTCGATGGCGGCCTCGATGAGGACCTTGGGGTCGTGCTGCCTGGCGAACTCCACGGCCTGTTCGAGCTGGGCCCGGTCGCGTGCCTTGGAGATGCCCTGGGAGGAGCCGGCCCGCGCGGGCTTGACGAAGACCGGGTAGCCGAGCTGCTCCTCGGCCTCCTTCAGCACCAGCTCGCGGTTGAGCCGCCAGTCGCGGTCGCGTACGGTGACGAACTTGCCCGTGGGCAGCCCGGCGGCGGCGAGGACGGTCTTCATGTACGCCTTGTCCATGCCGACGGCGCTGGCCAGCACGCCGGAGCCGACATAGCGCACGCCCGCCATCTCCAGGAGGCCCTGGATGGTGCCGTCCTCGGCGAACGGGCCGTGCATCACCGGGAACACCACGTCCACCTTGCCCAGCTCGACGGGGATGGCGCCGGGGTCGTAGGCCACGAGGGAGCTGCCGCCGGAGGGCAGCGCGAGCGCCGCCCCTGAGGTGTCGACGACCGGCAGCTCGCCCTCCTCGATGGCGAACCGCTGGTCGGACGCGGCCAGCACCCACCTGCCGTCCTGGGCGATCCCGATCGGGACCACCTCGTACTTGCTCCTGTCGATCGCGTCGAGCACGCTGCCCGCGCCCATCAGGGACACGGCGTGCTCGGAATTGCGACCTCCGAAAACGACGGCGACGCGTGGCTTGCTCATGGTGTCCGAATCTACCGGGGTGTCCTCTGCACAGCGAGTCAACCCCGCTGTACGGCGCGCCCGGTCAACGGCCTCGTCCGCGCCGGTCACACGCCGTACCGCTCCGGTTTGGGCGAGCGCGACATGAGCAGCATGCCGGCCTCGGCCGGGGACATGCCGTCGTGCACCACCCCGACCACGACCTCGGTGATCGGCATCTCGACGTCGTGCTTGCGGGCGAGGGCCAGCACGGACTCGCAGGACTTGACGCCCTCGGCGGTCTGCCTGGTGGCGGCGACCACCTCGGCGAGGGTCATGCCGCGCCCGAGGTTCTCGCCGAAGGTGCGGTTGCGCGACAGCGGCGAGTTGCAGGTGGCGACGAGGTCGCCCATGCCGGCGAGCCCGGCGAAGGTGTGCGGGTCGGCGCCCAGGGCCACGCCGAGGCGCTGCATCTCGGCGAGCCCGCGGGTGATGAGCATGGCGCTGACGTTGTCGCCCATGCCCATGCCCGCGGAGACGCCGACGGCGAGCGCGATGACGTTCTTGACCGCGCCGCCCAGCTCGACGCCGACGACGTCGGGGTTGGTGTAGGGGCGGAACCACGGCGGCAGGTGGCAGATGGCCTGCAGCTTCTCGGCGACGGACTCGTCGGCGCAGGCCACGACGGTGGCGGCGGGCTGGCGCTGGGCGATCTCCTTGGCCAGGTTGGGGCCGGAGACGACGGCCACCCGCTCCTCCGGCACCTCGGCGACCTCGCGGATCACCTCGCTCATCCGCTTGGTGGTGCCGAGCTCGATGCCCTTCATGAGGCTGACCAGGACCGCCCCGCGCGGGATGTGCTCGCGCCAGGCGGCCAGGTTGGGCCGCAGGGTCTGCGACGGCACGCACAGCACCACGAAGTCGGCGCCGTCGAGGGCCCGCTCGGGGTCGGTCGTGGCGCGCAGCGAGGGCGGCAGGGGGATGCCGGGCAGGTAGTCGGCGTTCTCGTGGGTGCGCTCGATGGCCTCCATCTGCTCGGGCCTGCGCCCCCACAGCGTGACCTCGTTGCCCGCCTCCGCGAGGATCATCGCGAAGGTGGTGCCCCACGATCCTGGGCCGAACACGGCGGCTCTCGTCATGCGGTCACCGCCCCGCGGGGTCGTAGGGGGCCTCGGGGGCCTTCTCGCCGCGCAGCTCGGCGAGCTGCGCGGTGATCGCCGCCATGATGTCGGCCGTGGCCTCCCGCAGGACGTCGCCCTGCGGCGGCAGGCCGGCGTATCCGGACAGGTCGACCGGTGGTCCCACCGAGACGCGGAAGGTCTTGCGGGGGAAGAGCCGCGGCCTCTTCTCGCCGTACGGCAGCAGCTCGTGCGCGCCCCAGTGGGCGATCGGGATGACCTGGACGCCGCTCTCCAGCGCCAGCCGGGCCGCGCCGGTCTTGCCCACCATCGGCCAGAGGGCCGGGTCACGGGTGCAGGTGCCCTCGGGATAGAACAGGATCGCGCAGCCGTCCTGGAGCCGCTGGGAGGAGATCCGCAGCGACCGCGCGGCCTCGGTGCTGCCGCGTTCGACGGGGATGACCAGCAGCCCGGTCAGGGCCCGGCCGAGCAGGGGCACGCGGAACAGTGCGGACTTGGCGAGGATGACCGGCCAGCGCCCGTTGTTGAACAGGAAGTGCGACAGCAGGACGGGGTCCGTCCAGGAGAGGTGGTTGGCCGCGATGATGATGCCACCGGTGCGCGGGAGGCGCTCGCCGTGCCGCCAGTCCCGCTTGACCAGGAGCCGGGACAGCGGTTTCACGACGACGACGGCCAGGGTCTCCCAGAAACGCGACGGTCGCGTGCGGCGGCTCATGGACTCCTCCTCGGGTGTGCGCCCCAAGTCTCCCGGTTGCCCGCCGAGGATGTCGAGGCGCGATGCTTAAGGGTATGAGCTTCCGGTGGTCCCTGGTCATTCCGGTCAAGACGCTGGTCGCCGCGAAGACCCGGCTGGCCGACGCGACGGGACCGCATCGCACGAGGTTCGCCGTGGCGGTGGCGAGCGACACCGTGGCGGCGGCGCTGTCCTGCCCTGCGGTGGCGCGGGTGATCGTGGTGACCGCCGATCCCGCGGCGGCGGTCCCGCTCGCGGCGCTGGGGGCGGAGGTGGTGACCGATCCCGACCGCGGGCTGAACACCGCGCTCCGCACGGGCGCCGCGCACGCCGTGTCGGTGGCTCCCGGCGAGGCGGTGGGGGCGCTGCAGGCCGACCTGCCGGCGTTGCGGCCGGCCGAGCTGGCGACGGCGCTGGGCGCGGCGGCCGAGTTCGACCAGGCGTTCGTGCCGGACGCGCTCGACGTCGGCACCACGTTCTACGGCGTGCGGCCGGGGGTGCCGTTCACGCCGCGCTTCGGCGGGGAGTCCCGGGCCAGGCACCTGGCGGGCGGGGCGAAGGAGCTGTGCGTGCCGGGCATCGACTCGGTCCGCCGCGACGTGGACACCCCCGCCGACCTGGAGGCGGCGATCGCGCTGGGGCTGGGCCGGCACACGGCGGCGGTGGTCGCCGAGCTGTGGCCGCGCTCCGGGGCCTCCGGCTGACCGCTCGCCCGGCCCCGGCCGTACGGACTACGCTGGTGGGCGTGCAGGGCACGGTACGCAGCTTCGACGAGGCCACCAGGTCGGGCACGGTCTTCCTGGACGACGGGACCGTGCTGGAGTTCGACGCCGCCGCCTTCGACGCGGGCCCGCTGCGGCTGTTGCGCACCGGCCAGCGGGTCAACCTGGCGCTGGCCGGGGAGCGCGTCACCTACGTCACGCTGTCCACGTTCCCGCTGCCCTGAAGGCCCCGACAACGCGCGACGCCCGGGCGAGGAGCCCGGGCGTGACGGTCCGCTACGAATCGGCCGCGGCTACTTCTTCTTGCCGCTCTTCTTGCCGCCCTCGTTCACGAGGTCCTTGAACTCCGAACCGGGGCGGAACTTGGGAGCCCAGCTCTCCGCGACGTTGATCTCGGCACCCGTGGACGGGTTCCTGGCCGTGCGCGCCGGCTTGTTCACCATCTCGAACGCGCCGAAGCCCGTGATCGAGACCTTGTCGCCGCTCGCCACGGCCTTCTGGATGGTGTCGATGACCGCGTTCACGGCCTCGGTGGCCGTCCTCTTGTCGCCCACCCGGTCCGAAATGGCCTCGACGAGTTCTCGCTTGTTCATGAAAGTCCTGCTCCCCCAGTTATGGTCAGGGTTCCAGCACACGAGTTCGACGTAGAAACCCCTTACGCGAGTCGAAAGTAGGCGGGATCGCGGGGGAACTCAATCACCGACGGTGTTTTCGTCATCGCGTGGCGTGTCGAGCGCGGACAGGAACGCCTCCAGACGGGCCGCCGCGCGTTCGGGGTCGCGCTTGGCGAGGTCGCAGATGGCGAGGTAGCGGCGGGCCAGCCGCGCCTTGTCGACGGCGGGGTCGGCGGCGGGCAGCAGGCGGACGCGGCGGTGCGCCTCGCGCAACCGCCGCGCCAGTTCGTCGTCCTCTAGACGGTCGTCGGCAGCCATGGCTGCCGACCATTCTCGTACGCCGTGATGTCCTCGGCGTGACGCAGGGTCAGGCCGATGTCGTCCAGGCCCTCCATCAGCCGCCAGCGGGTGTAGTCGTCGATCTCGAACGCGACGGCCTCGCCGGCCCAGCGGACCTCGCGTCCTGCCAGGTCGACGGTGATCTCCAGCTTGGGGTCCGCCTCGACGGCGGCCTGCAGGGCCTCGACCTTGTCGCCGGGCAGGACGACCGGCAGCAGGCCCATCTTGGTGGAGTTGTTGCGGAAGATGTCGCCGAAGCGGGCGGCGATCACGACGCGGAACCCGTACTGCTGCAGGGCCCACACCGCGTGCTCGCGGGAGGAGCCGGTGCCGAAGTCGGGGCCGGAGACGAGGATCGAGCCGCCCTCGTAGGCGGGGTCGTTCAGGACGAACGCCGGGTCCTCGCGCCAGGCGGCGAACAGGCCCTTCTCGAAGCCGGTGCGGCTGACCTGCTTGAGCCAGACGGCCGGGATGATCTGGTCGGTGTCGACGTTGCTGCGGCGCAGCGGCACCGCCGTACCGGTGTGGGTGGTGAAGGCTTGCATCGGTCGTGACTCCTTACAGGTCGGCGGGGGCGGTCAGGCGGCCGGTGACCGCGGTCGCGGCGGCGACCTGCGGGGACACCAGGTGGGTGCGGCCGCCCTTGCCCTGGCGGCCCTCGAAGTTGCGGTTGGAGGTCGAGGCGCTGCGCTCGCCCGGCTGGAGCGTGTCGGGGTTCATGCCGAGGCACATCGAGCAGCCGGCCTCGCGCCACTCGGCGCCCGCGGCCTTGAACACCTCGTGCAGGCCCTCCTGCTCGGCCTGGAGCTTGACCAGCATCGAGCCGGGCACGATGAGCGTGCGGGTCTTGACCTGGCGGCCCTTGAGGATCTCGGCGGCCGAGCGCAGGTCCTCGATGCGGCCGTTGGTGCACGAGCCGACGAAGACGGTGTCGACCTCGATCTCGCGCAGCGGCGTGCCGGCGGCGAGGCCCATGTACTCCAGCGCCCGCTCGGCGGCGGCCCGCGCGACCGGGTCGGCGAAGGACTCGGGGCTGGGGACGGACTCGCCCAGCGGCAGGCCCTGGCCCGGGTTGGTGCCCCACGTGACGTAGGGGGTCAGCGTCGTCGCGTCGATCTCCACGACCCGGTCGAAGACGGCGTCGTCGTCGGTGCGCAGCGACTTCCAGTATTCGACGGCCTGGTCCCACGCCTCGCCCTCGGGCGCGTGCGGGCGGCCCTTGAGGTAGGCGAACGTGGTCTCGTCGGGGGCGATCATGCCCGCCCGCGCGCCGGCCTCGATCGACATGTTGCAGACGGTCATGCGGCCCTCCATGGAGAGCTTGCGCACGGCCTCGCCGCGGTACTCGATGATGTGGCCCTGGCCGCCGCCGGTGCCGATCTTGGCGATGATGGCCAGGATCAGGTCCTTGGCGGTGACGCCGGCGGGCAGCTCGCCGCTGACCTCGACGGCCATCGTCTTCGGCCGGTAGGCGGGCAGCGTCTGGGTGGCGAGCACGTGCTCGACCTCGGAGGTGCCGATGCCGAAGGCGATGCCGCCGAACGCGCCGTGCGTGGAGGTGTGCGAGTCGCCGCAGACGATCGTCATGCCCGGCTGGGTCAGGCCGAACTGCGGGCCGATGATGTGCACCACGCCCTGCCCGGCGTCGCCCATCGGGTGCAGCCGGACGCCGAACTCGGCGGCGTTCTTGCGCAGCGTCTCGACCTGCGTCTTGGACACGGGGTCGGAGATCGGGCCGAGCACGGTCGGCACGTTGTGGTCCTCGGTGGCGATGGTGAGGTCGGGGCGGCGCACCTTGCGACCGGCGAGGCGGAGGCCGTCGAACGCCTGCGGGCTGGTCACCTCGTGGATGAGGTGCAGGTCGATGTAGAGCAGGTCAGGTTCGCCCTCGGCACGCCTGACGACGTGTTGCTCCCAGACCTTCTCGGCCAGTGTGCGGCCCATGATCTCCTCCTGTGTCTTCGCGATGCGCCGTCGCATCGCCCGCTCAAGGCCCGCCCCCGTTCGCGGCTCCGGGTTCCGGTGCTTCTTTGCGGGAGTTTGCCTCCGACTTGCTTTCTCATATGTCGAGACTGCAGTATCGGTACATGGACAACTCTAGCGGAGTCGGAGTACTCGACAAGGCCGTTCTTGTACTCAATGCCCTGGAAGCGGGCCCCGCTTCCCTGGCGCAGCTCGTCCAGGCCACCGGCCTGGCCCGGCCCACGGCCCACCGCCTGGCCGTCGCGCTGGAGCACCACCGCATCGTCAGCCGGGACACACAGGGCCGTTTCGTGCTGGGCCCGCGGCTGTCCGAGTTGTCCACCGCCGCCGGCGAGGACCGGCTGCTCGCCGTGGCCTCCCCCGTGCTCATGCAGCTCAGGGACCTGACCGGGGAGAGTGCGCAACTTTACCGCCGCCAGGGAGATGAGCGGGTCTGCGTGGCCGCCGCCGAGCGGGCGAGCGGCCTGCGCGACACCGTGCCGGTGGGCTCGGCGCTGCCCATGACGGCCGGCTCCGCGGCCCAGATCCTGCTCGCCTGGGAGGAGCCCGACCGGCTGCACCGCGGCCTGCGCGGCGCCAAGTTCACCGCCGCGACCCTGGCGTCCGTACGGCGGCGCGGCTGGGCCCACAGCGTCGGCGAGCGCGAGCAGGGTGTGGCGAGCGTCTCGGCGCCCATAAGGGGCAGCGGCGGCAAGGTGATCGCGGCGGTGTCGGTCTCCGGCCCCATCGAACGGCTCACCCGGGCGCCCGGCCGGCTGCACGCGGTGCCCGTCATGGCCGCCGCCGAACGGATCACCGAGGCCATGCGACGCACGTCATGATCAGCAAAAGGATGTATTTCGGGAGCCGTCAACGCCAGGAGCGCACTAGCCTGAGTGGGTGACAGATCGCATCGAGGTAGCCGCCACTGAGCTGCGACCCCTGCTCGAAGAGTTCATCATGTGGGCGCGCGTCAACGCGCCCGACAGCGACCCCGAGCTCGTGGGGCCCGCCGCCCTGTGGCACCGTCTCGCCTTTTCGCCGGACCTCGGCACCTGGAAGCGCGCCGACCTGCGCAACCTGCTGCTCGACCGCATGCCGAAGGTCGTGGAGGATCCCGACGCCGCCGCCGACGGCATGCTCCCGGCCGTGGACGCCTACCTCACGTTCCTCTCGCAGACCGGCAGGCTGACCCAGCGCTCCGACTCCCTCGCCGATCTGCAGGCCGAGCTCGACGACGTCGAGGACGAGTTCGTCGACCTCATGGACGAGCTGGCCGAGGACGGCGACGACGACGCGGACGGCGACGAGGAGGAGACCGGCGACCTCGGCGACCTCGGCGACTTCGAGCCGTTCGCCGACGAGCTCGCCGACCTCGACACCATCCGGCTGCGGCCCGACTCCGAGCTGGCCGCGGCCGCCCGGCAGGCCCCGCTCATCGCCAAGGCCCGCGACCTGGCCCTCTGGGTCGGCTCGGGCCGCCGCGTGGGCGAGGACACCCTGCTCAGCGACGCCGAGGTGGAGGAGGCGCTGGCCGCCGTCGGGCTGCCCCGGCCCGAGGTCGAGGGCCCGATCGCCGAGGCCGTGCCCTACCTGTGGAACATCTGGAACCTCGCGGTGGACCTCGAGTTCCTGGAGCCGGGCGAGGGCAGCACGGTCGCGGTCCAGGACGACACCGCCGAGTGGCCGTTCGACGACGACGAGGACGTCCTCGACGCCTGGATGCTCGGGCTGCACTCGGTCGACTACGGCGACCCCGAGCTGCCCGACGACGACCTCACCATGGCGCTGGCGGGCCTGACCCGCGGCGTGCTCGTGCGGCTGCTGCTGGCCGGCGGCGCGCGCGACCTCGACGAGCTGGCGCGCGAGCTGGCCGAGGCCGCCGCCGAGCTGGACGAGGAGCTCGGCGCCGACGCCTGGGAGGCCGCGGGCGACCCGCTCGCCCCCGCCGTCGACTGGCTGGTCGGCTACGGCATGGTGGAGGTCGAGGGCCGCACGCTCAAGCTCACGCCGCTCGGCACCGAGGGCGTCGTCCACCTGGTGGACGACGCCGACATCGAGGTGGACGCCCGGCCCGCCATCGAGTCGATGAGCGCCCACGAGCTGCTGGCGCTCAGCGCCGAGCTGCCCGAGGACGAGGCCGACGCCGAGTTCGCGGCCTGGATGCGGCTGCGCGAGCCGGCCAGGGCCGCCGAGGAGCTGCTGGAGGCCGCGGCCGAGGACGAGAGCGACGCGCTCATCCGGGTGCAGGCGGCCAGCGTCGTCGGCACGCTGGGCGAGGCGGCGCTCCCCGCCTGGCAGGCGGCGCTCAAGCAGCCGTCGCTGCGGCCCTACGCGGCCACGCACCTCAGCCAGCTCGGCGTGGAGGGCGCTCCCGAGCCGACCCAGGACGACACCCACTGGCTCATTCTCGACATGTGGACGATCTCGGCCGGCCTCGGCCGGTCGGAGTTCGTGAGCAGCCTCCAGGACATCGGCCCCGAGATGGTCACCGAGCTGCTGGAGGTGATCTGGAAGATCCCGCACGCGCACGTGGAGGAGCTGCTGGACCTCATCTCCCAGGTGCACCCTGACAAGCAGATCGCCAAGGCGGCCCGTCGGGCGCTGTTCAAGGCCCGCTCGGTCTGACGCCCTCGGGAAGCCCCCCGCCGTTCGCGGCGGGGGGCTTCCCCGTTCGTACGACCCCCGAAAACGCGAAAACGCCCCGGGCCAGAGGCACCGGAGCGGTGGTGAAGCAGACGTAGTCCCGACCGGATTCGAACCGGCGCTACCGCCTTGAGAGGGCGGCGTCCTGGGCCACTAGACGACGGGACCTTCGCGAGCTTGTGACCAGTGGTAGTCCCGACCGGATTCGAACCGGCGCTACCGCCTTGAGAGGGCGGCGTCCTGGGCCACTAGACGACGGGACCCTGTCCACAAGCTTTCGTCGCCGGATCTCCCCGGCGACGCAGGTAACTGTACCGCACCCCGCAGACCACAACCAAACCGCTGAACAGCGCTCAGGACGCCGTTCGCGCGCTCAGGCGGTGAGCAGGCCGCGCCGGTAGCCCTCGCTCACGGCGGCGGCCCGGTCGCGGACGTCGAGCTTGGCGTAGACGTGCAGCAGGTGCGTCTTGACGCTGGCCTCGCTGATGAACAGCGCGGCCGCCGCCTCCTTGTTGGTCGCTCCCCCGGCCACCAGTCGCAGCACCTCCAGCTCGCGTCTGCTCAGTGCGCCTCTGGACGGCCGGCGTACCTGCTCGGCCAGCCGGCCGGCGACGGCGGGCGCGATCACGGTCTCGCCCCGGTGCACGGCCAGCACGGCGCGGACGAGCTCGCCGGCCGGGGCGTCCTTGAGCAGGTAGCCGTGCGCGCCCGCCTCCAGCGCGGGCAGCACGTCGGTGTCGAACGTGGTCAGCACCAGCACGCGGGGGCCGGTGCCGGCGATGCGCCTGATGGCGGCGACGCCGTCCAGGCCGGGCATGCGCAGGTCCATCAGGACGACGTCGGGACGCAGCTCGGCGGCCAGGCGCACGGCCTGCTCGCCGTCGGCCGCCTCGCCCGCGAGCTCCACGCCGGAGCCGGGGCCGAGGGCCGCGCGCAGGCCGTCGCGCACGATCGGATGGTCGTCGGCGACCAGCACCCGCACAGGTGACGTCATGGGTCCTCCCCTCCGCCGGCCATCGTCTCATCGGCGGGGCGGCGGGCGGTGGGCAGAGCCGGGACGGCGGCGGCGATCGTGGTGCCCTCCCCGGGCCGCGACTCGATCTCCAGGGTGCCGCCGGCGGCCCGGACCCGCTGCCGCATGCCGTCGAGCCCGAAGCCGTCAGTGGCCGTCTGCGGATCGAAACCGGCGCCGTCATCCCGGACGTCCAGGAGCACGAGATCGTCCGTGTACGACAGGGTCAGCGCCGTCCTGGTGGCTTCCGCGTGCTTGGCCACGTTCGCCAGCGCCTCCTGGGCGACGCGGAACAGCGTGGCCTCCACGTCGGCGGACAGCGCGACCGGCCATCCGGTGACCTCGCAGGCCACCGGCACCCCTGACATCCGCGACCAGGACGCCGCCATCCGCTCCAGAGCCTCCGGCAGGCTCGACCGCTCCAGCGGGCCGGGGCCGAGCGCGCTCACCGACCTGCGGGCCTCGGCCAGCCCGCGCCGGGCCAGGCCCGCGGCCTGGCCGAGGTGGCGGCGGGCCTGTTCGCCGGTGGCGCCGGCGGCGGCGTCGAGCTGGCGGATCAGCGCGACGAGGTCCTGGGCCAGGGTGTCGTGCAGCTCGCCGGCGACCCGGCGCCGCTCGTCGCGGACGCCCGCGTGCCTGGCCTGGTCGAGCAGCCTGGCGTGCAGGGAGGCGTTCTCGTCCATGGCGGCGCGCAGGCGCTCGACGAGGCGGCGGCGCTTGTCGTGCTCGGCGGCGACGTACCAGCCGGCGACGGCCAGGGGCAGGGCGACGCCGGCGACCACGGTGAGCAGCGCGGCGCGGTCGCCGGGGCCCGCCTGGGCGGCCACCACGACGACGGCGGTGACCGTCACCCCGGCCATCGCCAGCCGGGACGGGAGCAGCGCGAGGGCGAGCGGATAGCCGATCGCGGCGAACACCGCGAAGGCGGCGTGCGCGGCCGTCAGCGCCCCCGCGAGTGCCACGAGGACGAGGTAGTGGCCGACGACGAGCACGCGGCGGCGGTCGCGGCGCGGGTGCAGCCAGGCGAGCGGCGCGACCCACCCGGCGGCGGCCACGGCGAGCACGGGCCACACCGCGCCCCTGCCCGTGCCCATGAGGGCGGCGGCGGTCGCGGAGATCGCGAGCAGCGCGTACGCGAGCCCCAGGAAGACCCACCGTTCGCGCCCGTCAAGCCGGCTCATGCCCTCCAGCCTGGCACGGCATCCACCGATCGGTGGATACGCGGCCTCGCCCGATCGCGGAGCCGGCCGGGCGAGGCGGCGCCGGGGCCGCGCGGGCGACGATCGGTGCCATGAACGATCCCACACGAAGGAAGGCGTTCCGGATGGCAACGGCAGCGGGCGCGCTCGGCGTCCAGACGGCCGCCCTGGCGGGCGGGCCGCCGGGGAAGGCCAAGGAGGTGACCACGTTCGTCTTCGTGACCGGCTCGAACGGCGTCGCCTCCGCCGACCCCGAGCTGACCCTGCGCGGCCACCGCTCGGTGGGCGTGAGCCTGCCGGGACACGGCCCCGAGGAGCAGTTCCACGTGGCCTACCAGGCGCCGCAGGACCTCACGACGCTGGCGGCGCTGCCCTCGCCGGTGGCGCGGGTGACGCTGGACGACTACGTGGCGGCCACGGTGGACACCGTGCGCAGGGCCGCGCGGCACGGCAGGGTGGTGCTGGTGGGCGGCAGCCTCGGCGGCTCCACCGTCACGATGGCGGCCGACGCCGTGCCCGACCTCGTCGACCTGCTCGTCTACGACGCCGCCTTCTGCTGCACGGAGCTGAGCTCCCCCGCCGCGTACATGGAGACGCCGGAGAACGAAGGCAGCCTGGCCGGCAGCGTGCTCGGCGCGATCGTCGCCGACCCCCGCGAGCTGGGCGCGATCCGGGTGAACTGGCGGACGAACGACCCCGCGTTCCTGACGGCCGCCAAGGCGGCGTTCATGGCCGGCGGGACCGACGGCGAGCTGCTGGCCATGCTGAACACGCTGCTGCCCGACGAGAGCCTGCTGGTGTCCGGCGCCGACGCCCGCGGCCGCCCGCACGCCTGGGGACGGGTGCCGCGCGTCTACATCCGGCACTCCCGTGACCGGGTGATCCCGCCCGCGCTCCAGGACCGCATGATCAGGGAGGCGGACGCCGCCACGCCGGGCAACCGGTTCAAGGTCTTCACCGTGGACACCTCCCACGCCCCGACCCCGGCGGACTACCGCCAGATCACCGACATCCTGGACAAGCTGGCCCGCTGACCGGCGACTCGGCGGTGGCGAGGTGGCTCTGGAGCTCGCGGTGACGGAACTGGTGGAGCGCGAGCGCGGCATCGAGCCCTGAGAACGAACAAGGCGGGGGTCTCGATGAGACTCCCGCCACAGGTCACGCCTTGCTGGGGTACCAGGACTCGAACCTAGACTAACTGAACCAGAATCAGTCGTGCTGCCAATTACACCATACCCCACCGCTGCCGCGAGCTCCGTGGAGCGCGCTTGGCGACGTCCGAAAGAATAGCCCAGCTCCGGGGGTAAGACCAAAACGATTGCCGGACGGGGTTTCCGCCGGGCGCGGCGAGGGCGTGGCCGTGCCAAGCTGTTGGGGACAAAACACCACGTGAAGGAGCCCCGAGCTTTGGCAGAGAACCCCTTCTTCGCCCCCAGCGCCCTGCCGTACGAGCTGCCGCCCTTCGCCGAGATCCGCGAGGAGCACTACCTGCCCGCCTTCCGGCGCGGCATGGCGGAGCACCTGGCGGAGGTCGAGGCGATCGCCGGCAGCGCCGAGCCGCCGACGTTCGACAACACGATCGCCGCGCTCGAACGGTCGGGACGCGTCCTCGACCGCACGGCCACGGCCTTCTTCACGATCGCCTCCTCCAACTCCGGCGACGGCATCATGGAGATCGAGAAGGAGATCTCCCCCGAGCTGACCCGGCACAGCGACAGCATCCGGCTCGACCGGAAGCTGTGGGCGCGCATCAAGCAGGTCACCACCTCCGACCCGGAGGAGGCGTGGCTGCTGCAGAAGTACCGCGAGGACTTCATCAGGGCCGGCGCCGACCTGTCGGAGACCGAGCAGGCCCGGCTGCGCGAGCTCAACGAGGAGCTGTCGCGGCTGTCCACCGAGTTCGCGCAGGCGCTGCTCAAGGCGGCCACCGAGGCCGCGCTGGTGGTCGAGGACCCGGCCGACCTGGACGGCTTCGACCAGGCCAGGATCGACTCGCTGCGCCAGGACGACGGCACGTACGCGCTGCCGCTGCTCAACTTCACCGCCCAGCCCGCGCTCTCCCAGCTCACGAACCGCGACGTGCGCCGCCGCCTGTTCGAGCTGAGCGTCGGCCGCGCGCCGGGCAACTTCGCGATCGCGGCCAGGATGGCGGCGCTGCGCGCCGAGCGGGCGGCGCTGCTGGGCTTCGCCGACCACGCCTCCTACGTGGTGGCCGACCAGACGGCCAAGACCGTCGAGGCGGTCGAGGAGATGCTCGGCCAGCTCGTCGGCCCGGCCGTGCGCAATGCCGGGCGGGAGGCCGCCGAGCTGGCCGGGCAGGCCGGGTTCCCGATCGAGCCGTGGGACTGGCCCTACTACTCCGAGCAGGTGCGCAAGGCCCGCTACGACTTCGACGACAGCGCGATGCGGCCGTACTTCGAGCTGGAGCGGGTCTACCGCGACGGCGTCTTCTTCGCGGCCGGCAAGCTGTACGGCGTCACCTTCGCGGAACGGTCCGACCTGTCCGGCTACCACCCGGACGTGAAGGTGTTCGAGGTGTTCGAGGAGGACGGCTCGGCGCTCGGGCTGTTCCTGCTGGACCCGTACGCGCGGGCGAACAAGCGCGGCGGGGCGTGGATGAACAACCTGGTGGACCAGTCGCTGCTGTTCGGGCTGCGGCCGGTGGTGCTGAACAACCTCAACGTCACCAAGCCCGCCTCGGGGCCGACGCTGCTCACCTACGACGAGGTCACCACCGCCTTCCACGAGTTCGGGCACGCCCTGCACGGCCTGTTCTCGCAGGTGCGCTTCCCGCGCGTGTCCGGCACCTCCGTGCCGCGCGACTTCGTCGAGTACCCCTCGCAGGTCAACGAGATGTGGGTGACCTGGCCCGAGGTGCTGGCCAACTACGCCAGGCACCACGAGACGGGCGAGCCGATGCCGGCCGAGCTGGTGGACAAGCTGACCGCGGCCGAGACGTTCAACCAGGGCTTCAAGACCGTCGAGTATCTCGGCGCCACGCTGCTCGACTGGGCCTGGCACCGGCTCGCGCCCGGCCAGGAGGTGGCGGACGCCGAGGCGTTCGAGGCGGCGGCGCTGGAGCGGGCCGGGATCGCCGTGCCGCAGGTCCGGCCGCGCTACCGGACCAACTACTTCGCGCACATCTTCGCCAGCGGCTACAGCGCCGGCTACTACTCCTACATCTGGAGCGAGGTGCTGGACGCCGAGAGCGTCGAATGGTTCAAGGAGAAGGGCGGGCTGCGCAGGGAGAACGGCGAGCACTTCCGCCGCGAGCTGCTGTCGCGGGGCGGCAGCCTCGATCCGCTGACCGCCTTCCGCAACTTCCGCGGGCGCGAGCCGAGCATCGAGCCGCTGCTGAAGCGGCGCGGCCTGGACTGACGCCGGCCCGGCACGGGCGGCCCGCCACGCGAGCGGGCCGCCCGGCGGAGTCCGTCAGACGCCGACGGCGCCGAGGCGGGCGAGGGCGGCGCGCAGCCGGTCCTGGGTGCGCTCGCGGCCCAGCACCTCGATCGACTCGAACAGCGGCAGGCCCACCGTGCGGCCGGTGACGGCCACCCGCACCGGCGCCTGGGCCTTGCCGAGCTTGAGCCCGTGGGCCGCGCCGACGTCCTCCAGAGCCTCCTTCAGCGACTCGGGGTCCCAGCTGATCTGCTCCAGCCGCGCCAGGTAGCCGGAGATGATCTCCACCGGGGAGTTCTTCATCGCCTTGTCCCAGGACGCCTGGTCGAACACCGGCTCGTCGAGGAAGAGGAAGTCGACGTTCTGCCGGATCTCCGACAGCACCCCGATGCGGGTCTGGGCGAGCGGCGCGACCTTGCTGAACAGCTCGCGGTCCCAGCCGTCCTCCAGGTAGGGGGCGCAGCGCTCCTCGAACGTCTCCAGCGGCAGCGCCCGGATGTACTCGCCGTTGAAGGCCCGCAGCTTCTTCTCGTCGAAGAAGGCGCTGGAGGAGTTGACGTCCTCCAGCCGGAACAGCGGCACCATCTCCGACCACGGCATGATCTCGCGGTCCTCGCCGGGGCCCCAGCCGAGCAGCATGAGGTAGTTGACCATGGCCTCGGCGAGGTAGCCTTCGGCCCGGTAGTCCTCCAGCGCCACCTTGTCGCGGCGCTTGGACAGTTTCTTGCGCTGCTCGTTGACGATCACCGGCAGGTGCGCCCAGATCGGCGGGTTGGCGCCCAGGGCGGGCCAGAGCAGCATCTGCTTGGCGGCGTTGCCCAGGTGCTCCTCGCCGCGTACGACGTGGGTGATGTTCTGGGTGATGTCGTCGACCGCGTTGGCCAGCACGTAGAGCGGCGAGCCGTCGGTGCGGGCGATGACGAAGTCCTCCTGGGCCTCGTTGGGGAACTCGACCTCGCCGCGGATGAGGTCGGACACGATCGTCACGCCCTCGTCGGGCGTGCGGAAGCGGACCGCGCCCTCGGTCAGGCCGCGCTCGCGGCAGTGGCCGTCGTAGCCGCGGTGCTCGGAGCCGGTGCGGGCGACCAGCGCCTCGCGGGTGCAGTCGCAGTAGTAGGCGCGGCCGTCGGCCAGCAGCTTGGCCACGGCCTCGCGATGCTGCGGCTCGTACGCCGACTGGAAGTAGGGGCCCTCGAAGGCCGGGTTGGTGCCGTTGACGCCGATCCAGTCGAGCGCGGAGATGATGCCCTCGGTCCATTCCGGGCGGTTGCGCGAGGCGTCGGTGTCCTCGACGCGCAGCACGAAGCGGCCGCCGGACTGCTCGGCCAGCGCCCAGTTGAACAGCGCCGTGCGGGCGCCGCCGACGTGGAACATGCCGGTGGGGGACGGGGCGAACCTGACCCGTACGTCAGTCACGGGAGACCACCTTGTTCGTGAGTGTGCCGATGCCTTCGATGCCGACGCTGACCTCGTCGCCGACCTGGAGCGGGCCGACGCCGGCCGGCGTGCCGGTCAGGATGACGTCGCCGGGGATGAGCGTCATGACCGCGCTGACGTAGGCCACCAGCGCGGGGATGTCGTGGATGAGCTGGGTGGTGCGGCCGCTCTGGCGCACCTCGCCGTTGACCGTGGTCGTCAGGGCCAGGTCGCTCGCGTCGAGGTCGGTCTGGATCCACGGCCCGAGCGGGCAGAAGGTGTCGAAGCTCTTGGCCCGGGTGAACTGCACGTCCTTCTTCTGCAGGTCGCGCGCGGTCACGTCGTTGGCGCAGGTGTAGCCGAAGATGACGTCCTTGACCCGCTCGACCGGGACCTCGCGGCACAGCCGGCCGATGACCACGGCCAGCTCGCCCTCGTAGTCGACGCGGTCGGACAGGTGGACCGGGTAGGCGATCTGCTCGCCGTGGCCGATCACCGAGGTGGAGGGCTTCATGAAGATGAGCGGCTCCTCGGGCACCTCGTTGCCCATCTCCGCGGCGTGCTCGGCGTAGTTTCTGCCGATGGCGACGACCTTGCTCGGCAGCATCGGCGCCAGCAGCTTGACCTGACTGAGCGGGTGGCGCTCGCCGGTGAACTGCACCTGGTTGAACGGGTGGCCGGCGACGGTGGAGACGAACTCCTCGCCGGGGCCGCCTTCGACCACGCCGAACGACACGCCATCGCCTGTGGAGAACCTCGCTATACGCACCCGTCCAGGCTATCGCCGCCGCCACGGGAGTCCGTTCACCTGCCCCGCGCGGGTCCCGTACGACCGGTTAGCCTGGACCTCTGACCTGCGCCGGTGCGCTGACGAGAGGGGTTTCCCATGTCCGTCGTGAAGATCAACGTGCTGACCGTGCCCGCCGCGATGCGGGAGGAGCTCGAACGACGTTTCGCCGGCCGGGCCGGGATGGTGGAGTCCGCGGACGGGTTCGAATGGTTCGAGCTGCTGCGGCCGGTGGACGGGACCGAGCGCTACCTCGTCTACACGCGCTGGCGGAGCGAGGAGGACTTCCAGGCGTGGCAGCAGAGCCAGGAGTTCGCCCGCGGCCACGCGCGCGCCGCCGGCGAAGGCGCCCAGGGGCACGGTCACGGGCAGGGGCACGGGCAGGGTCACGGTCACGGGCAGGGGCCCGCCGCCAGCGGCTCCGAGCTGTGGACGTTCGAGGTGGTCGAGAGCGCCCCGCCCAAGGCGTAGGGGGCGGTTAACGAATCGGGCACTCGGCTTGACCGGATGATCGCGCACGCGAAAGCATGTCCCGCCTCCACCTTGTGTGTCCGAGTTCATGCTGAAAGGAACTGGCGTGCGCCGCCTCGCGATCCCTCTTGCCCTCACGCTCGCGCTCGGCGGCCTGGCGGGGACACCCGCGCACGCGGACCGACAGACGGGCGGACAGATGGGCGGGCAGGCGGGCGGCCAGGCGGACAAGGTGGCGCGGACCGCGGCGTGCCAGGGCGACTGGCTGCCCGGCACGCCGACCGCCGCGGACGTCATGGGCGGCGAGATCTCGCTGGTGGGGCTGCCGGCGTACAAGCTGGGTGAGAAGGTCGACTGGGGCGCGAGCCCGTACAAGAACCGCTCGTGGGAGTTCGTCTTCCAGTCGCTGCGCTGGCTGGGCACGCTCGTCGTCGAGTACGAGAACACCGGCGAGCGGCGCTACCTCGACCGCGCCACGGAGCTCGCCAAGGACTGGGTGGCGCACAACAAGTACGGCGCCCGCGGCACGAAGCCCTACGTCTGGAAGGACCACCCGGTCTCGCTGCGCACCCAGCCGCTGCTGTGCCTGAGCGAGCACGTGAAGGACGCCTGGCTGAAGGACAGCCTCGCGGTGCACGCCAAGCTCCTCGCGAACCCGGCCCTGTACAAGAAGGGCCACAACCACGGCATCGACCAGGACATCGCGCTCATGGGCATCGGCTGCCGCTACGGCCGCAAGGACTGGGCCGACCTGGCCTCCAGGCGCCTGACGGGCACCGTCAAGCTGGACGTGGACTCCCAGGGCGCGCTGATGGAGCAGGCCCCCCGCTACGCGGTCTACGTCTACGGCCGCCTTCAGGTCGCGATGACGAACATGAAGTCCTGCGGACGCAAGGTCCCCGGCCAAATCTCCTCCCGCGCCGAGGCGCTGAAGGACTTCATCGCGCACGCCACCATGCCGAACGGCTTCATGGTGCCGCTCGGCGACGGCAGCGCCGAGACCGAGCCGAAGATGGAGACCGGCACGCCGAAGCAGAAGGTCAAGGTCTACCGGGCGGGCTACGTGTTCGGCAGGACGGCCTTCGACAAGCAGGACTCGGCGTACTACTCGATCAGGTTCGGCCCGGGGATGAAGTTCCACGGCCATGAGGACCACCTGGGCGTCACCTACTACGCGCAGGGCCGCGACGTGCTCGTGGACGCCGGCTTCCACTCCTACGAGAAGAGCGCCTACCGCTACTGGACGCTCTCCCCCGAGGCGCACAACGTGCCGACGGTGGCCGGGGCGAAGTTCCGGCCGCGCACCTCCTCGCGGCTGACGAAGTCCTCGCTCGGCGACGACCGGCAGGCGTTCCGGGTGACGGACGACGCCTACGGCGTGAGCCGTACGCGGTCGGTGCTGGTCAACCACGGCGAGGACCTGATGGCGGTGCTCGACACCGCCTCGGGCGGCAAGCGGGTGCGCAACCTGTGGCGGTTCGCCCCGTCGCTCAAGGTCGTCTCGAACGGCGGCGGCAAGGTCGTGCTCGGCGACGGCAAGTTCAAGGTCACGCTGCTGCAGCTCTCGCCGTCGTGCGCGAAGGTGGGCGGGCAGCGGGTGGAGCGCGGCGGCAAGCTCGGCTGGGTGTCGCCGACGTACCTGTCGAGGCAGGCGGCCACGGTGGTGGTCTCGCCTGCGGCGAAGTCCCTGCTGACGGTGGTCGTGCCGGGGACGGACGCGCCGAAGGTGTCGTGCTCCGGCGGCAAGGTGACGGTCGAAGGGGTCTCCTTCTCCGCCCGCCTGCTCTGACCCTCTGCGGGGCCGCCTCCCTGCCTCAGCAGTCGCGGCCGGCGCGCAGCAGGCCGTAGGTGACCGCCTGCTCCAGGGCCTGCCAGGAGGCGTCGATGATGTTCTCGGCGACGCCGACCGTGGCCCACTCGCCCGTGTCGTCGCTCGTGGTGATGAGCACGCGGGTGACCGCGTCGGTGCCGTGGGTGTCCTCCAGGATGCGGACCTTGAAGTCGACCAGCTCGACCTTGGCCAGCTCGGGGTAGAGCTGCTCCAGGGCCAGCCGGACGGCCCTGTCGAGGGCGTTGACGGGGCCGTTGCCCTCGCCGGTGGCCACGATGCGCTCGCCCTTGGCGTGCACCTTGACGGTGGCCTCGCTGACCAGCTCGCCGCCCTTGGTGCGCTCGACGATGACCCGCCAGGACTCCACCTCGAAGTGGCGCTTGCGCTCGCCCTGGACGGTGTCGCGCAGCAGCAGCTCGAAGGAGGCGTCGGCGGCCTCGAAGGTGAAGCCCCGCGACTCCAGCTCCTTCACCCGCTCGACCAGCGCCTTGGTGTGCTCGCCCGTCAGCTCGTAGCCCAGCTCGCGGCCCTTGAGCTCGACGGAGGCGCGGCCGGCCATGTCGGAGACCAGCATGCGCATGTCGTTGCCGACGGCGGCCGGGTCGATGTGCTGGTAGAGGTTGGGGTCCACCTTGATGGCGCTGGCGTGCAGCCCGGCCTTGTGCGCGAAGGCGGACATGCCGACGTAGGGGGCGTGCGAGTTGGGGGTGACGTTGGTCACCTCGGTGATGGCGTGCGCGATGCGCGTCATGTCGGCGAGCGCGTCCGGCGGCACCAGGTCGAAGCCGCGCTTGAGCTGCAGGTTGGCGACGACGGTGAAGAGGTTGGCGTTGCCCGAGCGCTCGCCGTAGCCGTTGGCGCAGCCCTGCACGTGGGTGGCGCCGGCGCGGACCGCGGCGAGGGTGTTGGCGACCGCGCAGCCGGTGTCGTCGTGGCAGTGGATGCCGACCCTGGCCCCGGCCTGGACCGCCTCGTGGACGATATCGGCCAGCTCGTCGGGGAGCATGCCGCCGTTGGTGTCGCACAGGGCGACGACGTCGGCGCCGGCCTCGGCGGCGGTGCGCAGCACCTCCAGGGCGTACGCCGGGTTGGACCTGTAGCCGTCGAAGAAGTGCTCGGCGTCGAGGAAGACCCGCTGGCCCTCCGCACGCAGGTGGGAGACCGTGTCGCGGATCATCGCGAGGTTCTCCTCCAGCGTGGTGCGGAGGGCCAGTTCGACATGCCGGTCGTGGCTCTTGGCGACAAGGGTCACGACGGGCGCGCCGGATTCGCGCAGTGCGGCCACCAGTGGGTCGTCGGCGGCCTTCACCCCGGCCCGGCGGGTCGCGCCGAACGCGGTGAGCTGCGCGTGCTTCAGGTCGAGCTCGGTCTGAGCGCGCCTGAAGAACTCGGTGTCCTTGGGATTGGCTCCGGGCCAGCCGCCCTCGATGAAGCCGACGCCCAGTCCGTCCAGGTGACGCGCGACGGCGAGCTTGTCGGCGACGGTCAGGTTGAGCCCTTCCTGCTGCGCGCCGTCACGCAGGGTCGTGTCGTATACGTGGAACCGGTCATCGGCCATGAGCCTCTTCCTTCTGGAGATCCCTGGAGAAAACAAAAAGACCCCTCACGGACGTGAGAGGTCTGCGCGCTGGCGGTGTCCCTGTGTCAGCCAGCGCGCCTGCCGATAATGAGCAGACCGTAGAACATGGTGCTCATCAGTCTGCCATACGTTTCCACCATTCGGCACAAGGATCTCACCGCTCGGGACGCCTACACGGTGACGCCGCCGCCGCCCGTGATGGCGCGCTCCAGCGCCTCGGGGTCGAACGCCTCGTTGCCCAGCAGCTTGCCGTCGAGCAGCAGCGTCGGGGTGCCCTCCAGCCGGACCTTCGCGGTCTCGGCGAGGTGGGAGTCGGCGTACGACTGGCCGCGTACGCAGGCGTCCACCTGCGCGCCCGCCTTCCTCGCGGCCTGGACCAGCTCCTCGACGGTGAAGCCCGAGGCGACGCCGTGCGGGGCGGGCTGGATGGCGTACAGCTCGTCGCGGAAGGCCAGCCAGCTCGCCTCGGGGACGCAGCGCGCGGCGGCGGCGGCGCGGACGGAGTTGGAGCGCATCGGCTCGTCGCGGAAGATGGTCACGGCGTGGAAGACGACCTTGACCTTGCCCGCGCGGGCCAGCCTTTGGATCGTCGGGTCCACCTTGGCGTGCATCTCCTTGCAGACCGGGCAGTCAAAATCTTCGTAAACATCCAGTACGGGGGCGTCACCGCCGCGCTCCGCCAGCACCATGGACCCGTCGAGCTGCCGGGTCAGCCGCACCTCCGCCGAGCTCTCGCCCGGCTCGGAGAACGCCAGCACACCGAGCATGACGATCGTCGCGCACGCGACCGCGACCGCCACCAACCGCTTCATCATTCGCCCACACCTTCAGCTTGCCGATCGCGCAGACCCTACCGGAACAGAAACAATGGCCGTATGAAGGCCGACCTCCTGAGCCCCGCCGTGGCGCGTTACGTGTACGAGCACTCGACCAAGCCCGACCCGCTGCTGGAGCGGCTGACCCGCGAGACGCTGGAGATCGCGGGCGACAGCGCGGGGATGCAGATCTCCCCCGACCAGGGCACGTTCCTCACCATGATCACCCAGATCATGGCGCCCCAGGTGGCCGTGGAGGTGGGCACGTTCACCGGCTACTCGTCGATCTGCATCGCCCGGGGCCTGCGCGGCGGCCGGCTGCACTGCTTCGACGTCAGCGACGAGTGGACCTCGATCGCCCGCCGCTACTGGGCGGAGGCCGGGGTCGCCGACCGGGTGACGCTCACCCTGGGCCCGGCGCTCGACACCCTCGCCGGCTTCGGCGAGACCGTCGACCTGGCCTTCGTGGACGCCGACAAGGGCAACTACCCCGGCTACTACGAGCTGCTGATCGAACGCATGCGGCCGGGCGGGCTGCTCATCGCCGACAACACGCTGCGCCGCGGGCACGTGGCCGACCCGGCCCACGACGAGCCGACCACGGTGGAGATCCGCCAGTTCAACGACCTGGTGATCGAGGACCCGCGGGTGAGCGTGCTCATGCTGCCGGTCGCCGACGGCATGACGCTGATCACCAAGCACTGAGACGGGCGCGGGTCCCCGAGGTCACGCGATCTTGTGGACCCAGCCGTGGGCGTCGGGGCGGGCTCCGTACTGGATGCCGACCAGTTCCTCGCGCACCCGCATCGTCACGGGGCCGGGGGTGCCGTCGGCGACCGTCCAGGCCCGGTCGGCGCCCTTGACCGAGCCGACCGGGGTCACCACGGCCGCCGTCCCGCAGGCGAAGACCTCGGTCAGCTCGCCCGACTCGCACGCCGACTGCCACTCGTCGACCGAGATGAGCCGCTCCTCGGTCTCCAGGCCGAGACCGCCGGCCAGCTCCAGGATCGACTCACGGGTGATGCCGGGCAGCAGGGTGCCGGTCAGGGCGGGGGTGACGAGCTTGTTGCCGAAGACGAAGAACAGGTTCATGCCGCCCATCTCCTCGACGTACTCGTGGGACTGGGCGTCCAGCCACACGACCTGGTCGCAGCCGTTCTCGACGGCCTGGCGCTGGGCGACGAAGGCGGCGGCGTAGTTGCCGCCGCACTTGGCGAAGCCGGTGCCGCCGGGCGCGGCCCTGGTGTACTCGGTGGACAGCCACACCGACACGGGCTTGACGCCGCCGCTGAAGTACGACGCCGCCGGCGAGGCGATGACCATGTACGAGTAGGTCCTGGACGGGTAGTTGACGCCGAGCCCCGCCTGCGTGGCGATCATGAAGGGCCGCAGGTAGAGGCTGTGCCCCTCGGTGGTCGGCACCCACTCCTCGTCGGTGCGGACGAGGAGTTCGAGCGACTCGACGAACGTCTCCTCGGGCAGCTCGGGCATGGCCATGCGGGCGGCCGAGCGGTTGAAGCGGGCGGCGTTGGCGTAGGGGCGGAACATCACGATGGACCCGTTGATCTGCCGATAAGCCTTCAGGCCCTCGAACAGCTCCTGCGCGTAGTGGAAGACCGCGGTGGCCGGGTCGAGCGAGAGCGGTCCGTACGGCGCCAGCCGGGCGTCGTGCCAGCCCTGGCCCTCGGTGTAGTCGATGGTGATCATGTGATCGGTGAAGGACTGCCCGAATCCGGGGTTCGCCAGTACCTGCTCCCGCTCGGCCGCGGTGCGCGCGTGGTCGGATAGCTGCACGTCGAAGCTGAGCTTCTGAGCGATGGTCATGACGACGGTCCTTCTCTCTGCGATTTCGCGAAATCTACCGAATCCTGCGGGCCCGCGGACCCGCTATGGCGCGGCAGTTCTGCCCGAAGGCAGCTAGTACTTCCTATTGTCTCGCCGTATGGGATGACAAGCTGCCGTTGGGGGGATTCAGCCGCTTTGGACAGCAAAAAGCGCCTGGCGATCCGATGCGGACCGCCAGGCGCGTGGTGAGGCTGGGCGGCCCTAGCCGGATACTCGCGCGGTGATGTCGTCGCCGATCTGCGACGTGGTGCGGCCGGTCCAGCCGGCCAGCCGCTCGACGATGTCGTCGGCGACCGCCTGCTCGACCTTGGCGGCCTCGGCCCGCAGGCCCAGGTGGTCGAGGAGCATGGCGACCGACAGGATGGTGGCGGTCGGGTCGGCCTTGCCCTGGCCCGCGATGTCGGGCGCGCTGCCGTGCACCGGCTCGAACATGCTGGGCGCCGTGCCCTCGGGGTTGATGTTGCCGCTCGCGGCCAGGCCGATGCCGCCCGCGATGGCCGCGCCGAGGTCGGTGATGATGTCGCCGAACAGGTTGTCGGTGACGACGACGTCGAAGCGCCCCGGCTGGGTCACGAAGAACATCGACGCCGCGTCGATGTGGCAGTAGTCGGTGGTGACCTCGGGGTATTCCTCGGCGACCCGGTTGACCGTGCGCTGCCACAGGTCGCCGGCGAAGGTGAGGACGTTGGTCTTGTGGACCAGCGTCAGCTTCTTGCGCGGGCGGCTCTGGGCCTTGTCGAAGGCGTAGCGGACGACGCGCTCGACACCGTAGGCGGTGTTGAGCGACTCCTGGGTGGCGATCTCGTGCGGCGTGCCGCGCCGCATGGCGCCGCCGGTGCCCGCGTAGAGGCCCTCGGTGCCCTCGCGGACCACGATCATGTCGATGTCCTCGGCGGCGGTGTCGGCCAGCGGGGTCTCGACGCCGGGGAAGAGCTTGACCGGGCGCAGGTTGACGTAGTGGTCGAACTCGAAGCGCAGCCGCAGCAGCAGGTCGCGCTCCAGGATGCCCGGGGGCACGCTGGGGTCGCCCACCGCGCCGAGCAGGATCGCGTCGTAGCCGCGCAGCTCCTGCAGCACCGGGTCGGGCAGCGTCTCGCCGGTGCGGTGGTATCGCGCCGCGCCCAGGTCGTAGTGCGTGGGCTCGATCTTCGTGCCGACGGCTTCGAGGACCTTGAGCCCTTCGGCGACGACCTCGGTGCCGATGCCATCGCCGGGGATGACGGCCAAGCGGATGTTACGCGACTCCATGCCGGTACCTTACCGGCTCGTCTCGCCTGACGAACACTCGGTCTCATTTTCCGGACCGTTCCGAGGAACGTCCGATTTGAGAAGTTTGCGATCTTTTGACCGATTCGTTAGCGTCCGTGCCCTGCCTAATTCACGCGGCGGTTCGCGTGGAGCCGGGGACCCACTCTCCCCAGGGGCGAATCGGCATCCGCCGTAGGGCTGCTTCCAGGCCCGAGCCCGTCAGCTAACCCGGCCGGCCGTTTGGAAGGACAGTCCCCTGTCTCGCATCGCCATTCTCGTGGCGGCGGGCGCGGCCGGCGTCGCCGTGCTCGCCTCCCCCGCCCAGGCATCCACCCCAGCCCCCCAGCCCACCCCCACCCAATCCGATCCCGCCCAGCCCACCCCCACCCAGCCCGATCCCGCCCAGCCCGATCCCGCTCAGCCCACCCCGACCCAGCCCGATCCCATCCAGCCCGATCCCGCCGGGGGATCCAGCACCGCCGGAGGATCTGACCCCTCCGGCGCGTCCACCCCCGACCGCGCGCCCAAGAACGACACCCTCGACGAGCGCGCACTCACCACCACGCTCACCGGCCCGGAGCTCAAGAAGATCCGGGACAGGCAGAGCAGGCCCGCCTGGAAGATCGCGCTGCGCTTCGCCATGAAGAAGCGGGGCATCCCGTACCTCTGGGGCGGGACCGGCAGGGGCGGGTACGACTGCTCGGGGCTCATGCTCCGGGCGTACCAGAAGGCGGGGATCCAGTTGCCCCGCGTCACCACGGACCAGTACGCGGCGTACGACAAGAAGGTCTCCTGGAACAACCTCAAGCCCGGCGACCTGGTCTTCTTCAGCAACCTCGGCCACGTCGGGATGATCTCCCGGCCCGGCTACATGGTGCACGCGCCCCGCACGGGGGACGTCGTCAAGGAGGAGAAGCTGTCGAGCTGGCGCAGGAGCGCCTTCGTCGGCGGCGTCCGGCCCGACCGCAAGGGCGTGCGGGAGTGGGCGGAGCGGCGCGAGACGCCGCCGCCGTCCATGCCCGTCGCGTCAGTGCTCTGACGCGGCCTCATGAGCGAGCCGGGGCCCTACCGGCCGGACTCCTGCGGGGCGCCGCCGTTGTCGCGGCGGTCCAGCGCGGTCTGCAGGGCCTCGGCGGCCTCGTCCTTGGGGTCGTCGGCACGGTTCCAGGCGTACATCTCGTACATGGTGGTCATCTCGTTTCGCGAAAGGCGTTGGTGACGGGAGGGTCGGACCCCGGTCGCGAATCCGAACGGGGCCTGATGCCGCGGTCCGGATCACGGACCGGACGGAAGGGACTTACCGGCCGACGCACGCCGCTCACCGCGGCGAGTCGCCGACCTGCCCTAACAGGCCTCGCCGCGGCAGGTAATGAGTACGGACACCTGGCGCATGTGCTTCCACGGTAACCGAGGAATCTCGTTGGATGTCCTAGCATCTCGCATGCTGAGACGACAGAAGGCCGCCGCCCGAACCGGGGCGGCGGCCTTCCGCACGTGAGGGAGGGTCAGTCCTCCAGGTCCACGGAACGGCCGCTCTCGGCGCCGATCTCGGCCACGATCTGGTCGACGATGTCGGCCGGGATCGCCGAGTCGACGGTCAGCGCGATGAGCGCCTTGCCGCCCTTGACGTCGCGGGCCACCTGCATGGAGGCGATGTTGACGCCGTGCTCGCCGAGCAGCCGGCCGACCACGCCGACGATGCCGGGACGGTCGGCGTAGGTGAAGAACGCGAGGTGCGCCGTCGGCTCGATCTCCATCTCGTAGCCGTTGACCTCGACGATCTTGGTGATCTGGCGGGGGCCGGACAGCGTGCCCGACACCGACACCTGGCGGCCGTCGGCCAGCACGCCGCGGACGGTGACCACGTTGCGCCAGTCGGGGCTGTCGGAGCTGGTGATCAGCTCGACGGCCACGCCGCGGTCCTTGGCCAGCAGCGGCGCGTTGACGTAGGTGACCTGCTCCTCGATCACGTCGGCGAAGACGCCCTTGAGCGCGGCCAGCTCGATGACCCGCACGTCCTGGGAGGCGATCTCGCCGCGCACCTCGACGTCGAGCTTGGTGGCGACCTCGCCGGCCAGCGCGGTGAAGACCCGGCCCAGCTTCTCGGCCAGCGGCAGGCCCGGCTTGACGTCCTCGGCCACCGCGCCGCCCTGGACGTTGACGGCGTCCGGCACGAACTCGCCCGCGAGCGCCAGCTTCACGCTCCGCGCGACCTGGGTGCCGGCCTTCTCCTGGGCCTCGTGGGTGGAGGCGCCGAGGTGCGGGGTGACGACGACCTGGTCGAGCTCGAACAGCGGGCTGTCGGTGCAGGGCTCCTTGGCGAAGACGTCGAGGCCGGCGCCGGCGACCCGGCCCTCCTTGATCGCGGAGTAGAGCGCGGCCTCGTCGACGATGCCGCCACGGGCGACGTTGACGATGCGCACGCTCGGCTTGACCTTGTGCAGCGCCTCCTCGCCGATGAGCCCGAGGGTCTCCTTGGTCTTCGGCAGGTGCACGGTGAGGAAGTCGGCCTGCCTGAGCACCTCGTCGAGGCTCACCAGCTTGACGCCGAGCTGCGCGGCGCGGGCCGGCGGCAGGTAGGGGTCGTAGGCGATGATCTCGACGCCGAACGGCAGCAGCCGCTGCGCCACGAGCTGGCCGATCTTGCCGAAGCCGAGGATGCCGACGACCTTCTCGTCCAGCTCGACGCCGGTGTACTTGGACCGCTTCCACTCACCGTTCTTCAGCGCGGCGTGGGCCTGGGCCGTGTTGCGCGCGCTGGCCAGGATGAGGGCGACGGTCTGCTCGGCGGCGCTGGTGATGTTGGAGGTCGGCGCGTTGACGACCATGACACCGGCCTTGGTGGCCGCCTCGACGTCGACGTTGTCGAGCCCGACGCCCGCGCGGGCGACCACGCGCAGCTTGGGCGCCGCGGCGATGGCCTCGGCGTCGACCTGCGTCGCGGAGCGCACGATGAGGGCGTCCACGCCGGCGAGGGCGGGCAGGAGCTGGGAACGGTCGGCGCCGTCGGTGTGGCGGACCTCGAAATCGGCGCCGAGAACGGCGAGGCCGGCCTCGGACAGCTCCTCAGCGACCAGTACGACGGGCTTGTTCACGGGTGGATCCTTAGGGGCTTCCGGCGAGTCATGAGGGGGACACGTCCATGGATCCCCCGGCGGTCCTTCCGAGTCTAACCGGCGCTTGTGAACGCTTTCACGAAGGACCCACCATTTGAGACGGGCGCTTGGCTACCCGGTAGAGGAGAAAGTCACCCATCCTGGGGCCATCTTCGTCTTGATCGGGAGATTTATTCGCCATTAGCCTGATAAGCCGTGGCCGACTACCTATGGTTCGTCATATGAGCATCGGGAATCCTGCGCTTGCCGACGTTCTCGCCCAGCATGGCACGCCCCACCGGCTGCTGGGCGCTCTCGCCGACGGTGGCGTCCTGGTGGCAGTGCGCCCTGACCGTTCGGTCGTCCTCGGGACGACCCAGGCCGGCGACCGCGTGTTGCTCGGCTACACCAGCGCCGCCACCTACGCCCGCCACCGTGGCAGCCATTCCCTGTCGGCGTGCGACGCCGACACCATCCTGGACATCCAGCGCGTCACCGGCGTGCGGGAGATCGTCATCGACGCGGCCGGACCAGCCGCCGCGGCCGTGCCGATCGACGATCTCCAGCGCTTCCTGACCACGACGCGGACCGGGCCCACGCCCGTGCTGTCCGGGGCGGCCCCCGCCGCCTACGCGACGGGCGCGATGGCCACCGTGTCGCGGGGTGCCGCGCTGGCCCAGGTCGCCCCGCCGGCTCCGCAGGCGCCGGCGTTCCCCTGGGTGCCCGCGCCGCGGCCTCACCTGTCGGGCCCGATGCAGCAGGTGGACCCCGGCTACCGCAGGTGCGCCCACCCGATCCTGCCCGCGCTGCGGCAGGCGATCGCGCAGTTGCTCAGGGACTTCCCGCTCGTGCACCACGTCTGGATCTCCGAGGCGAGCACCGCCTCTGGGGCCACCGGGATCATGCTGCACGTCAAGGTGCACATGTCGGCCGCCGAGGACGTCGTACGCGACCTGCACCGCCTGGTGCGGGCCCGGCTGCCGCAGTTCGCGGCCAGCGGCGCGCCGATCCTCATGGCCCGGGTGGCCGACGCGCGCAGCGAGCGCCGGATGATCGAGATCGGCGCGCACGTGGTGTGTGCCGACGTCCACGACTGACCGGCGGCGGCGGGGCTCCCCCGCCGCCGGGGGCCGAATGGGTCTCGCCAAACAAGCCATTGCTCGGCTCTAATGTGGGCATGATCACACCGGTCGCGGGCGCCGCCACGGTTCCCCGGGGCGTGCGCCTCGGCTACGGGGTCGGCTCCTTCTGCACGGCCACGGTCAACGCCGTTCCCGGGCTGCTGCTGCTCTACTACATGACCAACTTCCTGGCCGTGCCCGCGTGGCTGGCCGGCGTGGTGGTCACCGCGCCCAAGATCTGGGACCTCGTCGTCAACCCGCTGGTCGGGCGCTGGTCCGACCGGACCGTCTCGCGCTGGGGCCCGCGCCGGCCGTGGCTGCTCGCCGGGGCCTGCACGCTGCCGGTCGCGTTCTTCCTGGTCTTCGCCGGGCCGCCGCTGACGGGGGTCCCCGCCGCGGGCTACGTCGCGGTCTGCTTCCTCGCCACGGCGACGGCGTACGCGCTGTTCGAGGTGCCGTACAAGGCCATGCCCGGCGAGATGACGCACGACTACCACGAGCGCACCTCGCTGCTGCAGTGGCGCATGGTCTTCGTCGGCGTGGCCACCGCGATCAGCGGCGTGCTCGCCCCCGCCATCGCCACCGCCGAGGGCCAGAACGGGACGCTCGGCAGCTACCGGACGATGGCGCTCACCATCGCGGCCATCCTGCTGCTCGCCATGCTCGGCTCCTTCTTCGGCACCGCCCGCGCCCCCATGACCGGCGCGCCGGAGGCCGACCGGGGCACCTGGCGCGAGCAGCTGGCCGCGATCAGGGGCAACCGGCCGTTCCTCTGGCTGACCGTGCTGGCCTGCACGCAGATGCTGGCGGTCAGCATGATGCTGGCCGCGGCGCCGTACTTCGCGACCTACACGATCGGCGATCCCAAGGCCACGCAGACGCTCTTCGCCGCGCTCGTGGGCCCGATCCTGCTGACCATGCCGCTGTGGGTGCGCCTCGCCAGGCGCTTCGACAAGCGCGGGGCGATGGTGCTGGCGGCGTCGCTGTTCGGCGCGGGCACGGCGGCGGCCATGGCCACGCCGCTGTTCGGCTCGCTGTGGGCGCACGTGACGATCCTGTTCGTCGGCGTCGGGTACGCCGGGCTGCAGCTGCTGCAGTTCTCGATGCTGGCCGACGTCATCGCCGTGGACGCCGCCGAGACCGGCAAGCGCCGCGCGGGCGTGCTCACCGGGCTCTGGACGGCCATCGAGAGCGGGGTCAGCTCGTTCGGCGCGCTGATCTTCGGCATCGTCCTGTCGCTCGGCGGCTTCGTCGAGTCCCAGCCGGACACGCCGGTGCGGCAGCCGGACAGCGCGGTGACCGCCGTGCTCATCGGCCAGACCACGATCCCCGCGCTGATCATCTTCACGTCGGTGCTGGTGACCCTGAAGTACCGGCTCACGCCCCCCGCAGCGCCGCCCGCGGACGCCTGAACCCAGCGCGGCACCCGATCCGGCGTATTCTGGACACGAACCGAGGTTCAGGCCGATACTCGCTACATGAGCTCGACCCCTCCACCTTTCCGCGCCTCCGACGGGGAACGCGACCGCGCGATCGACGAGCTCAAGGTCCGCGCGGTGGAGGGCCGCATCTCCCACGACACCTTCGTCGGCCGGGTCGACCAGGCGCTGCGCGCCCGCAGTCAGCACGAGCTCGACGAGCTGGTGGCCGACCTGCCGCGGCGGCCCACGTTCCGTCAGCGGCTGACCGACGCGGTGTCGTCGGTGTCGGAGTTCACCACCAAGCTCCAGTCCGCCTGGCGGCGGCCCCGGCTGCCCCGGCTCGCGCTGCCCGACGACGAGCGGGTGCGTTACGTCGTGGGGCGGGGCTCGGCCTGCGACCTCGTGCTGTCCGACCTGACCGTCTCCCGGGTCCACGCCGAGCTGCGGCGTGACGACGAGGGCCGGTGGGTGCTGGTCGACCTGGGCTCGCTCAACGGCACCCGGCTCAACGGCTGGCGGCTGGTGGGGCCGGCGCGGGTGACGCCGGGCGACGAGGTGTCCTTCGGCGACTGCGGCTTCCTGCTGACGTCCGGGGTGCCGACGGCCTGAGCGGGCCGGTCGATCAGGCACGGTCGATCAGGCGCGGTCGATCAGGCGCGGTCGATCAGGCGCGGTCGATCAGGCGACCCTGATCGATAAATACGGAATTTTGCGGATTACAGGCTGACTGTGCTGAACCATGCTCACAGGCGATCCCCCAGTCTTCTTGGAGACCCCATGCGGCGCACCTCAGCCTCCCTCGTCGCGGGCGCGCTCGTCGCGGCCCTCGCGTGGGCGTCCGGCCCGTCCTCACCCGCCGTCGCCCTGGACCCCGCGGCCGGCGTTGCCGATCTCACCCAGGACCTCAACCAGATCCTCAGCGACTCCCGGCTCACCATCGCCCGCGCGGGCGTCGTGGTGAAGAGCGCCTCCACCGGCGAGGAGCTGTACGCCACCGACGCCGGCAAGCAGCTCATCCCGGCGTCCAACACCAAGCTGTTCACCTCGGCCGCCGCCGTGGAGACGCTCGGCCTCGACTACCGCTTCCCGACCACCGTGCTCGGCGCGGGCCGCAAGGCGGGCTCGGTCCTCGCCGGCGACCTCGTGCTGCGCGGCACCGGCGACCCGACCATGCTGGCCGCCGACTACGACGCCCTCGCCGCCGAGGTCGCCGCGGCCGGCGTCAAGGTCGTCACCGGCCGCCTCGTGGCCGACGACACCTGGTTCGACTCCCAGCTGCTCGGCAACGACTGGACGTGGGACGACGAGACCGCCTACTACGCGGCCCCGATCTCCGCGCTCACCGCCTCGCCCGACCGCGACTACGACGCCGGATCGGTGATCGTCTCCGTGGCCGCCGACGGCGGCAAGGTCAAGGTGTCGACGACGCCCGAGACCGACTACCTGAAGATCGTCAACAAGGCCACGGCGGGCGCCGAGACCGACGTGCTCATCGAGCGCCTGCACGGCACCCGCACGGTCGTCATCACCGGCACGGTGGCGGACCCGTACCAGGAGTGGGTGGCCGTGGACGACCCCACCGCCTACGTCTCCACGCTGTTCCGCGCCTCGCTCGCCAAGCACGGCGTGAAGGTGCTCGGCGGCACCGCCACGGGGGCCGCGCCCGACGGGGCCAAGGAGCTGGCCAGGCACGAGTCGATGACGCTGGGCGAGCTGCTGGTGCCCTTCATGAAGCTGAGCAACAACATCCACGCCGAGATCCTCACCAAGGCCATGGGCCGCAAGGTCGCCGGCCAGGGCACGTGGTCGGCCGGACTCAAGGTCTCCACCGACTTCGCCAAGGCGAACGGCGTGCAGGTCATCAACATGCGGGACGGCTCGGGGCTGTCGCGCCGCGACGGGTTCTCGCCCGGCTCGATCGTCCAGCTCCTGACCGCCGTACGCGGCAAGCCGTGGTTCCCCACCTGGTACGCGGCCCTGCCCATCGCGGGCAACGCCGACCGCTTCGTGGGCGGCACCCTGCGCAGCCGGATGCGCGGCACCCCGGCCGCCGGCAACGTCCACGCGAAGACCGGCTCCCTGACCGGCGTGACGTCGCTGTCGGGCTACGTGACCAGCGCAGACGGCGAGCCGCTGGTCTTCTCGATCATGCTGAACCAGTACCTGTCGGGCTCGCCGAAGGACATCGAGGACAAGATCGCGGTACGGCTCGCGCAGTTCACCCGCGCCGCCGCCGCCGACGCTCCGGCCCAGCTCCGCTCGGCGGCCGAGGGGCAGGCGGGCGACCTGGAGTGCTCGTGGCTGAAGCCCGTCCAGTGCTGACCCGGATGGCCCTCTGACGCCCAGGGGGCCGGCCAGGTTTACCTGGAGCTCCAGATATCGGCCAACTTTTCAGGACATGGTCGACATCCGGCAACCAGAATCCCTTCTCAGGACAGCCCACCGAGGACCACGGGAGCGCCCGGGGCTTCGCCGGCCACACCCTTGAGCCGGTTACCCACCGCACGCCCATGGCGCTCCCCTTCCCGCGGGCTCGGCCGCGCCTCCCCCCGCACACAGGACCGCGGCCGGGCCCGCCCACCGGGCCCACGACGCGGCGAAGGGGCCCATCCCTACCGGATGGGCCCCTTCGTACGACTCGTATGGGAAAAGCGGAGCGTCAGCCGCTGAGCACCCTGCTGAGGAGCTGGGTCAGGAGGTCCAGGTCGAGGACGTCGCGGTCATCGCCGAAGTTGTTCCACTCGCCGAAGTCCCAGTTCGCCGCGTCGTGGCCGTGGTGCGGACCGGGCACGATGCCGCTCTGCACGCCCTCGACCGTGACGGCGTTGGTTGTCGCTAGCGCGGAGCCGCCGAACACAACCATCCCGCCGACGAGGCCGGCAAGGACGAGTCCTGCTCTGTACATATCGTATCTCCTCTGATACCTATCGACTACTCTCCGTAGCTATCGGGAGAAGATCTGCCCTATGCCATCTTTGACCAAACGCCAAGATCTCAGCCTTGACCTGGGACGATACCGAATCCGAGCGAAGACGTGCCGGAGCCCTTCGGCCCTTGACGGAGCCATGCGCGCGGCGGAGGAACGCCCGGCCCTTCCATGACCATCCCTTAGGGGAGGGTGAGGACCACCGGCCCGTCGGCCGTCACGGCCACCGTGTGCTCGACGTGAACGCTGCGGCTGCCGTCCCCCGAGCACACCGACCAGCCGTCGTCCGCCATGTAGTAGTCGTCGCCGCCGCCGGCCATCAGGCTCGGCTCGATCGCGATCACCAGCCCGGGGCGCAGCCGCAGGCCCCGCCCCGCGCGGGCCTCGTTCGGCACGAACGGCGTCTCGTGCATCGCCCGGCCGATGCCGTGGCCGGCGAAGTCGTTCTGCATGCCGTAGCCGGCGCCGCGCCCCACGGTGGACATCGCGTGGCCGATGTCACCCATCCGGCCGCCGGGCACGGCCGCCTCGATGCCGGCGGCCAGCGTCTCCTCGGCCACCTGGATGAGCTTGAGGTCCTCGGCGCGCGGCGTGCCGACGGTGAAGCTCACGGTGCCGTCGGCGTGCCAGCCGTCCACGATCGCGCCGCAGTCCACGCTGATGAGGTCGCCGTCGCGCAGCCGGTACGCCGTCGGCAGGCCGTGCAGCATGGTCCCGTTGACCGAGGTGCAGATGACCCCCGGGTACGGCGTCGCGCCGAAGGACGGGTGGTAGCCCAGGAACGACGCCCCGGCCCCGGCCTCCTCGATGACGGTCCGCGCCACCTCGTCGAGCCGCCTCAGCGTCACGCCCACGGCGGCCTGGTCGCGGACCGCCGCGTGCACGGCGGCCACCACCCGTCCCGCCTCGCGCATCGCGGCGATCTCCCCGGCGCTCTTCAGCTCGATCACGGCCCCTCCTCAACGATCAACGGCCGGTACAAGCGATAACTATACCGGTATTTTTATCGCCGCAATCCGATCCGGCTCCGGCACCCACACCTCCGGGTCGAGCCGCGCGGGCGGCGCGCACCCGCGCAACTGCCGCAGCATCGCCCGCAGCAGGGGGCGCGGATTGCCCCGGTGCCAGACCACCGACCAGGGCATGAGCGGCGTCGGCCGGACGATCGGGATCCGGCGCAGCCCGCTGCCCGTCACATCGATGGCGGCCTCCCCCAGCCCCACCGCCGCCTTCTCCGCCAGGAACTGCTCCACCAGGTGCCGCAGGCCGATGGCGGGCGCGTTGAAGCGCAGCGGCACGCCGAGCCGGGCGGCCAGCCGCTCCAGGTAGTCACGCCACTCGGCCGCGCCCGCCGGGTCGGGCATCGCGATGCCCGCCTCCCGCAGATCGGCCGGACACAGCACGCTCCTGGCCGCCAGCCGGTGATCCTCGGGCACGAACGCGTGCAGCGGCTCCAGATGCACCAGCCGGTGCGCCAATTCGTCCGGCCACGGCCCCGGCGTCCCGTGCACCCGTCCGAACGCCGCGTCGATCTCCTGCCGCCGCAGCGCCGGCAGCGCCACCGAAAGCCCCTGGCGCATGCTCAGCTCGATGCGGACCCGCGGATCGCGTTCGCTCGCCTCGCGCACCAGCCGCAGCGGCGTGAAGCGCTCGTCGTAGACGTCCACCCGCAGCGGCTCGTCCTGCGCCCGCACGGACCGCACCGCCCGGTCGAACGCGGCGACCGCCTCGATCGCCTCCGGCAGCAGCCGCCGCCCCGCCTCGCTCAGCTCCACCGCCCGTGTCGTCCGCCGGAACAGCCGCGTCCCCAACGCCTCCTCCAGCCGGCGGATCCGCTTCGACAACGCCTGCTGGGTGAGGAACAGCCGCGCGCCGGCCCGTCCGAAGTGCAGTTCCTCGGCGGCGACGGTGAACGCGCGCAGGCCCTCGATGTCCGGCTCCATGCGGGCGAGCCTGGATCGACAACCGCCGGTTGTCAATCCGCCGGAACCGTTGTTGGACGCCGCCGCCCCGCCCCCGGTTGGCTGGTGGCCGAGCGAAAGGGGGCACCCATGAAGATCGAGCGGATCCGTCCCGAGCTGCACCTGCTGCTGCCGGAGTTCGGTCAGATGTATCTGTGGGCCGACGAGGACGGGCTCACCCTCGTCGACACCGGCATCGCCACCTCCGGCGCCGCAGTGGCGGCCGCCCTGCGCGAGCTCGGCTTCCGTACCGAGGACGTCAGGCGGGTCGTGCTCACGCACTTCCACGAGGACCACGCCGGAGGAGCGGCCGAGATCGCCGGCTGGGGTGACGTCACCGTGCTGGCCCACCGGCTGGAGGCGCCGGTGATCCGCGGCGAGCGGCCCGCGCCCCCGCCCCGGTTCACCGATCAGGAACGGGTCCTCCACCAGGAGCTGGGAGCCCACCTGCTGCCTCCCGCGCCCGCCTGCCGGGTGGACCGCGAGCTGGAGGACGGCGACGTGATCGGCTTCGGCGGCGGCGCCCGGGTGATCCACACCCCCGGGCACACCGACGGCAGCATCGCCGTCCACCTGCCTGAGCAGGGAGTGCTGTTCACCGGCGACACGGTCGCGCACGTCGACGGGCAGGTCATGCCCGGCGTGTTCAACCTCGACCGCGACGAGATGCTGCGCTCCTTCCGGCGGCTCGCCGGGGTGGACGCGCGGCTCGCCTGCGTCGGCCACGGCGCGCCCGTCACGGACGCCCACGCCGCACTCAGCGCGGCCGCCGCGGCGCTCTGACGGGCGGGCCGCCCTCCGGGATCAGCTCCAGAGGGCGGGGGCCTGCGCCGGCACCTCGTCCTTGACCTCGGGCTGGTCGATGACCTCCCCGCGCAACGGCAGCAGGACCGTCACCTGGCGGCCCCACTCGGTGTAGACGGTCTCCGACTGGATCCGCACCGAGCCCTTGCCGTAGGGCAGCTCACCCTTCACCGACACGCGCTCCACCCGTCCGGCGGCGCTGAGGCGGAGGGCGTAGGAGATCGCGCCGCCGCGGGCCTTCTTCCACTGCTCGCCGTACCGGGCCACGAACGAGGCGGACGCCCTGGCCAGCTCCTTCGGCTTGATCGTGCCCTTGACCACGCCGCCGCTCCAGGACGCGCGGTGGTCCATGAGCGCCCTGAGCGTGGCGGGCTCGAAGACGTCGAGCAGCAGGTTGCCCGACGGGACGTCGGTGCCGCCGTAGCGCACCCAGCTCGTCCCCTCGGGCAGGGCGTCCTGGACCACCGCGCCGGAGACGTAGCTGACCTGGCCGGAGGAGAGCACCCGGACCGGCGACTGCTGCAGCGCCTCGGTCTCGCGCGGGCTCACCTTCGCCATCCTGGCGAGCAGGCTCCTGCTGTAGGCCAGGCTCTGGCTCGTGTCCGCCGCCCGCGCGCCGCGCGCGTCGAACTCGACGGTGCCGTCGAGCGTCGTGGAGATGTACTCGGCCGCCGAGTACGTCACCTTCGCGGTGCCCCGGACGTTGACGCCCTTGCCCCGCGCCAGCTCGGACGTGAGCACCTTCACCGGATCGATCTTCGGGGCCGCCTGCGCGGGCGCGGCGACGGCGAGCTGCAGCGCACCGGCGACCACGGCGGCACCGACGATGGTTCGCTTCATGGGTTCTTGGTTTCCTTGAGGGGGAATTTCCGGAACGCGAACAATCTGGTGCATGCAAGATCATCAGTCAAGTCGGTGCACACCATGGGTATGCAGGTCGCCGAGACCCCGGCTCAGCTCAGGCGGGCGCGCAGCAGGCAGAACTCGTTGCCCTCGGGGTCGGCCAGCACGTGCCAGGACTCCTCGCCGGTCTGGCCGACGTCGGCCGGGCGGGCCCCGAGGCTCAGCAGGCGTTCGAGCTCGGCGTCCTGGTCGCGGTCGGTCGCGTTGACGTCGAAGTGCATCCGCAGCGGGCCCGTCTTGGGCTCGGTGGCAGGGCTGAAGATCAGGGTCGGCTGCAGCCCGCCGAACCCTTCCCGTGGACCGACCTCCACCGAGCCGTCGGCCTCGGTGTCGAGGACCACGAAGTCCAGCACCTCACACCAGAACGCGGCCAGACCGCGCGGGTCCCGACAAGGGATGATCAGTTCGGAGATGCGACAAGCCATGATCGCATCCTACGCACGGACGCCCCCGGCGAAGACCGCTTCGCCGGGGGCGCCTCACGCCGCGGATCTCAGCCCTTGAGCCAGCTCATCATCGGACGCAGCTTGGCGCCCGTCTTCTCGATGGCGTCCTCGGCCAGCTCGTCGCGGTACTGCTGGAACTTCTTCTGGCCGCTGTCGAACTCGTCGACCAGCTCGCGCGCGAACGACCCGTCCTGGATCTCGCCGAGGATGCGGCGCATCTCCTGGCGGGTCTCCTCGGTGACGACGCGCGGCCCGCGGGTGTAGCCGCCGTACTCGGCGGTGTCGGAGACCGACCAGTACATCTTGGAGATGCCGCCCTCGTACATGAGGTCGACGATGAGCTTCATCTCGTGCAGGCACTCGAAGTAGGCGACCTCGGGCTGGTAGCCCGCCTCGATGAGGGTGTCGAAGCCCGCCTTGATGAGCTCGGACACGCCGCCGCAGAGCACGGCCTGCTCGCCGAACAGGTCGGTCTCCGTCTCCTCCTTGAACGTGGTGCGCAGCGCGCCGGCGCGGGTGCCGCCGATGCCCTTGGCGTACGACAGCGCCAGGTCCAGCGCCTTGCCGGAGGCGTCCTTCTCGACGGCGACGAGACAGGGCACGCCGCGGCCGGCCTCGAACTGGCGGCGCACGAGGTGGCCGGGGCCCTTGGGGGCGACCATGCAGACGTCGACGCCCTCGGGGGCCTCGATGAGGCCGTAGCGGATGTTGAGGCCGTGGCCGAAGAAGAGGGCGTCGCCCTCGACCAGGTTGGGCGCCACGTGCTGGGCGTAGAGGTCACGCTGGACGTGGTCCGGCGCGAGGATCATCGTGAGGTTGGCCTCCTCGACGGCCTCGGCCGGGGTGACGACGCGCAGGCCGTCGTTCTCCGCCTTCTCGCGGCTCTTGGAGCCCTCGGGCAGGCCGACGCGCACGTCGACGCCGGAGTCACGCAGGGAGAGCGCGTGGGCGTGGCCCTGGCTGCCGTACCCCAGCACGGCCACGTGGCGTCCCTGGATGATCGACAGGTCGGCCTGGTCGTCGTAGTAGATCTCGGTCACTTGCTTAGAACCTTTCAGGCGGATTTCAGGCGGTACGGTCCAGTGCCCTGAGGGACCGGTCGGTGATGGAACGGGCACCGCGGCCGACGGCCACCATGCCCGACTGGACGAGTTCTTTGATCCCGAACGGCTCAAGGACCTTGACGAAGGCGTCGAGCTTGTCGGGAGTGCCGGTGACCTCGATGGTCACCGCGTCCGTGGCCACGTCCACGCAGCGGGCGCGGAAGAGCTGGACGAGCTCCAGCACGTGCGAGCGGCTCTCGGCGTCGGCCTTGACCTTGATGAGCGTCAGCTCGCGCTGCACGGACTGCGACGGGTCCAGCTCGACGATCTTGAGCACGTTGACGAGCTTGTTGAGCTGCTTGGTCACCTGTTCGAGGGGCAGCTCCTCGACGCTCACGACGATGGTCATGCGTGAGATGTCGGCGTGCTCGGTGGGCCCGACGGCCAGCGAGTCGATGTTGAAGCCGCGCCGGCTGAACAACGCGGACACGCGCGCCAGCACGCCCGGCTTGTTCTCGACAAGCACGGACAGCGTGTGCCTACTCATCTTCGTTCTCCCACTTCGGCGCCATGTCCCGGGCGATCTTGATGTCGTCGTTGCTGGTGCCCGCGGCGACCATCGGCCAGACCATCGCGTCCTGGTGGACGACGAAGTCGATCACGACGGGCACATCGTTGATCTCCATGGCCTTCTTGATGACGGCGTCCACGTCCTCGGGACGCTCGCACCTGAGACCAACACAACCATAGGCGTCGGCCAGCTTGACGAAGTCGGGGATCCGGCGCGTCGTCTGCAGGTCGGTGTTGGAGTAGCGCTGGTCGTAGAAGAGCGTCTGCCACTGGCGGACCATGCCGAGGTTGCCGTTGTTGATGACGGCGATCTTGATCGGCACGCCCTCCAGGGCACAGGTGGCGAGCTCCTGGTTGGTCATCTGGAAGCAGCCGTCGCCGTCGATGGCCCACACCGTGCTGTCCGGGCAGCCCATCTTGGCGCCCATCGCGGCCGGGACGGCGAAGCCCATCGTGCCGAGGCCGCCGGAGTTGATGAACGTGCCGGGGTTCTCGTAGTCGATGAACTGCGAGGCCCACATCTGGTGCTGGCCGACGCCGGCCACGTAGTAGGCGTCCGGCCCGACGATCGCGCTCAGCCGCTCCATGACGTATTGAGGAGCCAGCGAGCCGTCGGCGAACTGCTCGTAACCCAGCGGGTAGGTCTGCTTGTAGCCGTTGAGCAGCCGCCACCACTCGTCGTAGTCGCCCTTCTGCCCGCCGGCCTGGACGGCCGCGATGAGGTCGGTGAGGACCTCCTTGCAGTCGCCGACGATCGGCACGTCGGCGTGGCGGTTCTTGGAGATCTCGGCCGGGTCGATGTCGGCGTGGACGATCTTCGCGTAGGGGGCGAACGTCGAGAGCTGGCCGGTCACCCGGTCGTCGAACCGCACGCCCAGCCCGATGATCAGGTCGGACTTCTGCAGCGCGCCGACCGCCGCGACGCTGCCGTGCATGCCGGGCATGCCCATGTGCTGCGGGTGGCCGTCGGGGAAGGTGCCCCTCGCCATCAGGGTGGTGACGACGGGGATGTTCGTCAGTTCGGCCAGCTGCAGCAGCTCCGCCGAGGCGCGCGCCTTGTGGACGCCGCCGCCGACGTAGAGGACCGGCCGCCTGGACTCGGCGATCAGCTTGGCCGCCTCGCGGATCTGCTTGGAGTGCGGCCGGGTCACCGGGCGGTAGCCGGGCAGCTGCATGACCGGCGGCCACGAGAAGACCGTCTCGGACTGCAGCGCGTCCTTCGAGATGTCCACGAGCACCGGCCCTGGCCGCCCGGTCGAGGCGATGTGGAACGCCTCCATGATCGTACGGGCGATGTCACCGGGATCCGTCACCAGGAAGTTGTGCTTGGTGATCGGCATGGTGATGCCGGAGATGTCGGCCTCCTGGAAGGCGTCCGTGCCGATCATCGGCGCGGCCACCTGACCGGTGATCGCCACGATCGGCACGGAGTCCATGAAGGCGTCGGCCAGCGGCGTCACCAGGTTGGTCGCCCCCGGCCCGCTGGTCGCCATGCACACGCCCACCTTGCCGGTGGCCTGCGCGTATCCTTCGGCCGCGTGCCCGGCGCCCTGCTCGTGCCGTACAAGCACGTGCCGCACCTTGACCGAGTCGTAGAGGGGATCGTAGGCGGGCAGGATGGCGCCGCCGGGGATCCCGAACACGGTGTCGACCCCCACGTGCTCCAGCGCCCTGACCAGGGCCTGTGCACCTGTCATGCGTTCGGTCATCGGCTCGTTCCTTGCGTGGCTACTCGCTTAGGACATAAAAAAGGCCCCTTCCCACCTGTGACGGCGGGACTGGGGCGGCGCGCAGGTCGTCGTGCTTCGCTATCGGCCTGCGCGCCGGCGAAGTACTACGAGAATCTCACTGCGAAGCATGTCGTCCACGATATCCGCTCCGAACGCCCTGGTGTCAACTTGGTGGACACAAGTCTCAAACCGTGAGACTTGTCCGCATCAGCGAGTCGACACCGCGCGCCGCCATCGGCCGGGCCACGAGGAAGCCCTGACCTCGGGTGCAGCCCATCTCACGGAGGAGTTCGAGCTGCTCGGGGCGTTCGATGCCCTCCGCCACGACGATCAGCCCGAGGTCGTGGCCGAGCCGCACGATCGTACGGGTGAGCAGCGTCAGGGTGTCGTCCCTGCCGAGCCCCGCCACGAACGACGGATCGATCTTGATCATGTCGACGGGGAGCTGCCGCAGGAAGGCGAGCGAGGCGTAGCCGGTGCCGAAGTCGTCGATGGCCAGCCGCACGCCGAGCGCGCGCAGCTCCGACAGCCGCTTGATCGTCTCCTCGGCGTCCTCGACCAGCATCTCCTCGATGACCTCCAGGGTCAGCGCGGAGGCGGGCAGCCCGCTCTCGGCCAGCGCCTCCTCGACGGTCTCGACGAAGCGCGGCGCGGTGATCTGGCGGGCCGACAGGTTGAGCGACAGCCCGATGTCCCAGGAGGAGGCCCGCCAGGCGGCCACCTCGCGGCACGCCTCGCGCAGGATCCACTCGCCGAGCGGCACGATCAGGCCGGTGTCCTCGGCCGGGCCGAGGAACCGCTCGGGCGGCACGAACACCGACCCGCGCCACCAGCGCACCAGCGCCTCCACGGCGGTCACCCGCGAGGTGGCGAGGTCCACGACCGGCTGGTACTCGATCGCGAACTGGTGCTCGATGAGCGCCCGCTGCAGGTCGGCGGCCAGCTCCAGGCGGCGTACGACGTCGGCGTGCATCTGCGCCGCGAACACCTCCACGCGCCTCCCGCCCAGCTCCTTCGAGCGGGCCATGGCCACGTCGGCGTTGCGGATGAGGTCGCCGGCCGGTATGTCGTCCTCGGCGAAGGCCACCCCGACGCTCGCCGTGAGCGCCACGTCGCGGTCGGCCACGCGGAACGGCTCCTGCGACACCGCGCGGACGAGCCGCTCGGCCAGGTCGACCGCCACCTGCGCGTCGCCGCCGGTCTCCACCAGCACCGCGAACTCGTCGCCGCCCCACCGGGCGAGGGTGTCGTCGGCGCGTACGGCCCCGCGCAGCCGCCGCGCGGCCTGCCCGAGCAGGTAGTCGCCGCTGGCGTGGCCGACCGAGTCGTTGACCGAGGTGAACCCGTCGAGATCGAGGAAGATCACCGCGACGTTGCCCACCGTGCGGCCGGAGAGCACCTCGCGGGTGCGCTCCTCGAAGTAGGCCCGGTTGGGCAGGCCGGTGACGCCGTCGTGGAAGGTCAGGTGGGCGACCTGGTTGCGCAGCGCCTCCTCGTCGCTGACGTCCCTGGTGGTGACCAGCATCAGCTCGTCGCCGCCGACGTGGCGGGTGGCGACGGACTCGGTGGGCCGCCAGGTGCCGTCGGCGGCGCGCACCCGGCAGGCGATGAGGCAGGCGCCGGCGGTGGCTTTCTCCTCGTCGAGGCCCAGGGCTTGGAGCGCGGCCTGGATGACGGGGACGTCCTCGGGATGGATGTAGTCGAAGATCGAGCCGCCGACCACCTCGTCGGGCGCGTAGCCGTAGGTGACCTCGACGCCCGCGCCGATCTCGCGCACCACACCCTCGTGGTCGCAGAGGAACACCACGTCGCCGGTGCTCTCGGCCAGCTCCCTGAGCTGCCGCTCGCCGAGCCGGACCAGGCCGCGCAGGCGCACGTTGACCGCCGAGACCACGACCAGCCGGACCAGCAGGAGCAGCACGACGCTGACCGCGATCACCACGACGCCGGTCACGGGGTGCCCGGCGTCGCCGCCGGCCACGTGGGCCAGCAGCGTGCAGGCGGCCACGGCGACCAGACCCAGCGGAACCATCGCGACGAGGTTCTTCGCCACGACCCCGCCGCCCTGGCCCGGCCACTGGATCCAGGGCACGGCCGCCAGCAGCAGGAACGCCACCGGGGCGGGCACCACCGCCCAGACGGGCGGCACGCCGTCGTCGAGGCGCGTCACGGCGACGGCGAGGCCCGCCACGCTCATGGCGAGCAGCGCGCCGGCCCCGGCCAGGCTCAGCGTCCACGACCGCGCCCTGCTCATCGCCACCGACGGGAGCACCGCGCAGGTCACCAGCAGGCCCATCATGGACGGCAGCATGACCAGGGTGAACGTCGGCGGGTCGGCGGTGGCGTCGTAGACGTGGCGGAGCTGCACCACCCATCCGACGAGGAAGATCGAGGCCACGCACAGGTAGGAGTCGGTGATGTGCCTTAACACCGACCTGGCCGGCAGTTTGCGGTCGGCGGCGATCAGCGCGCCGCCCGCGGTGATCACCGTGCCGAGCAGGAGGAACAGGTCGGCGAAGCCGGCGACGAAGCCTCCGTCGACCGGGCGCAACGCCAGTCCGGCGCCCCAGATGACGGCGCCGCCGCCCATCCAGCGGGCGCCCATGGCGGTGGGGCGGTGCCCGCCCGACCGCAGCGAGGCCACCACCAGGGAGGCGGCGGCCGCGAGCGCGGCGATCCCTCCGATGACCGCTCCGGCGACGAGGACCTGATCGTCGTTCAGGAACGCGGCGGCGAGCACCACCGCTCCTGCCGCGATCACAGCGGTCAGCGGCGCACGCGGATCACGCCAGCGGATCACAGTCGTTGCCCATCCCGTCTCGAACTCTGCGTCTCGCGACCGCCGGGGCTCGGCGATCACTCGCCAGTGTGTGCGGTCGCGGGCGCCCGGGTGGTGACAACGCCGATGTCGTCACCGATCTGATAACCACACGGACCGATTGCCGCCAAGAGTTCCTTGACAGTGAGTCAGGAACTCCCTGCAAACGTAACCGTACGCACCCCAGGTCACGGACCAGCCACGTTCCGGAATCCTCTCAGTACGAGTCCCGTCAGTAGGACGCGGTGATGACGTTGTCCAGGTCCTCGCCCGCGCGGTAGCGCGAGAGCTGGGCCTTGATCAGGCGCAGCGTGCGCCGTTCCGAGGCGGGGGTGCTGCCCGCCACGTGCGGGGTGATGAACACGCCCGGCGCGCTCCACAGGGGGTGGCCCTCGGGCAGCGGCTCGGGAGCGGTCACGTCGAGCGCGGCGCGCAGCCGGCCCGTGCGCAGCTCCGCGACCAGCGCGTCGGTGTCGACGACGCTGCCGCGGGCGGCGTTGACCAGCACGGCGCCGTCGCGCATCCGGCCGAGGAAGGCGGCGTCCACCATGCCGGCGGTCTCGGGTGTGGAGGGGACGAGCAGCACCACCACGTCCGCCTGCGGAAGCAGGGCGGGCAGCTCGGCGAGGCCGTGCACGCCCTCGCGGGCGGTGCGCGCCACCCGGACGACCTCGACCTCGAAGCCCTCCAGGCGGCGTTCGAGCGCCGCGCCGATGGAGCCGTGGCCGACGATCAGCACGGTGGAGTCGGCCAGCACGGCGGTGTGGTGGTAGGTCCACTCGCCGCGGCGCTGGGCGTCGGCGAACCCGGGGAACTCGCGCAGCACCGCGATCATCGCGCCGACCGCCCACTCGGCGGTGCCGGCGTCGTGCACGCCGCGCGCGTTGCAGAGGACGGCGCCCGCCGGCATGTGCGGCCGGTACGGCTCCACCCCCGCGGTGACGGTCTGCACCAGCCGCAACGAGGTCATCTTGGCCAGCGTGCCGGGCACGTCGGGCACCGGCATGAGCGGCGGGACCCAGACCTCCACCTCCTCGATCCCCTCAGGCATGGGGGTCGAGGAGTTGTAAACGGCACATTCCACGCCCGGCAGGTCGGACAGGACTTCGGCTACCGATGCGGACGGAACCCAGGTCTTCATGCGGAGAACCTTACGGCGCGCGGGTAAGTATGGAACACATGAGGAAGCTCTGGACGCTCGTGCTCCTGGTCGCGCTGACCGCCTGCTCCCCCGGTTCGCCGGAGACCGGCTCTTCCGAGGCCGCCACCACGTCGGGCGGGACCACCGCGGACGAGGCGACCCCGGCGGACTCCGTCACCGCCACCGTCCGCCCAGGCACGCCCAAGGACGTCGCCACGGGCCTCGCCGTGCCGTGGGCGATCGCGTTCCTGCCGGACGGCGGCGCGCTGGTGACCGAGCGGGACGCCGCCCGGCTGCTCAAGGTGAGCGCGTCCGGGCAGGTCAGCGAGGTGGCGAGGATCGCCGAGGCGCGCCCGGACGGCGAGGGCGGCCTGATGGGCGTCGCCGTCAAGGACGGGCAGGTCTTCCTCTACTACACCGCCGAGCGGGACAACCGCGTCGTCCGGTATGCCTTCGACGGCCGGCGGCTGGGCGCGGGGAAGGTCATCGTGGAGGGCATCCCTAAGGGCGGCATCCACAACGGCGGCCGCCTCGCCTTCGGCCCCGACGGCTACCTCTACGCGGCCACCGGCGAGGTCGGCGACCGTCCTCTGGCGCAGGATCGCGGCTCGCTGGCCGGCAAGATCCTGCGCATGACCGCCGACGGCGCGCCCGCCCCCGGCAACCCGTTCGGCACGCTCGTCTACAGCTACGGCCACCGCAACGTCCAAGGACTGGCCTGGGACCCGGAGGGCCGCCTGTACGCCAGCGAGTTCGGCCAGAACACCTGGGACGAGGTCAACCTGATCAAGCCGGGCGGCAACTACGGCTGGCCCGAGGTCGAGGGACGCGGCGACGACCCCCGCTACGTGAACCCGATCGTCACCTGGCCCACCTCCGACGCCTCGCCGTCCGGCATGGCCTACGCCGGCGGCTCCCTGTGGGTGGGCGCGCTGCGCGGCCAGCGGCTGTGGCAGGTCCCGCTGGCGGCCGGCGGAACGGCAGGAAAGCCGGTCGCGCACTTCGCCGGCCGCTACGGCCGCCTGCGCGCCGTCACGGCCACGCCGGACGGCTCCGCCCTCTGGGTCGGCACCAGCAACGAGGACGGCCGCGGCTCGCCGCGCGAGGGCGACGACCGCGTGATCTCCGTCCCGATCTCCTGACCGGCTACTGGCCGCTGCCGGTGCAGGTGATCTGCGCCTGCGGCCGGTACTCGATGGTCAGCTTCGGGTCCCGCTTGACGACCTTGCCGCCCTGGTGGGACACCCGGGTGACGTCGACGGTGAAGCCCTCCTGCCCGAGGGTGGGCAGGCAGCCCGGCTCGGAGCTGACCTCCCGGCGGAACGGGACGACGTCCCGGCGCTCCGACGTGACCGCCTCGACCTTGTCGTAACGCTTGGTGCTCCAGAGCGTCACCGTCACGGAGGTGTCCGTGGAGGCGGTCTTGATCAGCACGCCGTACTCGGAGTCGTTGCGCCACTTCAGGTCGGTCTGCGGGTAGAGCAGCGCCACGTCGCGGCCGGCCGGGTAGCGCGGCGCGTAGTAGTCCATGGGCTGGTGCTCGACGTCCTCGAAACCGCCGAAGAAGGCCGCGTTGTACATGGTCGTGGCGAACTGCGAGACGCCGCCGCCGACGAGGCTGACCATGCGCCCGCCGACGATCTGCCCGGCCACGACGTAGCCGTCCTCGACCGTCCGCTCGCCGATCACCTCGTTGATCGAGAACGTCTCCCCGGGCTTCACCACATGGCCGTCGAGCTGCTGCGCCATGCGCCTGATGTTGGTGACGCGGGTCTGGCAGCACTCGAAGGACGTGGTGAAGGTGGCCACCTGCTCCTTGACGCCGAGGCCGCGGATCTGCTGGGTGGTGACGGCCGGCTCGACCGTGCCGAGCCGTACCGGGACGCTCCGGACGCCGCCGGTGTCGAAGACCTTCTCCGCGTCCCTGGCGAGCAGCTTGTCGTTCACGCCCCGGCCGGTGCGCGAGGGCACCAGGACCGGGGCGCCGTTCACGATCTGGTACGTCGCGTCACGCGGCTGCTGCGCGGCGTCGACCAGGGTGCTCTCCAGCCCGGCGAGCGCCGCCTTGGCGTCGAACTGGGGCACGAGCGTGCCGTCGCCGTCCGGCACGTACGCCAGGTTGGCCGCGATCGTCGCGGGCGTGATCTGCGCCTGCCTGCCGTCCGCGGTCAGCGTCAGCGGCGCGGACACGGCCTGGCGCGCCTTGGCCAGGGCCGCCTCCACCGCCTCGGGGGTGGTGACGGGCTTGGCGGGCCGCAGGGTGAGGACGACGTTGCCGCCGCCGCGCAGGAACGCCTCGCCGATGCGGCGTACGGCGTCCTCGCGGTCGAGCACCACGCCGTCGGCGGGCCGGCGGGCCTTGGGCACCAGGCCCGCGAACGTGACACGCCCTTCGACGGCGGGCTTGTCCACGGCCTCGGCCAGGCCGTCCACGGTCCTGGCGAGCTGGGAGGAGTCGATGCTGATCTTCGGCTGGAGCTCGGTGGTGCCGGTCAGGCCCCGCCAGACCTCCACGGGGCTGGGGAACCCGCTGGGCGCCTGGCCGATGGTGCCGACCACGTCGAGCTCCAGCCCGGCCTCGTCGGCCTGGACACTGTCCTTCTTGTCGCCGATCTCGACCGCGACCGGCCTGCTGAGCTTGGCGCCCAGCTCGTCGCGCAGCTTGTCGGCCGCCTGAGTCACGGTGAGGCCGCCGATGTCCACCCCGGCCACGCGGGTGCCGCGTAACACCGAGCCGGACATGAAGACCGCGGGCACCACGTACGCCAGCGCGGCCAGCACCACCACGAGCAGCGCGAGGCCGGGCAGCAGGCGGCGGCGCCGGGGCGGCTCGGGTTCGCCGCCGAAGGAGGGCCGCTCGCCCGGCCCGGACCCGAACACGGGCGGCGCGGGCTCCTTCTCCTTCATCGGCCAGGGCTGGGCCGGCGGCGTCACGGGCGGCAGCGCGCCGGACGCGGGGCCGCCCGCCGCGCCCGGGCCCTGCGCCGGCCGGGTGTCCTGGCGGTCCGGCGGGCCGAAGATGTCCCGGGAGACGCCCGGCGGCAGTCCTTCGATGCGCGGCTTCCTGGAGACGCTCGACGTGGGCAGAGGCACCGAGGCGAACGGGTCCGTCGGTGATTCGATCGGTCCGGCGTTTCGCACGCCTCAATCTCCTCCCGGTCCGCAGCCAAGTCTCAGGCAACAGTAAGGCACGCCGATCCGCATATGTCACGGGAAATGGATACGGAAGTGTGTCAACCTAGCCACCGGTAGCGGTGCTCCGGCCGGCCGGCCGTGCCGTACCGTGGCCGCGACTCCGCCCGGCCCACCGTGCTCAGGTGATCGAGGTAACGGCGGGCGCTCACCCGCGACAGGCCCGTGAGCTCGGCGGTCTCGGCCGCGGACAGGTCGCGGCCCGCCTCCCTGAGCGTGTCCGCGACCAGCGCGCAGGTGGCCGCCGACAACCCCTTCGGCAGCGGGGCCGCGGTGGCGGGCGCGCCGAAGAGGCGGTCCACGTCGTCCTGCCGGACCTCGGCGCCGATGGCGGTCAGGCGGCGGCGGGTGTCGGCGTAGTGCCGGAGGCGTTCGGCGAGCGCCGCGGCGGTGAACGGCTTGATGAGGTAGTTCACCGCGCCGCCGCGCATGGCCTCCTGGACCGTGGGCACGTCGCGGGCGGCGCTGACCATGAGGACGTCCACGTCGTGGAGCGCCTTCAGCACCTCCAGCCCCGACATGTCGGGCAGGTAGATGTCGAGCAGCACCAGATCGGGCCGCAGCTCCGCCGCCGCGGCCAGGGCGCCGGCCCCCGTGTGCGCCGTGGACACCACCTGGAAGCCGGGCACGCGGGCCACGTAACCGCCGTGGATGCGGGCCACCATGAAGTCGTCGTCCACGACCAGCACCCGTACGTCGCTCATGGCGCTCGCGTCCCCAGTGCGGCCTCCGCGAGGGAGGGCAGGAAGGCGGTGAAGACCGCGCCGCCCGCGTTGCCCACGCGCACCCAGCCGCCCCGGCGCAGGCACGCCTGCCGGGTCAGGGCCAGGCCGAGACCGCGCGGCCCCGAGTGGGCGGCCTTGGTCGTGAAGCCCTCCCTGAACACCTCCTCGACCAGGTCGGGGGCGATGCCGGGGCCGGAGTCGCCGACCCGTACGCGCAGGCCGTCCGCGTCCGAGCGCACCGACACCTCGATCGTGCCCGGCGCGCCGTCGAGCGCGTCGATCGCGTTGGCCACCAGGTTGCCGACGACGAGGACGGCATCCTGCGGATCGCCGAGCGTGCCCCCCGGCACCAGGGAGTCCTCCGCCAGCACGAGCGTCGCGCCGCGCTCGGCGGCCTCGGCGGACTTGGCCAGCAGCAGGGCGGCCAGCGTGGGGTCCTGGACCCGTTCGCCCAGGTCGCTGGCGTACGTGCCGCGCGTGGTGCGGGTGATGAACCCGATCGCGGCCTCGTGCTCGCCCAGCTCAAGCAGCCCGACGACGGTGTGCATGCGGTTGGCGAACTCGTGGGCCTGCGCCCGCAGCGCGTCGGTGGCGCTGCTGGCGTCGTCCAGCTCGCGGGCCAGGCGGATCAGCTCGGTACGGTCCCTGAGGGTGACGACCCAGCCGAGGTGCCGGCCGCGTACCGACACGGGGGTGCGGTTGAGCACCAGCACCCGCTCGCCGTGCAGCACGACGCGGTCCTCGCCCGGGTCGGCGCCGCCGAGCACGTCGCGCAGCCGCCCCGAGACCGGCAGCCGGGTCAGGTCCTCACCCTCGTCCACCGCGCCGAGCAGGTCGCGGGCGGCGTCGTTGACCAGCGTCACGCGGCCGTCGAGATCGAGCGCGAGCACGCCCTCCTTGACGCCGTGCAGCACGCCCTCGCGCTGCTCCAGCAGCGCCGCGATCTCCCTCGGCTCCAGGCCGAAGGTCTGCCTGCGCACCCGGGCGGTGACGAGCGCGGCCAGCGTCAGCCCGGCCAGCATGACCGCGAGCGCGGTCCACACCAGCGGCGGCAGCGCGCCGCCGAGCTGGTTCATGACCGTGGTCTCCAGGACGCCGACGGACACCAGGCCGATGACGGCGCCGTACTCGTCGCGGATCGGGCTCTTGCCGCGGACCGTGGTGCCGAGCGTGCCGGTCTCGGTGCCGACCCAGCTCCGCCCGGTACGCAGCACCACGGTGCCGTCGGTGGACAGCCGCTTGCCGATGAGCGAGGCGTTGGGGTGGGCGTAGCGGCGCTGCTGGGCGTCGGCGATGACGACGTAGTCGGCGCCGGTCTCCTGCTGGACCCCCAGCGCGAGCGGCTGCAGCACGCTCTCCGGATCGGGCAGCCTGAACGCCGCCCGGACCTGCGGGAGCGCGGCCACCGACTGGGCGATGGCGAGAGCCCGCTGCTGGTGCAGCGCATCGAGCTGCTCGCGGGTGTGGCCCGCCCACACCGCGGCCGTGCCGCCGGCGGCCATCAGCACGATCACCATCTGAAGTACGAAGAGCTGAGTGCCCAGCGGCGCCTCACGCACCCGTCTCGCGAGCCACATCTGTCTGCACCCAGGTCACGACCAATACGACCACTATGACGGCAAGCATGCAAAGCCTCGACGCCGACCGGAAGGGGATTCACCATCCCATTTTCATAACCGTGAATTTCTCTTTCCTGGAGTCGATCATGCGTCTGCGCGTCATCGTCACGCTCGCGGCGTTCTCCCTGGCCGCCCTGACCGGCTGCGGCGGGCAGGGCGGGGGGACCACCGCCTCGGGTTCGCTGCGCATCATGGCCCCGGCCGCGCCCGGCGGCGGCTGGGACCAGACCTCCCGCACCGCCGAGCAGGCGTTCAAGAGCGCCGCGCCGGACCGCAAGGTCGAGGTGTTCAACGTGCCCGGCGCGGGCGGCACCATCGGCCTGGCCCAGCTCGCCGGCGAGAAGGGCAACGGCAACCTGCTCATGACGATGGGCCTGGTCATGGTGGGCGCCATCGAGCAGAACAAGTCGAAGGTCACGCTGGCGGAGACCACCCCGATCGCGAAGCTGACCGAGGAGTACGAGATCGTCGTGGTCCCGGCCGCCTCGCCCCACAAGACGCTGGCCGACCTGGTGGCGGCGTGGAAGGCCGATCCGGCGAAGGTGTCGATCTCCGGCGGCTCGGCGGGCGGCACCGACCACATCGTGGCCGGGCTCATGGCCAAGGCCGCGGGCGTGGACCCCAAGCAGGTCAACTACATCGCCCACTCCGGCGGCGGCGAGGCGCTGAACGAACTCCTCGGCGGCAAGGTCACCGCCGGCGTCTCGGGCGTCTCCGAGTTCGCCGAGCACGTCAGGTCGGGCAAGCTGCGCGCCCTCGGCGTCACCTCCGGCGAGCGCCTGCCCGGCCTGGACGCGCCCACCCTCAAGGAGGGCGGCCTGGACGTGGAGCTGGCCAACTGGCGCGGCTTCGTCGCCCCCGCCGGCCTGTCCGAGGCCGACAGGACCGCGCTGACCGACCTGGTCACCAAGATGCACGACGCCCAGCCGTGGAAGGACGCCGTCGCCAAGAACGGCTGGATCGACTCCTTCCAGACCGGTCAGCCCTTCGCCGACTTCCTGAACGCCGAGCAGACCCGGGTCAAGGGCATCATCGCCGAGATGGGGCTCGTGTCCTGATGACGCGCCTGCGTTCCTGGTGGCGGCCCGAGCTCGGGCTCGCGCTCGTGGTGCTCGGGCTGGGAGTCTTCGTGATCGCCGGGACGCTCGACGTCTCGGCGGCGGCCTCCCGGCTCGGCCCCGGGCCCCGGTTCTTCCCCGTGCTGGTCGGCGGGGCCATGGTGGTCATCGGCCTGTTCTACGTCCTCGACGTGCTGCGCGGCGGGCACGGCGACCCCGAGGAGAGCGAGGACGTCGACGCCGCCGCCCCCGCCGACCGGCGCGGCGTGCTGCTGGTGAGCGGCATCTTCCTGGCCTTCGCCGCGCTGCTCGACCTGCTCGGCTGGATCATCGGCGCGAGCCTGCTGTTCTTCGGGCTGTCGGTGGCGCTCGGGGCCGAGCACAAGGTGCGGGCGGCCGTGGTCGCCGTGGTCATGGGCGTGCTCACGTACGTGCTGTTCGTGAAGGGGCTCGGCGTGCGGCTGCCGGACGGGCCGCTCGCGGGGGTGATGTGAGATGACCTCCCTGGAGCTGCTGCTGGACGGCTTCGCGGCCGCGCTCACCCCCGTCAACCTCATGTACGCGCTGGTCGGCGTCACCCTCGGCACCCTGGTCGGCGTGCTGCCCGGCATCGGGCCGGCGATGACGGTGGCGCTGCTGCTGCCGGTCACGTTCACGGTGCCGCCGACCGCCGCGTTCATCATGTTCGCCGGCATCTACTACGGCGGCATGTACGGCGGCTCGACCACGTCCATCCTGCTCAACACGCCCGGCGAGTCCTCCTCCATGATCACCGCGCTGGAGGGCAACAAGATGGCCCGGCGCGGGCGGGCGGCGCAGGCCCTCGCCACGGCGGCCATCGGCTCGTTCGTGGCCGGGACCGTCGCCACCGCGCTGCTGGTCGTGGCGGCCCCGGCGGTGGTGGCGTTCGCGATCTCGTTCGGGCCCGAGGACTACTTCGCGCTCGCCGTCCTCGCGTTCACCGCGGTGTCGTCGGTGCTGTCGCGCTCGGTCGTGCGCGGCCTCGCCTCGCTCGGCCTCGGCCTCGTGATCGGGCTCGTCGGCATCGACCAGCAGACCGGGCAGGCGCGGCTCACGCTCGGCGTCCCGCAACTCCTCGACGGCATCGACGTGGTGATCGTCGCGGTCGGCCTGTTCGCGCTGGGCGAGGCCCTGTACGTGGCCTCGCGGCTGCGCCACTCGCCTCCCTCCGTGGTGCCCGTCGGGCGGGCGTGGATGGGGCGGGCGGACTGGCGGCGCTCCTGGCTGCCGTGGCTGCGCGGCACCGCGCTGGGGTTCCCGTTCGGGGCGCTGCCGGGCGGCGGGGCCGAGATCCCGACGTTCCTGTCGTACGCGGCCGAGCGCCGCCTGGCCCGCGGGGTGGCCCGCGAGGAGTACGGCAAGGGCGCCATCGAGGGCGTCGCCGGTCCCGAGGCGGCCAACAACGCCTCCGCCGCCGGCACCCTCGTGCCGCTGCTCACGCTGGGCCTGCCCACCTCCGCGACCGCCGCGATCATGCTGGCCGCCTTTCAGCAGTACGGCCTGCAGCCCGGCCCCCAGCTCTTCGACCACAACCCGGCGCTGGTCTGGGCCATGATCGCCTCGCTGTTCATCGGCAACGCGATGCTGCTGGTGCTCAACCTGCCGCTGGCCCCGGTGTGGGCGCGGGTGCTGCGGGTGCCGAGGCCGTACCTGTACGCCGGGATCGTGCTGTTCGCCGCCCTCGGCGTGTACGCGCTGAACGGCACCGTCGTGGACCTGTTCGTGCTGTACGTCCTCGGCCTGCTCGGCTACGCCATGCGCCGCTTCGGCCTGCCCATCGCCCCCGCGGTGATCGGCATGATCCTGGGGCCGATGGCGGAGATCCAGCTCCGCCGGGCGCTCGCGATCGGCGCGGGCGACGCGAGCGTGCTGGTGCGCAGCCCGGTCGCGGCGGTGCTGCTGGCGCTGGCGGCGCTGGCCCTGCTGACGCCCCTCGCGAGGCGCCTGACGGCCCGACCTGGCGCACCCTCCTACGGAAGGCCCGCCCCCGAGGACTGACCGGTCCTACGCGGGGCCGGCCCCCGAGGGCTGACCGGCCGGCGCCCCGGCCTCGCTGACCTGGCGGGGCCGGCCGAACGCCCTGGGGGCGATGGCCAGCCCCGCCAGCGCCATCACCAGCGTCGCCGCGAACACCACCCAGTACTCCCGCCCCGCCGACAGGAACAGCGCCCCCGTGACCGCCACCGACACCACCGAGAACACCGACTCCCCCACCTGCAGCGCCGAACTGTTCTCCCCCTGCTCGCCCGGCGCCGACAGCTCCAGCGTGAGCACCGACAGCGTCGGATAGATCAGCCCGATCCCGAACCCGGTGACGATCCACGCCGGATACGCCACCGCCAACGGCACCGACGGGATCGTCACCGCCCCCATGGCCACGATGCCGGCCGCGATCATCGCCGAGCCGAGCCGCAGGTTGGTCCGCTGCCCGAAGACCTCCCGCCCCTGCAGCCACGACGCGAACGACCAGCTCAGCGCGCCACCGGTGAGCACCAGCCCGGCCGCCGTCGTGGACAGCTCGCGCTCCTCGCGCAGCATGAGCGGCACCATCACCTCGGCCGCGAAGAACGCCCCGGCGGCCAGCCCGCGCAGCCCCACGACGGACGGCAGCCCGCGGGCCGCCCGCAGCGTCCCGGGCGGCAGCAGCCGGGGCAGCGCCACGGCCAGCACCACGAGCCCGGCGATCAGCAGGGGCAGCCGCCCGTCGGTGCTGCCGTACTGCATGAGCACGGCCCCGACGGCCGTCACCGCCGCCCACGTGATCTTCGCCGACAGGCCGGGGGCGGGCGCGCGCTGCCCGCCGCTCACCGGCTGCCCCGCCAGCCCGCGCACCAGCAGCAACCCGGCGGCCCCGGTCAGGAACGGCACCAGCAGGAACACCGACCGCCAGCCCAGCGCGTCGGTCAGCACGCCCACGATCGCCGGTCCCACCATCGACGGCACCACCCACGCCGTCGCGAACAACGAGAAGATCCGCGGATGCAGCTCCTCGGGATAGACCCGGGCCACCAGCACGTACAGCGCCACGCTGACCAGCGCCCCGCCGAACCCCTGCACGAAGCGGCCGGCGATCAGCACCTCCATGCTCGGCGCGAGCCCCGCCACGGCCAGCCCGGCCGCGAACCCGGCCACGCCCGTCCACAGCGGCGCCCGCGGCCCGCGCAGGTCGGCCCACCGGCCGCCGAGCACCGTGCCGACCACGCTCGCCGCCATCGCGCCGCTGAAGGCCAGCCCGTACAGCTCCAGCCCGCCCAGCTCCTCGGCCACGACCGGCATCGCGATCGCGACCGCCATGTACTCGAAGGCCACCAGCGACATCAGCGCCACCAGGCCGGCCGTCAACGCTTTCCTCGTCATGCCGCCGAACCTACGGCCTGGCCGCGCGCCGCACCTCCGGCGGGGGTGCCGCTCCGCCTCGGCAATCGGGCCTAGGACCTGCCTCACCACGCACGAGGGCCCCGCCGCCGCGGCGACGAGGCCCCTGACCGCGCGTCCGGACGGTTACTCGGACACGCCCAGCTTCTCCAGGATGAGCTGCCGGGCGCGGGCGGCGTCCGCCTTGCCCTTGCTGGCCCGCATGACCCCGCCGACCAGCGCGCCGGCGGCGGCGATCTTCCCTGCGCGCACCTTGTCGGCCGCGTCGGCGTTGTCGGCCAGCACCTGGTCGATGATCGCCGACAGCTCGCCCTCGTCGTTGACGATCTTCAGCCCGCGCGCCTCGACGACCTCGTCAGGGCTGCCCTCGCCGCCGAGCACGCCCTCCAGCACCTCGCGCGCCAGCTTGTCGTTGAGCGCGCCGGAGGCGACCAGCTCGGTCACCCGCGCGACCTGCGCCGGCGTGATGGCCAGCTCGGCCAGCGGCACGCCGGTCTCGTTGGCGCGGCGGGCCAGCTCGCCCATCCACCACTTGCGCGCGTCGGCCGCCGGCGCGCCGGCCGCGACCGTCGCCTCGACCAGGTCGAACGCGTCGGCGTTGTGCATGGCCTGCATGTCGAGGTCGGACAGCCCCCACTCGGCCTGCAGCCGCCTGCGCCGCACCGACGGCAGCTCGGGCAGCGCCGCCTTCAGCTCGGCCACCCACGCCGGGTCGGGCGCGATCGGCACCAGGTCGGGCTCGGGGAAGTAGCGGTAGTCCTGCGCCTCCTCCTTGGAACGCCCGGACGTGGTGGTGCCGGTGTCCTCGTGGAAGTGCCGGGTCTCCTGGACGATCGTGCCGCCGTCGGCGAGGACGGCGGCCTGCCGCTCGATCTCGCTCCGCACGGCCCGCTCGACGCTGCGCAGCGAGTTGACGTTCTTGGTCTCGGTGCGGGTGCCCCACTCCGACGCGCCGCGCGGCATCAGCGAGACGTTGACGTCGCAGCGCAGCGAGCCCTCCTCCATGCGCACGTCGGAGACGCCGAGCGAGCGCATGATCTCACGCAGCTCGGTGACGTACGCGCGGGCGACGTCGGGCGCGAGCCGGTCGGTGCCGGGGATGGGCTTGGTGACGATCTCGACCAGCGGGATGCCCGCCCGGTTGTAGTCGACGATCGAGTGGTCGGCCCCGTGGATGCGCCCGGTCGCGCCGCCCACGTGGGTGGACTTGCCGGTGTCCTCCTCCAGGTGCACCCGCTCGATGCCGATGCGCACGGTCTCGCCGTTCACCTCGACGTCGAGGTAGCCGTCGAAGCAGAGCGGCTCGTCGTACTGGGAGATCTGGTAGTTCTTCGGCATGTCCGGATAGAAGTAGTTCTTCCGGGCGAAGCGGCACCACTCGGCGATCGAGCAGTTGAGCGCCAGGCCGATGCGGATCGTCGACTCGATCGCCATGGCGTTGGCCACCGGCAGCGCGCCGGGCAGCGCCAGGCAGGTCGGGCAGACCTGCGTGTTGGGCGGAGCGCCGAAGGTGGTCTTGCAGCCGCAGAACATCTTCGACCTGGTGCCCAGCTCGACGTGCGTCTCCAGCCCGAGCACCGGCTCGAACCGCTCCAGCGCTTCGTCGTACGGCATGAGCGTACCGGCAGTCATGATGAGGTCCTTAGTTCAGATCGTTGCTTTTCAAGCTATCGCGTGGACGGTCAGAGGAAGCCATGGCTCCTCAGCGCCTTCGAGGTGGCCTCCACCCAGCCCGCGTAGGCGGGCAACTGGGCCAGCACGGCGAGATCGACGTGATCACCGGCGAAGGCGAAATGCTCGTCCACCTTCCGGTGACGCACTCCTGCCAGCACGGCTCTCAGCACGGACTTCGGATCGGGAAGTCTCTCGGCCTCGCGCGGCTTGCCCGGCAGGCGGCTGAGGTCGACGCCGGGAACCCGGGCCCACACCTGGGCGTCCACCAGGAGCCATGCCTCGGTCTCCTTCACGGGCACCAGAGGAATGACACTCTCGCCGGCGTGCCGGGAAGCCTTGTCCCGTTCCCGGTGGTCGCTGTGCAGGAAGATCAGATGGCAATCGTCCGCCAGCTCCTGGATGGCCTGCCGGACGCGGTCGTCATCCTTGATCATGCGGCACACGCCGTACTGCACCGCCTGCACGTCCACCGGACGTGGCGCGTGATCCGTCAAGGCTCGGAGCTGGCGCCCGATGACCCTGCCGAGGAAGAGCTCGTCCGTGTCGCCCTCCGTGACCAGTCCTGGCACGAGCGGCCGGCTCATGGCACCTGTCCGACCGTGCTCAGGTAGCTGCGCACCTGACGTGGGGACACGAAAGTGCCCGGCTCTCCCGACCTGCGCACCGGCTTGGCGACGGTCACCCGGGATCGAGGGCTCCCTCCGCCGGTCCGCCAGACCGACTCGAGGAAGACCAAGGCGTCCGGCGCCGCCTGGTAGAGCGTCGACACCGCGACGGGTGAGTGGGTGGTGAGGATCACCTGCCGCCAGGATCGCTCCGTGGCCCCCACGCGCTGCGCGGCCCTCTCCAGCAGTTGCCCGAGCCTGCTCGGGTGCAGACCGTTCTCCACTTCCTCCACCATGAGCAGGCCCGAGGACGACGGGTCGTAGAGGGCGGCCAGCAACGCCAGCACCCGCAACGTGCCGTCGGACGCGAGCCTGCCCGGCATCGGCTCATGGTCGACGAGAATGTCGAACGACCACTCCTCCTGCCGCTCGTCCAGAACCGGACAGACGCCCGTGACGTCGGGTATCAATGCGGAGACGTCCACCATGAGGTCGTCCAGCTCACCCGTGTCCTTCATCCTGCCCAGCACCGCTGCCAGATTGGCGGCGTTCTCCGTCAGTGGCCGGCGGTCGTGCGCCGAGGCCGGGCGCCGCATCGCAGCAGGGTCCGGCACGTGGAAGTGCCAGCGCCGGGCTTCCTCGGGCCACACCTTCTGCCCAGCCGCACGGGGCGAGGTCTCCACCGACCAGCTCCCGGACCTGACGGCCTCGATCCGAGCGCCGATCCTCTCCCAGGAGGCGTGCGGTCCCGGCTCCGCGACGACGTTCATCGTGAACCGCGGCGACGGACCCTGTCCCATCGGCCGGTGGAACAACTCCTGCGGTTTGCCTCTTCTCGGAGTGAGCAGCGGGTCCTCGTCGGCGAACGCCATGCTCGCGTGGGACATCAGGGCCGAGCGGGCGAACGCCAGCGCGTCCAGCAGGTTGGACTTGCCGCTGGAGTTCGGGCCCACGAGGGCGAGGAACGGCGGCACGTCGAGGGCGAAGTCCAGGAAGGACTTGAACCCGTCGATCTCGATGCGCGTGAGCATGCCGCCGTCTCCTTTCTCGTCGCTCGTCCGCTCGTCGCTCGTCCTGAAAGCCCGCGGTCCTACAGCTCCGGGGCCTGGGACAGCAGGCTGCCGCCCCAGTGGCTCTCCAGGGCGCGCTCGACGGCGGCGCCGACGCGGTAGCAGCGGTCGTCGGCGAGCACCGGGGCCATGATCTGGAGGCCGACCGGCATGCCGTCCTCGTCGGCGAGGCCGACCGGCACCGACATGGCGGCGTTGCCCGCGAGGTTGGACGGGATGGTGCACAGGTCGGCGAGGTACATCGCCATCGGGTCGTCGGCGCGCTCGCCGATCGGGAACGCCGTGGTCGGCGTGGTCGGCGAGACCAGGACGTCGACCTGCTGGTAGGCGGCCTCGAACTCGCGCGCGATGACGGTGCGGACCTTCTGAGCCTGCCCGTAGTAGGCGTCGTAGTAGCCGCTGGACAGCGCGTACGTGCCCAGCATGATGCGCCGCTTGACCTCGGGGCCGAAGCCGGCGGCGCGGGTCAGCGCCATGACCTCCTCGGCGCTGCGGCTGCCGTCGTCGCCGACGCGCAGGCCGTAGCGCATGGCGTCGAAGCGGGCCAGGTTGGACGAGCACTCCGACGGCGCGATCAGGTAGTAGGCCGGCAGCGCCGTGGTGAACGACGGGCAGGACACCTCGACCACGGTGGCGCCCAGCGACTCCAGCAGTTTGACGGCCTCGTGGTAGCGGGCCAGCACGCCGGTCTGGTAGCCCTCGCCGGAGAACTCCTTGACGACGCCGACGCGCAGGCCGGCGATGTCGGGGTTGCGGGCCGCCTCGACCACGCTCGGGACGGGCGCGTCGATGGAGGTGGAGTCCATCGGGTCGTGGCCGGAGAACGCCTCGTGCAGCAGCGCCGCGTCGAGCACGTTGCGGGCGAAGGGGCCCGGCGTGTCGAGCGAGCTGGCGAAGGCGATGAGGCCGTAGCGGGACGAGCCGCCGTAGGTCGGCTTCATGCCCACGATGCCGGTGACCGAGGCCGGCTGCCGGATCGAGCCGCCGGTGTCGGTGCCGGTGGACAGCGGCGCCTCGTAGGCCGCCACCGCGGCGCTGGAGCCGCCGGAGGAGCCGCCGGGCACCCGCGTCAGGTCCCACGGGTTGCGGGTGACGTGGTAGGCGGAGTTCTCCGTCGAGGAGCCCATGGCGAACTCGTCGAGGTTGGTCTTGCCGAGGATGACCAGCCCGGCCTCGCGCAGGCGGGCGGTGACGGTCGCGTCGTAGGGCGGTCGCCAGCCCTCCAGGATCCTGGACGCGGCCGTGGTCGGCATGTCGCGGGTGGTGAAGATGTCCTTGTGCGCGATCGGCACGCCGGCCAGCGGGCCCAGCTTCTCGCCCGCGCGCAGCCGGGCGTCTACCGCCCGCGCCTGCTCCAGCGTCACCTCGCGGTCGACGTGCAGGAACGCCTGGACCTTGGGCTCCACCTCGGCCATGCGGTCGAGGTGCGCCTCGGCCACCTCGACGGCCGACACCTCGCCCGCGGCGATCATCGATCCGAGCTCGGCGGCGGTCTTGCGGATGAGACTCATGCCTCCTCCCCGAGGATGCGCGGCACCTGGAAGCGGTCGTCCTCGACGGCGGGCGCGCCGGAGAGCGCCTGCTCGGGGGTCAGGGACGGCCGCGCCTCGTCGGCACGGAAGACATTGGTGAGCGGAAGCGCGTGCGACGAAGGCGGAACGTCCTCGGCGGCGACCTCGGCCACCTTCGCGACCGACTCGATGATGGCATCGAGCTGGGTGGCGTAGTGGTCGAGCTCGTCGTCCGTGAGCGCCAGCCTGGACAACCGGGCCAGGTGTGCGACCTCGTCGCGGGTTATGGCGGACATGAGTCGTTTAACCCGTTTCGTGGATGGAGTCTTTGGACACTGCCATCCTAGGGGGCTTGACGCAGCGCACCCGAACGATTAACCCCCTGGCAACATCCGCGCGGCGATCGGTGGAAGCGCTCCCACGACGTGCGGCGGCACCATGGTCAGGCGGTGTGCGTCACCTCGGGCTGGTAGCCGTACTCGGGGGCTCCCGCGCGCTCGCGCAGCCAGGCCGTGATCTCCGCGGCCGGCATCGGCTCGCCGAACAGCCACCCCTGCCCCACGTCGCAGCCCATCTCGGCGAGCCGCATGGCGACGTCGTCCGACTCGACGCCCTCCGCGACCGAGCGCAGCCCGAGCGAGCGCACGAGGTCGACGATCGAGCGGACGATCCGGTCGTCGTCCTCGGACTCGGCGATCCTGCGGACGAACGAGGCGTCGATCTTGACCTCGGACACCGCCAGCCGCTGCAGCCGGATGAGGGAGGAGTAGCCGGTGCCGAAGTCGTCCAGCGACAGCGGCACGCCCAGCGTGGCCAGCGCCTTGATCGTCTCCTGCGTGTAGGCCTGGTCGCCGGTCAGGATGCGCTCGGTCACCTCCAGCTGGATGGCGGCGGGCGGCAGCCCGTAGCGGGCCAGGCCCACCTCCAGTTGCTCGGGCAGCGCCGAGTCGAGCAGGTCGCGGGCCGAGATGTTGACCGAGACCGGCACCCGCAGCCCGCCGTGCCACCAGCTCGCGGCCTGCGCCAGCGCCTCCTCGATCACGTACGCCGTGAGCTGCCGCATCAGGTAGGACTGCTCCGCCAGCGGCACGAACTCCGACGGCGGGATCATCCCGTGCACCGGATGCCGCCAGCGCAGCAGCGCCTCCACGCCTCGCACCGCACCGCTGTCCAGCCCGACCTCGGGCTGGTAGTGCAGCCGCAGCTCGCCGCCGTCGATGGCGCGGCGCAGGTCACCGAGTAACGTCAGCCGCTCGGGCGAGTTGCGGTCCTTGTCCGGCTGGTAGAGCTCGACGCCGGTGCGCCCCTCCTTGGCGAGGTACATCGCCACGTCGGCGCGCTGGAGCAGCAGCTCGAAGTCGGGGGCGTGGTCCGGGTAGAGCGCGATGCCGACCGAGGCGTCCACGTCGAACGTCATGCCCTCCAGCCGCACCGGCTCGGTCAGCGCCGCGCGCAGCCGGGCGGCGACCTCGCGGGCCGCGTGGGTGTCGCGGATCGAGGGCAGCAGCACGGCGAACTCGTCGCCGCCCAGCCTCGCCACCACGTCGCCTGGCCGCACGGAGTGGGTCAGGCGGTGCGCGACCATCTGCAGCAGCCGGTCGCCCACCGGGTGGCCCATCGTGTCGTTGACCTCCTTGAACCGGTCGAGGTCGAGCAGGAACAGGCCGACCCGTTCGTCCTGGCGGGCCTCGGCCAGCGCCTCCTCGGTGCTCACGATGAGCATCTTGCGGTTGGGCAGGCCGGTCAGCTCGTCGTGCAGCGCCTGGTGGTCGCGGCGCATGGACAGCGTGGCGGTGAAGTAGACGGCCGCGAGCGGCGCGACGAACAGCGGCACGAGGCCGGGCGTGTGGTTCATGACCACGACGACCAGCGGCGCCGTGCCGAGCAGCGCGACGTAGACGAGGCTCTGCGGCCCCACGGTGACCCGCAGCACGCGCACGATGGAGCGCCGCTCGTGCAGCGCGACCGCGCCGCAGACGAGGGTGGCGCGGGTGGCGAAGTAGGCGATCCCGGCCAGCGCGATCGGCACCAGGCCGGGCACGTCGGGCTCCCAGGGCATGGCCGGGCTCGGCGCGATGCCGAACGCTCCCAGGACCACGGCCGCGGCGGTGAGCGCGAGGGTCGACTGCGCGATGTTGAACATGACCCGGTGCCACGCCTTGCGCGTCAGCACGCCGTTGAGCGCGACCGCGACGGCCTGCAGCAGCACCGCGACCGGCAGCCCGTAGTGCAGCAGCACGGCGAAGGTGAACATGGTGGACGGGTAGGTGCCGCCCACCGAGGCGGCGGAGGACACCATCACGGGCCGCAGCTCGCCGAGGATCACGAGGACCACCAGCACCCAGAACAGTGCGGTGCGGGCCAGCGCCATGAGCCCTGTGGCGTCGAGCCTGAGCATGGCCACCAGCAGGGCGGTGAAGCCGATCACCGTGATGCCGGCGAGGAACGCCCAGAGCGGCGTGCCGGCGCGTGGTCCGATGTCGCGGGTGTCGGTTGGGTCAGTCATCGATAACAGAACCCCCATTAGGTCACTATGGGAGGGTACGACCTTCAGCCCACTTCGCGAAACCAAGCGCGTACGGTCCGTAGTTCTCCTTTCCGACATATACCCAAAAAGCACCCTGGGTAGCAAACCATGCCCGGTCCGTACCGGACCCGCCCCCGCCCGCCCGGCACCCACCGCCCGCGCTCTGGCGAGGGCCGCCCGCGCTCAAGGGCGGGGACCCCGCATCGCGCTCAAGGGCGGGGACCCCGCATCGCGCTCAAGGGCGGGGGCCCCGCGCCGCGCTCACGCCTCCGGCTTGACCGCCGCCTCGGCGGCCGCCTCCGGCCCCTCCTTCAGCAGCACCTCGAACCCGGCCCCATCCAGGATCGGCACCCCGAGCGTGACCGCCTTGTCGTATTTCGACCCCGCGTTGTCCCCCGCGATCAGGAACGACGTCTTCTTCGACACCGACGAGGCCACCTTCCCGCCCAGGGCGGCGATCGCGTCGGAGGCCGAGTCGCGGGTGTAGCCCTCCAGGGTGCCCGTCACCACGAACGTCAGCCCGTCGAGCGTCTGCGGCCCCTTCTCCGGCGCGGGCTCGTCCTCCATCCGCACCCCGGCGGCCCGCCACCGCTCGATGATCTCCCGGTGCCAGTCGACCTCGAACCACTCCTTGATCGTCGCCGCCACGCGCGGCCCGATGCCCTCGATCGCGGCCAGCTCCTCCTCCGAGGCGTTCATGATCGCGTCGATCGAGCGCAGGGCGCCCGCGAGGTCGCGCGCCGTGGGCGGCCCGACGTGCCGGATCGACAGCGCCACCAGGAGCTGCGCGAGCGGCACCTGCTTGGCCCGCTCCAGCTCCTCGATGAGCAGCCGCGCCCCGGCGCTGGGCTCGCCGTTCTGGTTGGAGAAGAGGGTGACGACCTTCTGCTCGCCGGTCTTCGGGTCGATCTTGGGCAGGCCCGAGTCGGGGTCGCGGACCACCGACTTGATGGGCAGCAACTGCTCCAGCGTGAGGTCGAACAGGTCGGCCTCGGTGCGCACCGCGGGCTGCTGCGGCGGCAGCGGCTGGGAGAGCGCGGTGGCCGCGACGTAGCCGAGCCCGTCGATGTCGAGCGCCCGCCGCCCAGCCGCGAAGTAGACGCGCTCGCGGATCTGCGCCGGGCAGCTCCGGGCGTTGGGGCAGCGCAGGTCGGCGTCGCCCTCCTTCTCGTACGCGAGCCGCGTGCCGCACTCAGGGCAGTGCGTCGGCATGACGAACTCCCGCTCGGACCCGTCGCGCAGCGCCGTCACCGGGCCCACCACCTCGGGGATGACGTCGCCCGCCTTCCGCAGCACCACCGTGTCGCCGATGAGCACGCCCTTCTTCTGCACGATCGCGGCGTTGTGCAGCGTCGCCCGCTCGACCGTGGACCCGGACACCACCACGGGCTCCATCACCGCGAACGGCGTCACCCGCCCGGTGCGCCCCACCCCCACCTGGATGTCGAGCAGCTTGGTGTTGACCTCCTCCGGCGGGTATTTGAAGGCCATCGCCCACCGCGGCGCGCGCGAGGTCGAGCCCAGCTCGCGCTGCGTGCGGAAGTCGTCGATCTTGACGACCACGCCGTCGATCTCGTACGCCGGGTCGTGCCGGTGCACCCGGTAGTGCTCGATGAACGCGTTGACGTCGGTGAGCGTCGGCACCACCTTGTAGAGGTCGCTGACCGGCAGCCCGAACTCGCGCAGCCGCGCGTAGGTCTCCGACTGGGTGCGCGGCTCGGCCGCCCCCTCCCAGACGCCGACGCCGTGCACCAGCATCCGCAGCGGCCGCTGCGCGGTGACGCGCGGATCCTTCTGCCGCAGCGTGCCCGCGGCGGAGTTGCGCGGGTTGGCGAAGGGCGCCTTGCCCTGCTCGACGAGCTGCTCGTTGAGCCGCTTGAAGCCCTCGACCGGGATGTAGACCTCGCCGCGCACCTCGACCAGGCTCGGCACGTCGTCGCCGGTGAGCCGGTGGGGCACACCCTGGATCGTGCGCACGTTCTCCGTCACGTCGTCGCCGGTGCGCCCGTCGCCGCGGGTGGCGCCCCGCTCCAGCCTGCCGTCGCGGTAGACCAGCGCGATGGCCAGGCCGTCGATCTTCAGCTCGCACAGGTAGGGCCCGGGGTCGCCCTCGGCCAGCCGCTCGGCGCGGGCCTGCCAGGCCGCCATGTCCTCGGCGGTGAAGGCGTTGTCGAGGCTCTCCATCCTGGCCAGGTGCTGGACCTTGGCGAAGTCTCCCGACGGCGCCGCGCCCACCTTCTGGGTCGGCGAGTCGGGCGTCTGCAACGACGGGTGCGCCTCCTCCAGGGCCAGCAGCTCCTTGAACCACTCGTCGAACTGCGCGTCACTGACCGTCGGCTGGCTGAGCACGTAGTAGCGCCAGCGCGCGTCCTCGACCAGATCGCTCAGCTCGGCGTGCCGCTTGAGCGCGGCCACGGGCACGCCCCCGACCTCGGTGCTGGACTCGCTCACGCGGGCTCTCCTTCCGTACGGCAACCTGAGCAAACGCTACCGCCGGGCACCGACAATGCCACTCTCCCGGAGGTGTGCGCCGCCGACCGTTCCGTTCGTCAGCTCTCGCCGCCCGCCGGATCGTCCTTGAGCACGCGGGCGGCCCTGCGGCAGGCGGCCAGCGCCGCCCGCGCGTACGCCGGCGAGGCCCCGGCCAGCCCGCACGCGGGCGTGAGCACGACCCGCCCGGCCAGCTCGTCAGGCGCGAACCCGAGCCGCCGCCACAGCTCGACCGCCGGCCTGGCGACCGCCCCCAGGCCGGGCAGCCGGTTGCCCACGCCGGGCACGACCCCCAGGAACAGCGTCATCCCGGCCTCGACCAGCTCGCCCAGCTCGTCCTCGTCGCGCCGCCGCAGCAGGGAGGCGTCCACGGAGACCCCGCGCGCCTTGGCCCGCCGCAGCAGCGCGAACGGGACCGCGGGCGCGCAGCAGTGCACCACCGGCTCGCCGAACAGCCGCAGCGACTCCTCCACCCGCCACTCCTCCACGGCGGCCAGCCGCCCGAACCCGGACGCCGTCGGCACCGTGCCGGTCAGCGCCCCCGGGAGGCCCGGCTCGTCGAGCTGCAGCACGATCTCCGTCACGCCGGGCAGCCGCCGCCGCACCTCGGCGCAGTGGTCGGCCACGCCCTGCGCCAGCGAGGCCGTGAGGTCGCGCACGGCCCCCGCGTCGGCGAGCATCTTGTCGCCGTACCGCAGCTCGATCGCCCCGGCCAGCGTCCACGGCCCGCACACCTGCAGCTTGAGCGGCCCCTCGTAGCCGTGGCCGATCTCCTCCAGCCCGTCGAGGTCGCGCCGCAGGTGGTCGACGGCCCGCTGGTGGTCCCGGCCGGGCCGGTCGGCGATCCGCCACCCCGACGGCTGCACCTCGACCGGCAGGTCGACCAGCAGCGAGGCGGTCCGGCCGACCAGGTCGGCGCCGACGCCGCGCGCGGGCAGCTCGGGCAGGTAGGGCAGGCCGGGCACCTCACCGAACACGACCCTGATGGCCTCAAGATGATCGTCGCCCGGGTGCGAGCCGATCCCGGTGGCTTCCCACGTTGACATGGCACAAGCGTAGGCTCTCCGTCATGGAGCTCACGAAATACGGTCACGCCTGCGTCCGGCTGGAGAAGGACGGCAAGGTCCTCGTCATCGACCCGGGCGCTTTCACCCAGGACCCGGTGCTCGACGGCGCCGACGCCGTGCTGATCACGCACGAGCACTTCGACCACGTGGACGTGGCCAAGTTGCGGGCCGCCTCGCCCGGTCTGGAGATCCACACCTGTGAGGGCGTGGCTGCCCAGCTGTCCGAGGTGCCGGCCAAGGTGCAGGTGGTGCGCGACGGCGACGCCTTCGAGACGGCCGGTTTCCGGGTGCGGGTGTTCGGGGAGCGGCACGCGTTCAACCACCCCGACATGGCGATCGTGCAGAACGTCGGTTTTCTGGTGGACGACGAGGTCTTCTACCCCGGCGACGCCCTGACCGTGCCCCCCGCCGAGGTGCCCACGCTGCTGGTGCCGACCGGCGCGCCGTGGCTGAAGCTGGCGGAGACGGTGGAATATCTGCGTACGGTGCGGCCGGCGCGTGCCTACTCGACGCACGACGCGCTCTACAGCGACATCGGGCTCGCGCTGGTCGACAACTGGCTGAAGCTGGAGGCCGACAAGCAGGGCGCCGACATCCGCCGCCTCGCGGTCGGCGAGTCGGTGACCCTCTGACCGGTCAGTCCCTGCTCGCGGACCTGATCGTGGCCGAGCCGATGACCGCGTCGCCGGAGTAGAGCACGGCCGCCTGGCCCGCCGCCACTCCGGTGGCCGGGCGGTCGAGGTCGATGCGCAGGCCGCCGGCGACCTCCGCGAACCGGCAGCCGTAGACCTCGCCGTGGGCCCTGAGCTGGACGGTGAGGTCGTCGCGCCGGTCGGGGCCGTTCCAGACGGGGGCGCCGCAGTGGATCGTGGTGACCTCCAGCGCCGAACGCGGCCCGACCGTGACGGTGTTGCTCACCGGCTCGATGGACAGCACGTAGCGCGGCCGGCCGTCGGGCGCGGGCCGGTCGATGCGCAGGCCCTTGCGCTGCCCCACGGTGAACCCGTGGGCGCCCTGGTGGCTGCCCACGACCGCGCCCTCCTCGTCGAGGATGGGGCCCTCGGCCGAGCCCAGCCGCTCGGCGAGGAAGCCGCGCGTGTCGCCGTCGGCGATGAAGCAGATGTCGTGGCTGTCGGGCTTGTCGGCGACGGTCAGGCCGCGCCGGGCCGCCTCGGCGCGCACCTCGGCCTTGGTCGAGTCGCCGAGCGGGAAGATCGCGTGGGCGAGCTGCTCACGGGTGAGCACGCCCAGCACGTACGACTGGTCCTTGCCCTGGTCGGGGCTCCTGGACAGCACGCCGCCGGCCAGCCGGGCGTGGTGGCCGGTCGCCACGGCGTCGAAGCCGAGCGCCAGCGCGCGGTCGAGCACCGCCGCGAACTTGATCTTCTCGTTGCAGCGCAGGCACGGGTTGGGCGTGCGGCCGGCGGCGTATTCGGCGACGAAGTCCTCGATCACGTCGCGCTGGAAACGCTCGGCCATGTCCCAGATGTAGAAGGGGATGCCGATCACGTCGGCCGCCCGGCGGGCGTCGCGGGAGTCCTCGACCGTGCAGCAGCCCCGGGCGCCCGTGCGATGGGATTGGGGGTTGGCCGACAGGGCGAGGTGAACACCGGTGACGTCGTGACCTGCCTCGGCGATGCGCGCGGCGGCCACGGCTGAGTCGACGCCGCCCGACATGGCGGCAAGCACACGCAGTCCCATGACCTCCCCAGCGTACTGTCCGGCGCGGGGTGCGCGAGCGCGCCCTCGGTCTGCGAGGATTCAGCCCATGCGACTATTCGGGCGCAAGGACGCCGAGGACGACGGCGGCGGGTCATCCGAGGACGGGCTCGCCGGATTCTGGACGTGGTGGCAGGAGACCAGACCGGCCGTCGACGCGCTGGTGGCCGCGGGCGACACCGCCGGGCTGGAGGACCTGATGGCGCCCGCCGTGGCGGCCGTGCACCCCGACCTGGTGTGGGAGATCGCGCCCGGCCGCAACGCCATGCACGCCCTGGTGGTCACGTCGGCGGGCGACGCCGAGCTGCGCCCGCTCGCGCACCGCTGGGCCAAGGCCGCCCCGCCGGCCGACCTGCTGTGGGAGTTCCATCCGTCGCGGCAGGCCAACCCGCAGGCGGCCGAGCTGACGCTCGACGTGGGCGGGTTCGAGTTCGCGCTGGACAAGCTCCTGCTCGGTCTGCGGGTGCCGCGCAACCAGCCGCGCGTGGACGTCGCCGCCTACCATCCGATCTTCGCCGAGCTCGACGAGGACGTCCGGCTGGACGCCGCGCTGCTCGCCCTCGACTGGCTCCTCGGCGAGGACGAGGTGGCGCGGTGGGTGGGCGAGATCACGGCGGTGACGTTCGAGCCGATCGACGCCGTGGCCGCCGCGCACCTGCCCGCCGTGGTCGCCGACCTCGCCTCCGGCTACGACGAGGAGGAGTGGGTGCTGCTGGAGGGCCGGACGGCCGGCGGCGCGCCGCTGGTGGCCACCGCCCGCTACCCGCTGCGGCCGGTCGACCATCCGCTGTTCGACCAGCACATCGCGATCACGCTCCCGTACGCGCACCGCGACGAGGCCGGGCTGCCGATCGGCGAGTCGCTGACCGCATTGCGCGACTTCGAGGAGCGGCTGGCCGCCCGCCTGCTCAAGCTGCGCGACGACGCGGTGCTGGCCGCGCATCTGAGCGCCGAGGGGCAGCGGACCATCCACGTCTACGCCGACGCGACCGGCGACGCCGCGATCCACGCGAAGGAGCTGATCGTGAGCTGGGAGGAGGGCGAGCCCCGGGTGGACGTCGCCACCGACCCCGCCTGGACGGCCGTCTCGCCGTTCCTCAGCTAGCCCTCGGCCCGCCCTCAGCTCAGGCCGGCCCTGCGGGCGCGTTCGACGGCGGCGGGCAGCACCTCGATCAGGCGGTCGATGTCCTCCCTGGTCGAGGTGTGGCCGAGCGAGAAGCGCAGCGAGCCCCTGGCCGCGGCGGCCTCGGCCCCCATGGCGAGCAGCACGTGCGAGGGCTGGGCCACGCCCGCCGAGCAGGCCGAGCCGGTCGAGCACTCCACGCCCTTGGCGTCGAGCAGCATGAGCAGCGCGTCGCCCTCGCAGCCGGGGAAGGAGAAGTGGGCGTTGCCCGGCAGGCGTTCGGTGGGATGGCCGTTGAGCACGACGCCGGGGACGGCCCGGCGGACCCGTTCGATCAGCTCGTCGCGGAGCGCGGTCAGGCGGCGGCTCTGCTCCTCCTGGCGGGCGACGGCGGTGTGGACGGCCGCCGCGAGCCCCGCGATGGCGGGCGCGTCGAGGGTGCCGGAGCGTACGTCGCGCTCCTGGCCGCCGCCGTGCTGGACCGGCACCGGCGTCAGGCCGCGGGCCAGCAGCAGCGCGCCTGCCCCCATCGGGCCGCCGACCTTGTGCCCGGTGAGCGTGAGCGCGTCGGCCCCGGAGGTGGCGAACGACACCGGCAGTTGCCCCACGGCCTGCACCGCGTCGGTGTGGAACGGGATGCCGTGGTCGTGGGCGACGGCCGCGAGCACGTGGAGCGGCTGGACGGTGCCGACCTCGTTGTTGGCCCACATGACGCTGATCACGGCGACGTCGTCGGGGTCGCGCTCGACGGCGGCCCGCAGCGTGTCGGGGTGCACCATGCCGTGCTCGTCGACCTCCAGCAGCTCGACCTCGGCGCCCTGGCTCTCGGCGAGCCAGTGGGCGGGGTCGAGCGCGGCGTGGTGCTCGATGGCGCTGAGCAGCACCCGCCGGCGGGGGCGGCGCGCCCAGTAGAGGCCCTTGATCGCCAGGTTGTCGGCCTCGGTGCCGCCGGAGGTGAACACGACCTCGCTGGGCCGGGCGCCGAGCGCGCCGGCGATGCTCTCGCGTGACTCCTCGACCACCCGGCGCGTCCGGCGGCCGGCCGCGTGCAGCGAGGAAGGGTTTCCGACCCGCCGGAGTTGCTCCGTCATGGCCTCGATCGCCTCGGGCAGCATGGGCGTGGTCGCCGCATGATCAAGATAGGCCGACGGTCTGGTCACCCGCCCAGGGTATCTTGTTTGCGACTGTACCGTCCGGCCGGTACAGTAGGAGGCATGCGAAGGGACGAGCTTTTGGACGCGGCGGAGGAGATCCTCTGCGACCAGGGCTCGGCCGCGCTCACCCTCTCCGCGGTGGCCGACCGGGCCGGCGTCAGCAAGGGCGGGCTGCTCTACCACTTCAGCTCGAAGGAAGCCCTGATCAAGGGCATGGTCGAGCGGCTGATCGAGGATTTCGACCAGCTCATGGCGGACCAGCCCGACGGCACCTACACCGAGCGCTACCTGGGGGCGACCCTGGCCGCGGTGCGCACGGGCCGGCTGCGACGCTGGGCCGTGGTCACCAGCGCGTCGGGAAACCTGTTCCTGCTCGCGCCGCTGCGCGAGGCGATGGCCCGCTGGCATCGCGAGGGCCTGGAGGCGGAGCCCGACCCGGTGACGTCGCAGATCGTCCGGCTCGCCTGTGAAGGGCTGTGGGATCTCGCCAGCCACGACCCGGAGCTGAACACCGAGTCCGACCTGCGGACCCTGGAGTCGCGCCTGCGGGCGCTGCTCGCGCCCGCCTGACGCCCCGGCCCCGCGACCCCTCGCCGCCCCGCCCGCGGCCCTCCCTCTCCAGGCCGGCCGGTCCCTGGAATTTCCTCCCCCCTCATCCCGTTCCACCGTCCTGCCCGTCCTCTCCGTCCCACCCGTCCCACCCGTCCCGTCGCCAGTGCTCGTCCGGCGTCGGGGGCTCGGCGTGTCCCCCCGCGCGAACGTTCTCGTTGGCGTGCCCGAAATATCCCCATAAGTAGCTTTCTGTGGAAGGTGTTGCCGTATGACCCGCGCCCTGAGGAGTGCCCGTTACGGGGCGGTCCTCACTTTCGTCCTTGCCGGCCTGATGGTGGGCACGATGACCGTGCGCATCCCGGCGCTGACCGACAAACTCGGGCTTTCCGAGTCCACGGTCGGCGCCGTCCTGCTGGTCTGGGGCCTCGGCGCCCTGGTCACCATGCAGAGCATGCGCCGCGTCATGGCCCGGCTGGGCAGCGGGACGGTCCTGCGGGTCGGCGGCCCCCTGACCGCGCTCTCCCTGGTCGCCGTGGCCCTCGCCCCCGACCTGCCGCTGCTCATGGTGGCCGTCGCGTTCTTCGGCATGGCGTTCGGCATGGTGGACGTGGCCATGAACGCCCAGGGCTCCACGGTCGAGCAGGCGTACGGCCGGCCGCTGATGAACGGCATGCACGCCGGCTGGTGCGTCGGCGCGATCACGGCGGGCGCCGCCGGCAGCCTGTCCATCGCCGCCGGCCTGTCGTTCACCGCCAACGTGGCGCTGGTCGGCCTGGTCTCGCTGCCGCTCATGGTCGCGGTCGGCCGGACGTACCTGCCCGAGGCCCCCGCCGCCGGGCGCTCCGCCGCCGCCGGCCGCCGGCGCCTGCCGCCGATCGTCTACCTGCTCGGCGCGATCATGTTCTTCGCCTTCATGGTGGAGGGCACGGTCGCCGACTGGAACGGCCTCTACCTGCGCGACGAACTCGGCGCCCCCGAGGCCCTGGCCGCGCTCGGCTACCCCGTCTTCGAGGCGGGCATGCTGATCGCCCGGCTCACCGGCGACCGCCTGCGCGTCAGGTACGGCGTGCGCGGCATGCTGACCGTCTCCGGCCTGGCCACGGCCGGCTTCTTCGCGCTCGTGCTGCTCGCCCCCGCGGCCCTGGTGGCGGTGGGCGCGATGTTCTTCGTCGGCCTCGGCGTGGCGACGATCTCGCCGCTGACGCTGTCCCTGGCCGGCACGGCGACCGCGACCCCCGGCCCCGCGATCGCCCAGGCGGGCGCGATGGGGTACGCGGGCCTGCTGCTGGGCCCGGTGGTGATCGGCTTCCTGTCGGACGCCACCACGCTGCGTACCGCGCTCGGCATCGGCGTCGTCCTCGGCCTGCTGATCGCCCTGGCCGGCCGCATGCTCCCGCGCCGCGAACCGGCCGTGGTCAGCACGCTCCCCGTCACCAGGGAGCGGGAGCCCGCCGCCGCCTGACCCGCGCCGGGCGTCACGACGCTCCGCTCGCCGCCCTCCCGTCGCGCACCGTCGCAGGGAGGGCCGCGGCCATGCAGTCGAGGACGTGCCGGAGCCCGTGCCTGAACTGGTCGTCGCGGCTCAGGTGCGGCCGGCGCGCCTCCATCACGATCTTGGCGAAGATCGGGTAATCACCGCTCTTCACCAGCCGCTCGACGTAGGGGCCGCTCCGCGCCATCCACTCCGACTCGCTGAGCCCGCTGCGGCCGAACTCCCCCGCCACGCTGATCTCCTCGCGGACGGTGCCCTCGACGTAGCCGTTCAGCATGGCCACGAGGGTGAGGTTCTGGTCGATGGGGACGAAGGCGTCGAGCACCCCCATCAGCCGTTCGACCAGGAGCAACTGGTTGGGGCCGAAGCTCGGGAGCGACCGCCGCACGGCGGCGATCCACGGGTGCCTCAGCCACATGGCCCGCAGGCCCTCGGCGTAGCGGGTCAGGTCGGCGCGCCAGTCGCCCGAGGGCATGCCCGTGACGTCGATCTCGCCCATCACCCGGTCGGCCATCAGCTCGACCAGGTCGTCGCGGCTCGGGACGTACCGGTAGAGGGACATCGCGCCGGCGCCGATCTCGGCGGCGATCCGCCGCATGGTGGCGGCCTCCAGCCCCTCGGCGTCGGCGATCCTGACGGCCGCCTCCGTGATCTGGGCGCGGCTGTAGGCCGGTCTGGGGCCGCGGGCGGGGCGCTCGGGCCGCATCCAGATGTTGACGTACGGGGCGTCCGTCACCGCTCCACCTCCTTGTTGCGTACATAGTACCCAGTGGATTAGCGTGACCACTGAAACCGCGTACAACGTACTCAATGGAGGCGCCATGTCCGATCCGATCGTGGTCGCCGAAGGGCTGCACAAGTCCTTCGGCGGCGCCCATGCGCTGCGGGGTCTGGACCTGACCGTCCCGGCAGGGACGGTCTGCGGCCTGCTGGGGCCGAACGGCGCCGGGAAGACGACCGCCGTGCGCATCCTGGCCACCCTGTCCGACCCCGACGCCGGGCACGCCCGCGTCGCCGGTTACGACGTCGTCCGCGAGGCCGGCAAGGTGCGCGAGCGGATCGGGCTCGCGGGCCAGTACGCCGCCGTGGACGACAAGCTCACCGGCCGGGGCAACCTGCGCATGTTCGGCCGCCTCTCCCACCTGTCCCGGCGCGAGGCGCACCGGCGGGCCGGCGAACTGCTCGACCGCTTCGGCCTGACGGACGCCGCCGATCGCCAGGTCGCCGGCTACTCCGGCGGCATGCGCCGCCGCCTCGACCTGATCACCTGTCTCATCCTGCGCCCCGAGGTGCTCTTCCTGGACGAGCCGACCACCGGCCTCGACCCGCGCAGCCGCGGCGAGATCTGGGACAGCATCCGCGAGCTGGTGGCCGACGGCACCACCGTGCTCCTCACCACCCAGTACCTGGACGAGGCCGACCGGCTGGCCGACGACATCGCCGTCGTCGACCACGGGCGGGTCGTCGCCACCGGCACTCCCGACGAGCTGAAGGCCACGATCGGCGACCGCCTCGACGTCACCCTCGAAGACCCCGCCGCGCTGCCCGCGGCGACGGCCGCGCTGAACGCCCTCACCGGCACCGAGCCCACGACGACGGGCGCCGGCCGGCTCAGCGTCGCCCTCCCCGGTGGCCGCCTCCGGCTCGCCGACGTCGTGCGCGAGCTCGACCACGCCGGGGTCGCCGCCGCCGACGTGAGCCTGCGCCGCCCCACCCTCGACGAGGTGTTCCTGCGCCTCACCGACCGCCAGGAGACCGCGCTATGACCGCCCTCACCCCGGCCTCGCCACTGGGCCGCCTGCGCTGGACGCTCACCGACGGGCTGACCCTGGTCGGCCGCGAGCTGGGCCGGCTGCGGCAGGAGCCCGGCCAGCTCGTCGCCGCGCTGATCTTCCCGGCCGTCATGGTGGTGCTCTTCGGGTACGTCTTCGGCAGCGCGATCCAGGTGCCGGGCGGCGGCGACTACCGCGAGTACCTCATGCCCGGCCTGTTCGCGATGGTGACCTTCTCCGCCTGGCTGGGGGTCATGACGCGGACGGCCGCGGACGCCTCCCGCGGCGTCATGGACCGGTTCCGCTCCATGCCGATGGCGCGCCTGGCGGTGCCGTTCGGGCAGACCGGCGCCGACGTGCTGACCGGCCTGCCGATGCTGGCCGTCATGGTGGCCACGGGCCTGCTGGTGGGCTGGCAACCGCACCGCGGCCTGCTTCCCACGGCGCAGGCGTTCCTGCTGGTGATCGTCCTGCGGTACGCCCTGAGCTGGGTGGGCGTCTACGTGGGCCTGGCCGTGAGGAACGAGCAGGTCGCCGACGCGATGGTGCCGCTCGGCCTGCCGTTCACGATGCTGTCGAACGCGTTCGTCCCGACCGGCGGCATGCCGGGCTGGCTGCGCCTCCTGGCCGACTGGAACCCGGTGAGCGCGCTCACCGCCGCCGCACGGCAGCTCTTCGGCAACCCGGGTGCCCCGTCCGGAGACGTCGCCTGGCCGCTCGCCCATCCGGTGGCCGCCGTCCTGCTCTGGTCGGCCGCGCTCCTGGTGGTCTTCGTCCCGCTGTCGCTCCACGCCTGCACACGTAAAGGACGCTGAACGCTCCATACTCGGCGTCGCCCCGCAGCCGCGCGTCGTGCCCTGGGGGAGGCCCTTTGACGGCGAACGCCGGGGAGCGCGGGGCGGGCGGCCCCATGCTCCCCGGCGTCCGGCGCTACTTGCGCTTCTTGATCTCCTCGGTGAGCTGGGGCACGACCTGGTGCAGGTCGCCCACCACGCCGTAGTCGGCCAGCTCGAAGATCGGCGCCTCCGGGTCCTTGTTGATCGCGACGATCGTCTTCGCGGTCTGCATGCCCGCCCGGTGCTGGATGGCGCCGGAGATGCCGGCCGCGATGTAGAGCTGCGGCGAGACCGTCTTGCCGGTCTGGCCGACCTGGAACTGGTGCGGGTACCAGCCCGCGTCCGTCGCGGCGCGGGAGGCGCCCACGGCCGCGCCGAGCGCGTCGGCGAGCCCTTCGATGACGCTGAAGTTCTCGGCCGAGCCGACGCCACGGCCGCCGGAGACCACGATCGCGGCCTCGGTCAGCTCGGGGCGGGCGCCCTTCTCCTGCTTGACCCGCTCGACCACGCGCGCGGCCTTGGCGGCCTCGGAGAGCGTGACCGAGATCTCCTCCTCGGCGCCGGCGCCGGCGGACGGGGCGGGAGCGGTGGAGTTGGGGCGCACGGCCACGATGGGCGTGCCCCTGCGGACCTTGGCGCGGACGTTGACGCCGCCGCCGAAGATCGACTGGTCGGCCACGAAGCCCTCGCCGAGGCCCACGGCGTCGGTGATGACGCCGGAGTCGGTCTTGACGGCCAGGCGGCCGGCAATCTCCTTGCCCTCGGCCGTGGCGGCCACGAGCACGGCGGCGGGCGCCTTGTCGGCCACGAGCTGGGCCAGGGCCTCGGCCTTGGGCGCGACCACGTACTGGACGAGCTCCTCGGAGCCGCCGACGTAGATCTTCTCAGCGCCGTACTCGGCCAGCTTGGCCTTGGCGTCGGCGGTGATGCCGGGGCCGAGCCAGACGGCGGCGGGCGTGCCGAGCGAGCGGGCCAGCGTGAGCAGCTCCAGCGTGACCTTCTTGACCTCGCCTTCGACCTGCTCGACCAGAACGAGAATTTCCGACATTTCAGTAAACCCCCGTTCTCAGATGAACTTCTTGGACGCGAGGAAGTCGGCGGCGTTCGCGCCACCGTCGCCCTCGTCCTTGACGATCGTGCCGGCCGCGCGCGGCGGGGCCGCGGCGAAGTCGACGACCTCGGACCAGGCGGCGTCCAGGCCGACCTGCCCGGCGTCGATGGAGGCGTCGCCGATGGCGATCGTCTCGACCGGCTTCTTCTTGGCCGCCATGATGCCCTTGAACGACGGGTAGCGCGGCTCGTTGATCTTCTCGACCACGGACACGACGGCGGGCAGCGCGGCCTCGACCTTGTCGAAGCCGTAGTCAGTGATGCGCTGGACGCGGATCGAGGTGCCCTCGACCTCGACCTTGTTGGCCAGCGTGAGCTGCGAGGCGCCGAGGCGCTCGGCCAGCATGGCGGCCAGCACGCCGGTGCGGGCGTCGGTGGACTCCGAGCCGAGGATCACCAGGTCGAAGCCGATCTTCTTGAGCACCTGCGCCATCGCGTACGAGGTGGAGAGCGCGTCGGAGCCGTGGAGCGCGTCATCGCTCAGGTGCACGGCCTTGTCGGCGCCCATGGCGAGGGCCTTGCGGATGGTCTCGGTGGCCTTGCCGGGGCCCATGGTCAGCACGGTGACCTCGCCACCGTGCGCTTCCTTGAGCTTCAGCGCCTCCTCGACCGCGTACTCGTCAAGCTCGTTGACCACGCCGTCGGCGGCGTCGCGGTCGAGCGTCTTGTCATCGGACCGCAGCTTGCGCTCGGTCGCCGTGTCGGGGACCTGCTTCACGCAGACGACGATGTTCATGGCCGGTGGCCGACCTCCCGTTTCGCGTGCGCCACCGCGTCGCTGCGGTGGGCGCCGGATGCAATGCTGTCCAGACTGCCAGGTGCCTGTTCGGCCTCCGGCAGAGGGTGGCTTGTCGCGGTCATGTTACCCATGGGTAGCTTACGCGCAAACCGTGAGGAGCCACGGCCGGCGCGCCAGCTCTTGCCCCTTCACCATACCGAATTTCATTCTGTTCATGCCGACCGCCCCCTGTGGAACGGGTCTCAGGCCGACAGCAGGAACACGATCCCCACGACCAGCGCCGTGCCGGCGAACAGCGCCAGGGTGAAGGTGCTGAGCACCGCCGCCAGCCCGAAGCAGAGGCCCGCGACCCCTGCCGCACCGACGATATCGACGATCACCCGCGAACGCCGGTACGGCCCGCGCGTGAACAGCGCGACCCCGGCGTCCGTGACCACGCCCAGCGCGTACGCCGCCAGCAGGAACAGCCCCACCTCCGGCAGCAGCTCCCAGGCCGCCGCCGACAGCAACGCCACGAACAGCCCCGACCCGATCACCCACCGCCTGCGCACCTTCTCCCGGTGGCGCGCCCGCGACTCCTCGACCGTGCGGCGCCGCCGGTCGACGCCCGGCCGCCACTCCATGGTCGCGGTCTCGTCACCCGGCCGCGAAGGGACGGGACGGGCCGCGAGGGAGGCGGCGGGCACGTGCTCGACGCCCAGCCGGGCGCAGATCTCGGCCGCGGTCGGCCGCTTGGCCGGATCGGTGGCCAGGCACTCGCGTAACAGCGGCGCCAGCCACTCGGGCGCGCCCTCCAGGTCGGGCGGATGGTGCACGACCCGGTAGGCGACCGCGGCGGCCGGGCCCTGCCCGTACGGCTGCCGCCCGGTGGCCGCGTACGCGAGGGTCGCGCCGAAGGAGAACACGTCGGCCTCCATGCCCGCCTGACGCCCCTCCAGCACCTCGGGGGCCAGGTAGCCGGGCGTGCCCACCACCGCGCCCGAGGCGGTCACCGACAGCGAGTCCAGCGCGCTGGCGATGCCGAAGTCGATGACGACCGGGTCGCCCTCGGCCAGGATGACGTTCGCCGGTTTGAGGTCGCGGTGCACGACCCCGGCCTCGTGCATGGCCAGCAGCGCGTCGGCCAGCCCGGCGGCCAGCCGGCGCAGGTCCCCGACCGGCGCGGGCACGGCGCTCAGCGGGCGGCCCTGGACGTAGCGGGTCACCAGATAGGGACGTCCGCCCTCCAGGGAGGCGTCCAGCACCTCGGCGACGTTGGGGCCGCCGACCCGGCGCATGGTCTCCACCTCGCGCGCCAGCCGGGCCAGCGCGGCGGCGTCGGCGGCGACGTGCGGGTGCAGCACCTTGACGGCCACCGTGCGGCCCTCCGCGTCGAGCGCCAGGTGCACCTCGCCGAAGCCGCCCGACCCCAGCCGCGAGAGGAGTTCGTAAGGGCCGAGGCGCTCGCTCATACCTCTACTTCTCCCCAGGGAAGCGGCCGGGGACACGCCGGAGCGCGACGGGGCGGGCCGGCGCCCGTCGCGGCTCAGAACCAGTTGGTCAGGAAGCCCAGGCCGAGATCGTCCAGCAGGCTGCCGATCAGCCCGGTGATCAGCCCGGTCACGGTCTGGCTGGCCTGCGTGCTCAGCTCGTCGATGATCCTGCTGGGCGCGCGCCACGGCGACCACACCGGGTCCTGCCCCATCGCGAACATCACCGCGAACAGCGCCGCCGTGCCCACCACCACGACCGCGACCAGCGCGGCCCCCGGGGTGCGCAGCACACTGGTGAGCGAGCGGGTGACCGCCTTGCGCGGCGCTCCGCCGCCGGGCAGCACGAACAGGCCGGCCGCCAGCGCCCCGGCGCCGTACGCCGCCGCCTCGTTGAGGTGCATGCCGCCGGCCCAGTGGAGCGCGCCCCACACGCACACGCCGAACAGCAGCGCCAGCGGCACGTGCACCGCCGTCACCAGCGCCGACTTGATCAGCGCCCACGGCGTGCCGACCAGCGCGAGCAGCGGGTCGGCCGCGCTGCTGCCGCGGACCTGCCGCCGCTTGACCATGTCGCCGAACAGGTATTCGCCGAGGCGCAGCACCAGCGCCAGCGCGACCGCGATCGCGCCCGCCATCACGGGCAGCATCACGGTCACCGCCACCAGCGTGACCAGCAGCAGCAGCCCCGTGAGCTGCGCGCCGAACAGGTAGCGCTTGCGCTCGGCGGGCGGCTGGGCCTGCGGGCGCGGCGCGGGCGCGGGCGGCGGCGTGTAGGGCCGCACCTGCTGCTGCGGAGGCGGCGCGGGATAGCCGGCCACCCGCTGGTCGGCGTACGGCGGGCGGGCCGGCACGTAGGGCGGCGGACGCTCGTCCTGCCGGGGCCGCTCCTCGTGGCGCGGGCGCGGCGGGGCCTGCTCGCGCCGCTGCCGGGGCGGCGGGGGCGGAGGCGGCTGCGGTTTGGCGTACTCGACCGGCGGCAGCAGGTCGGAGTAGTCGCTCTGGTCCATCACGCGGGTGCCGCCGCCCAGGCGCTTGGTGCCGGTCGGCCCGTCGAACGACGCGGTCTCGTTGAACGTCGTCACCGCCGGGTCCAGCGCCCTCGCCATGCGCAGCAGCTCCTGCGCGCCCGGCCGGGAGGCGGCGTCGACGTTCAGCGCGCGGCTCAGCCACGCGCGCAGCCAGGCGGGCGCCTTGTCGAGCTGCGCCCGCCCCTCCATGATGTTGAAGCAGACCGACTCGAACGTCCCCGTGCCGAACGGCGGCGCCCCGGTGGCGGCGAAGAACACCGTCGAGGCCAGCGCGTGCACGTCGGCCGCCTGGGTGATCTCGGAGTCGCGGATGATCTCGGGCGCGAGATAGCCGGGCGTGCCGACGAACATCCCGGTCTGCGTCAGCCGGGTCGCGTTGACCAGGTGGGCGATGCCGAAGTCGATGACCAGCGGCTCCCCGTCCACCAGCATGACGTTGGACGGCTTGAAGTCCCGGTGGATCACGTCGGCCGCGTGGATGGCGACCAGCGCCTGGCACAGCCCCTGCGCCAGCTTGATCACCTCGCGCGCGGAGAGCGGCCCGTCGGTCAGGACGGTGTCCTCCAGCGTGCGGCCCGGCGCGAAGCGCGTCACCACATAGGGCTGCCCGCCCACCAGCTCGGCGTCGATGACCTCGGCCACGAACGGGCTGCGCACCCGCCGCATGGTCTCCACCTCACGGGTGAGCCGGTCGCGCGCCTTGAGGTCGGCGGCCACGTGCGGGTGCAGCACCTTGATGGCGACCTCGCGGCCCTCGCCGTCGAGGCCGAGGTGGACGACGCCCATGCCGCCCTCGCCGATCTTCCTGACGAGCCGGTACGGGCCCAGGCGTTCCGGTGCTTGGATGCTCATCGCCACCCTCCCCGCGTCGTCATCCCCCGGTGTTCCCCCTCAGGTCCGTCAGTTGCTGCGTCACTGGGTCGACGTTCAGCGGAGTCCATCCAGCCCCCCTTGGCTCGGCCCCGAACGTGCTGAAAGCGAGGATCAGCGAGAGCGCGGCGACCGCCGCCAGAACTCCCGCCATCACCATCGCCGCTGTTCTCGAGGGTACGAGCGATGCGAGCGTTCTGCGCATCTGCTTGCCGGGGCCCTCGACCCCGGGCCCCGCGCAGACCGTCCACAACGCGACCGCCGCGCCCCAGGCCAGGGCGTTGGACGGGTCGGTGTCGGTGGCCACCGTGAGCAGCAGCGTCACCGGCAGCCCCAGAATGAGCGCGTAGAGCGTGAGGGCGAGCGTGATGCCCGCCGACTTGACCAGCGCGGCCGGGTGGGCGAAGACCCGCAGCACGTCGAGCGCCGCCGCGCCGGCCGGGCGACGGCCGGCGAGCTGGGGCTGCGCGAGGTCGGCCGCGCGCAGCAGCACCGCGATCGGGACGGCCACGATCGCCACCAGCAGGGGCGCCAGGGCCGCCGCCACGACCATGATGACCAGCAGCATCCCGCCGGCCACGCCGTACGCCCGTGACCGCTGGAGCGGGTTGCCGGGGACCACGCCCGGCAGGTAAGGCTCCCGCTGCGTCGGGTCGGGATGGTAGTGCGGCTGCGCCGGGATGTAGGGCGGCGGCTGCATCGGCGTGGGGCCGGGGCGGCCGTACTCGGAGGCGTCGGGGCCCTGGCCCACGCGGGCCGCCGGGTCGTGGCCCGGGGCCATCCGGCCGGCGTCGGGGACGGGCCCCGCCGCCCCCGGGGTGAGCCTCGCCGCGTCGAGCCCCGCCCCCTGCCCGGGGAGGTGAGCGCCAGGAAAGTTGGGCCCCGAAGGGCCGGACGCCGGGCGGCCCAGCTCCGGGCCGGCGTTGAGCCTGCCGTAGTCGGGCGAGCCGGGACGGACCCGGCGGGTGGGCACGTCGGCCTCGCCGGGCGGCACGGGAGGACCGCCGCCCTGCCAGCCGGCCCAGGGCTGCCCGGACTGCTGCCCGGACTGCTGCAGGGGCGACTGGCCGGACTGCTGCCCCGGTGACTGCTGAGGCGGCGTCGCGGCGTTCTCGCGCTGGATGCGGCGCAGCTCCTCGGGCGTCACCCGGCGGGTGGGCCAGGGGTCGCCGCCGTCACCGAGCAGGCTCTCCACGGGCACGCCTGGGTGCGCCCCGCCCGGGTTGGGGCCGGTCGGGTTGGGACCGTCCTGGCCGGGCAGCAGCGACACGTACGGCTGGTCCCGCGGCGGGACCGTGGGCTGCCGCTCCTGCCCGTCGAGCAGCCGCCGCGGCGTGACCGCCGGCGTGGAGACGTCGTACGACGGCCGGTCGGCGAGGTGCGGCGGCGGGGTCTCCGGCGGGCGCGGCACGGTCGAGATCTCGTCGGGAACGCTGCCCGGCGGCGGCTGCGGCAGCATCCGGGCCGTCTGCTCGGCCAGCTCGGCCGCCTTGGGCCGCTTGGCCGGGTTGCGCTGGAAGGCCGCCTTGAGCAGCGGCTGCAGCGTCGCCGGGGCCGCGCTGATGTCGGCCTTGCCCGCGGTGATGTTGTAGAAGATCATCTCCAGCGTGCCCTTGCCGAAGGGCGGCTGGCCTGTCGCGGCGTAGAGCAGCGTGCCCGCCCAGGCGTGCACGTCGACCTCGGGCCCGGCCTCCTGGCCCTCGATGATCTCGGGCGCGAGGTAGCCGGGCGTGCCGATGAACATGCCGGTCTGCGTCAGCCGGGTCGCGTCGACCGCCTGCGCGATGCCGAAGTCGATGAGGACGGGCTCGCCGTCCAGGATCAGCACGTTGCCCGGCTTGAGGTCGCGGTGGATCACGCCCACCGAGTGCACCGAGGCCAGCGCCGAGGCCACGCCGTGCGCGACCCGGATCAGCGCGGGCAGGTCGAGCGGCCCGTCGTCCTTGACGATCTCGTCGAGCGGACGGCCGGGCACGTAACGGGTGACGATGTAGGGGCGATGACCGGTCACATCGGCGTCGACCACTTCGGCGATGTACGTGCTGCGCACCCGGCGCATGGTCTCGACCTCGCGCGAAAGCCGCCGCCTGGCGACCTCGTCGCCGGCGACCTCGCCACGCAGGACCTTGACCGCCACCTGCCGCCCCTGCGGGTCGACAGCGAGGTGGACAACGCCCATCCCGCCTTCACCGAGCCGCCTGAGCAGCCGGTAAGGGCCTAGTCGGTCATCGTTCATGGCATGAAGCACCATACCGGCTTAATCCCCGCCCACGAGATGAACCATGAGGCCACATTCCCACCTCGTACAACGTCCGGAAGGGCCTCTCCGGTTTCCCGGACGCGGGTCTCGAATCGGCCTCGATTTCCCTTCAGACCGCCAGCGGCAGGACCTCGGCGCGCTTCAGCCCGGCGAGCGCCGGGCCGGGAAGCGCCAGTTTCGAGCGGCGCAGCCCGCTGCCGATCACCACCCTGGCGTGCTCGGCGACGTGCGCGTCCACCAGGACCGGCCAGTCCTCGGGCAGGCCGATCGGGGTGATGCCGCCGTATTCCATGCCGGTCAGCTCGACGGCCTCGGCCATCGGCGCGAAGCTCGCCTTGCGGGCGTCGAGGTGCCTGCGCACCACGCCGTTGACGTCGGCCCGCATGGTCGCGAGCACCATGCAGGCGGCGTAGCGGGTCTCGCCGCCCCGCTTGGCGGCCACGATCACGCAGTTGGCGGACTCGTCGAGGCGCACGCCGTAACGCTCGCAGAACGCCGCGGTGTCGGCCAGATCGGGGTCGATCTCGGCCACCTCGACGCCGCCGACCGCCGTCACGGCCCGTGCCACCGGGCCGGCCAGCAGGTCGGCGCGTTCGGTGGCGGGCACCCAGTGCAAGCTCATGCCATCTCCTCGTTCGCCTCTCCCGGAAACCCTACGGCGATCCGGGAGTGGCGGGGTTCAGGGGACGGCCGGGGCCGTCAGCCCGACCGCACCGCGCGCTGGTGCAGCTGGGTGACGGCGGCGCGGGCGGACTCCATGGCCCCCGCCTGCCAGGCGACCAGCTGGGTGAGCCAGTCGCCCGCGAAGTAAACCCTTCCGGCGGGGCGTTGCAGAAGAGTGAAGGACGAATCAAAGGAGGGCCAGCGCACCCACGCCCCCTCGATGTGCGGCTGGCGGTGCCAGGCGATCGAGACGTCGGCCAGCACGCCCTGGCGGTACTTCTCGCCGTGGATCTTCTTGCCCTGGGTGAGCGCGCGGCGCCGGCGGTCCTCGGGGGAGAGCGCGCCGTACAGCTCGGCGTCGCGTTCGGTGTTGTAGTAGCCGACGAGCACGCCGCGCCCGGAGTGGTAGCCGTGCGAGGGGTACCAGATGTGGGTGATGTCGAGGTCGGTCTCGGTGACGCCGCCGTAGATGCGGTCCTCGGTCTCCCACCAGCGCCGGTCGTACTCCAGGCCGATCTTGCCGGCGGCCACCGGGACCGGGGTTCTCAGCGCGGCGGTGACCTCCGCGCCGAGGTTGTGCGGGATCTTGGCCATGACGTGCGGCGGGAGGGTGGCGACGCAGTAGTCGGCCTTGATCGAGCCGCCGTCCCAGACGATTTCGACGCCGTCGGCCAGCGTCGTGATCCCGGTCACCTTGGCCCCGGTCCTGACCCGGTCGGCGCCGACGGCCTCGACGAGCTTGACGACGATCGCGTCCATGCCGCCGACCGGCTGGAACATGGGGGTGGCCATGTCGTGGCCGAAGTCGTTCAGCACCAGCCGGCCGGTGCCGGCGGCGAGCACGTCGGTGAGGGAGAGGGGGGCGTCGAGCGTGCCCGGCGCGATCCCCGGGTTGGTCGCGAAACCGCGGCGCGCGGAGCCGACGTAGTCCAGCTTCGGGCCGAGGTCGCCGAAGCGCCGCAGGAAGTCGAGCAACCGCTCCCGGTCCTGCGCGGAGACGGTCCGGTCGAGGGCGCCGCGGTCGGTCGCCTTGGCCAGCAGCTCGGCGACGTAGCCGTACAGGTCGGCGCGGGCGGCGCGGACCCGCACGGTCCGCCCGCCGGTGTGGACGTAGGCCGAGGCGTTGTGGTTGACGAACACCTCGACGGGGACGCCCAGCTCGCGGCAGTAGTCGAGGGTCAGCATCCAGGGCGCGATGCGGCCGGGGCCGGCGTTGAAGTACTGGCCCTCGCCGAACGCGGCCTGCTGCGCCGGGCCGTTCAGCTCCGGCAGGCGGTCGCCGCCGCGCAGCGTGAGGTTCCGGCCGCCCGCCTTCTCCCTGGCCTCCAGGACGGTGCAGTCGTAGCCGGCCTTGCCCAGCTCGTACGCCGCCGTCAGCCCCGCCACCCCGGCCCCCAGGATCACGACCTTGGCCGTGCCCCTGCCGCTCAGCGTGAAGTCACCCTGCCGTGGCGGGGTGAACGCCTTGTCCTGCTCCGACGGGGCCAGGCCGAGGGCGCCCATGGCCGCGTACATGGCGCCCGCGCCGCCCGCCGCGCCGATTCCGATGAGCAGCCCTCGCCGCGTCAGCGCCGCCCGTTCCACATCCCGCTCCTCATCCGTAAGGGCCGCTGCCGCACGCTACCTGGCCGCCGATCGTGGCGAAGATGCCGAACAGAGCCATGATCTGGGAGAAGTCATCCGTGGTGAACTCGGTGTGCCGCGAGCCCACCTGCTTCACACCAGGCACCAGCGCCACAGCGGCCGCGATGGCCGTCGAGTTCCACTCCACCCCCAAGGTGTACGGCGCTTCCACCCGATACGGAGTGAAATCACCGATCCGTCCCAGCGCGCGGGCCGCCGCCTCGCGGATGCGGGCCTGGGCGACGCTCGGCGGCAGCAGCTCGGCCGAGAACTTGTCGATGCCCTTCTTGACCGCCACCGTCTCGACGTCGCCGAGGACCTCGCGGGCCTCCTCGCCGACGGCCTCGTCGCCGGTGACCAGCACGACGGGCACCCCGTGGTAGCCGGCGCAGGCCGCCACCAGCCGGGTCTCGCCGCACGGCTCGCCGTTGAGCTCGACGTTCTGGATCTCCTTGCCCATCCACGTGTGGTTGAGCACGCCGTTCTGGACGCCCGCCCGCGCGTGGTAGCCCACGAAGCACGCCGCCGCGAACGACCCGTCGAGCCCCTGCGCCATCCGCTGCGCCTTGCCCGGCCCGCGGATCAGGCTGGCCCGCGGGTCCAGCAGGTCGATGCGGAGGTTCTTGGTGGAGCCGTGGGCGTCGTTGACCAGCACGGTCTCCGCGCCCGCGTCGAACGCGCCGGAGATCGCGGCGTTGGCGTCGGCGGTCATCAGCTCGCAGCCGCGCTCGTAGCCGCGCCGGTCGGCGTGCATCTCCTCCGGGTCGGTGAGCCCGGTCACGCCCTCCATGTCCACCGACAGGTACACCTTCACGATCAGTTCCCCCAGTTCTCCACGCGCCGAGCCTCGTCCTCGGTCATCATGCCGACGTTCTCCGTCATGAACGCGGCCACCTGCGCCCGCCACGCCTCCGGGATCTCCTCGACCGCCGGCGGGTAGCAGTGGTCGAGCCAGCTCGTGGACTCCTCGGTGGCCTCGAAGAAGTCGAGCGCGGGCCCGAAGAGCGTGTTCTCGATGCCCGGGACGCGGGCCAGGCCGTACTCGATCATCTCCTGGCCGCCGTAGGGCGGCTTGCGCAGCCACTTCTGGGCGAAGGAGCGCTCGGCGGTGACGGGCGTGTCCAGCGGGCGGCGCTCGACGGCGGCCTGGATGAGCTCCTTGTACAGGCACTTGCCGCAGTCGCGGCACGGGTCGTCGGTGCCGCGCAGGCACCAGCGGACCTGCTCGCGCAGGTCGGAGCTCAGGGCGAGGCGCATCGTGGTCGCCTCGCTGACGCCGCCGACCGGCAGCACCAGGTGCACGCCGGCGGCGGCGAACAGCCGGCCCCACTTGCCGTGCGCCGACCACATGGGGTTGTCGGGGGTGTAACGGTGCAGGTAGCGGCCGCCGCCGAGCCAGCGCGAGCCCATCTCGTAGCCGAAGCCGAGCCCGCCGAGGCCGAGCCGGTCGGCGTGGAGCAGCGCCCCGGCGGCCACTGCGTGGTGCTCGGGGTAGCCGGGGCGGGGCTCGGCGAGGGTGTACTCCAGGTCGGAGGTGACGGTGGTGACCTCGCGCCCGGTCCGCGCGGCGAGCTTGGCCAGCACGTCGGAGCGGTAGTGCGGCCACCGGTTGGGGATGCGCCGGTGCGGCACCCGGCGGAAGTGCAGGAAGGGCGATTCGGGGAAGACCGCGGCCGCGGCCACGGAGTCGGCGCCGCCGCTGTAGGAGATCCCGAGCACGGGCCCCGGCCTGCGCGGCTCGGCGCCGACCGGTCCGGCCTCGACGCCCCAGCCGTCGTGCAGCGCCGCGGCGACCTCGGCCGAGATCGCCCGGTCGAACAGCACCCGCCTGCGCGTCCACGGGGCGACGACCGTCCAGGCCGCGACGGCGAACAGGTCGGGGTGCGCGTCGCCGGGAACGCCGCCGATCGTGCACGAGTTGGTGGCGAGCTTGACGGGGTGCTCGTCGGAGGCCCTGCCGGTGATCTCGTCCTCGGCGTCGAGCCGGAAGCTCAGGTCGCCGCCGGTCCAGGTCACGCGCACGGGCGCTCCTCACCGGCGGCGTGGCCCGCCACGGGCGAGGCCTGACGGGCGCGGAGGTCGTCGATGGCCTGCCAGACCAGGACCTCGTTCTGCAGCACGCCGTCCAGCGCCTTGGCCGTCTCCTGGGCGAGCCGGTGGGTGTCGTCCAGCCGTGCCCTGTCCGCCGCCGCCATGGTGGGGCGCGGCGCGGGCTTGGCCACGGCCTTGCGCAGCCGCTCGACCTCGGCCTGGAGCCCGGTCATCTCCCGCCGGAGCGTCTGGACCTCCCAGAGCGCGTCCCTGATGTCCTGCCGGTGGTCGGCGATGGAGATGTAGCGGGAGTCGAACCATGTACGCACGGCCTTCCGGAGCCGCGCGGGGACCAGGGCGCGCATCATGAGACGTCACGATACTGGCAAAGGACGGGCCAAAAGAGCGCTAGATATAACAGGTACGGCTCTGTACGGGACCGCTCCCACCACGGGGAGCGGTCCGGCTGATCGGCCGCCTACCGGCCGGTGAACCTGGGCTTGGCCTTCTCCGCGAACGCGCGCATGCCGATCTTGGCGTCGTCGGTCGCGAACAGGCCCGAGAACTGCAGCCGCTCGATCTCCAGCCCCGTGGCCAGATCGACCTCAAGGCCCTGGTCGACGGCCTGCTTGGCGGCGCGCACCGCGATCGAGGGGCCGCCCACGAACGTCGCGGCCCACTCCAGCGCCGCCGTGTAGACCTGCTCGTCCGGCACCACCCGGTCGACCAGGCCGATCTCCAGCGCCTCGGCGGCCGGCACGTGCCGGCCGGTGAAGATCAGGTCCTTGGCGCGGGCCGGCCCGACCAGGCGCGGCAGGCGCTGGGTGCCGCCCGCGCCCGGGATGATGCCGAGCAGGATCTCCGGCTGGCCCAGCTTGGCCGACTCGCCCGCCACCCGGAAGTCGGCGCACAGGGCGAGCTCGCAGCCGCCGCCGAGCGCGTAGCCGGTGATGGCGGCGATGACCGGCTTGCCGATGCGGGCCACCGTGGTGAAGCACGCCTGCAACGTGCTGGAGTGAGCGGACATGTCCGCGTAGGACATGTCGGCCATCTCCTTGATGTCGGCTCCGGCCGCGAAGACCCGCTCGCCGCCGTAGAGGATGACCGCCTGCACCTGCGGGTCCTCGTCCACGATGCGGGCCGCTTCGGCGATCTCCTGTTGGACCTGGCCGTTGAGCGCGTTCATCTTGGGACGGTCGAGACGGATCGTGGCGATCTGGTCGGCCACTTCGACGCTCACAAACTCACCCATGCTCCGAACCTAACAGGCCGCTCCCCCGCCGCCCGGCAGGGCTCCGCCGAGCGGCGTTTGGTCCCGCCCCCCGCGGTTAGGCGGAGGACGACGAACAGGGGTATTTCCACAGGTGAAGGAGCACAGCCGTGCTGACAGTTACCGACAACGCCGTGGACGCCATCCGCGACCTGCTGGTCGGCGAGGACGTGCCGCCCCAGGCGGGTCTGCGCATCGCCGCCAAACCGGACGAGGCGGGCACGCTGGAGCTGTCCCTGACGAGCACGCCGGAGGCCGGGGACCAGGTGATCGAGAAGGGGGACGTGCGGGTCTTCGTGGCCGAGGACACCGTGGCGGTCCTGGACAACAAGTCGCTCGACGCGCGGCCGGGGAGCCCGGGGCACCCCGCGTTCCGCCTGGACCGGCGGTCGTAGCCCGGCGGGCAGTCACGCGGGAATGTCGCGGGAATGTCGCCACGTACCGACTGATATCGGTCGCACGGCGGCAGATCCCGTGTCACGATGACGGCGCATCCGACCTCAAGGAGTGCCCGATGTGTCACGATCCGTTGTTACCGGAAGCCGTCGCCCGCGCCGTGGCCGACTACCGTTCGCTCCGCGACGCGCACGGCGTCACGTGGGGCGAGCCGCCCCTCTCCTACGTCACGCAGGCCCGCGCCACGGTCTTCCTCGACCTCAGGCACCGCTTCTGGGATCCGGCCCTGCGCCTGCTCGCCGCCCGCCACCCCGGGCTGTCCGCCGGGGAGCTGGAGGACCGCCTCGGCGAGGTGGACGTCGACCTCGTGGTGCGCGACGCGCTCGGCGACGAGGTCGCCGACAACCTGCCCGCGCTGCGCCTGACCCCGTCAGGGGCGGCACTGGAGGCGGCCGGGCGGGTGCTGCTCGACGGCGTGCCGTTCCGCACCGCGCTGCTGCTGGACTCGCGTACGGACGAGCCGGTCGAGGTCGTCGTGGACGGCGTCAGGCACGAGGTGCCGCCGCGCGGGGCCGAGATCGTCGAGGTGACGGGCGAGGTGACCGTCGACGGCCGGCCCGTGGACCTGTCGCCGCTGGCCCGGCGGGCCGGCGCGGCGGCGCTCCGGCTGCGGGCCGGGTTCCCGTGCCGGTGGAGCGTGACCGGCGCGAACGGCCAGGGCTGGTATCCCGAGGGCGCCCCGCCCAAGGTGGACGCGCACGGCAGGCCGTACTTCCACGGCGACGACCTGGTGGTGGCCGTGCCGGCCGAGCCGCTGACCGTGACCGTGACCAGGGGCATGGAGTACACCTCCGCCGAGACCGAGGTGACCCCCGCCCAGGGCGGCGAGACGCTGGTCGAGCTGACCCCCGAACGCCTCTACGACGCCGCGAGCCGCGGCTGGTACGGCGGCGACCTGCACGTCCACCTCAACTGGATGGGCGAGGAGCCGGCCGCGCCCGATCTGGCCGCCGCCGCGCAGCACGGCGAGGACCTGCACGTGCTCAACCTGGTCGCCGGCAACGTGGCGGCCGAGCGGGTCTACGACGCCGAGGCGCTGGCGCACTGGGCGGGCCGCGACCTGCCGTGGTCGGACGATCGCCACCTCGCCAGGTGGGGCGTCGAGTACCGCAACGACCTCGTCGGGCACGCGACCGCGTTCGGCCTGCGCGCCGCGCCGGAGCGGCGGCACTCGGGCTTCCTCGGCACCGCCGACTGGCCGCCGAACGCGGTCGCGCTGGAGGAGCTGCGGGCGCTCGGCGGCGTGACCGGCTACGGGCACCCGTTCCACACGCCCTTCGGCGACGACGACCCGCCCGGCGTGGTGCTGAGCCGCGGGCGGAACTGCTCGGCCAGGGAGATCGTCGCCGACGCCGCCCTCGGCCTGGTGGACTGCCTGGACGTGCTCAACCACTCCTCCGTCGCCGCCACCGCCGCCGTCTACCGGCGGCTGGTCGGCGCGGGCAACCGGCTCGCCGTCACCGCGGGCACCGACGCGGTGCTGTCGTTCTGCCGGCGCGGCACCGCGTCCTCGCCGCCGGGGTGGGAGCGGGTGTACGCGTACGTCGGCGGGCCGCTGACCGCCGAGTCGTACGCGGAGGCGCTCCTGCTGGGGCGCACGTTCGCGACCTCGGGGCCGTGGCTGGAGCTGACGGTGGACGGCCACGGGCCCGGCGACACCCTGGACCTGACGGCCGGGGCGCGGGTGGAGATCACCGTCAGCTCGGTGGGGCCCGAGGTCGAGTCGCTGGAGATCCGGACCGCGGACGGCGTGCTGGCGCAGGGGCCGCCGGGGCGGCTCGCCGCGTCGCTAGTGGTCGGCGAGCCGACGTATGTGGTGGCCGTGGCCACGGGCGGGCCGCACCCGCGCGCCTTCCACCCGTCCGGCGCGTACGCCCACACCAGCCCCGTCTACCTGGACGTGGCCGGCGAGCACGTGGCCAGGGAGGCGGACGTGCGCTGGTGCCTCGCCTGGCTGGAGCGGCTGACGGAGATCCTGCGCGAGCACGGCACCTTCGAGACCGAGGAGCAACTGGCCGACCACCTGCACCTGTACGACCGTGCCAGAGCGGTCTACCGAGGCCGGTTGCCCGCCTGACCACCGGCGGCCGGAGGACCAGCGGCCATCCGGACTCGCACGCCCGGCTACTGCGCGCTGCCTGCCCGCGTGCCTAGCGGGCGGGACGGGCCGGTTCGCGTGCCTGGCGGGCGGGCGGGGCGGCCACCGTCTGGATCTGGGCGGTGGCCGTGGCGACGGCGACGGGCTCGCCGTCGGGGCCGAGCAGCTCGCCGGACATGAAGCAGATCTGCCGGCCGCGCCGCACCACCCGCCCCCGCCCGACGAGCCGGCCCGGCCGGGCGGGGCGCAGGAACTGCACGTGCAGGTCGAGCGTCGGCGCGAAGTGCCCGTCGGGCAGCGTCGCGACCAGCGCAGGGCCGAGGGTGTCGTCGAGCATCGCGGCCAGGAACCCGCCCTGGACGACGCCCATCGGGTTGGTGAACCGCTCGCCGGCCAGGAAGGCCACCTCGATGACGCCCTGCTCGGGATCGACGTGCAGGAGCTCCCAGCCGAGCGTCTCGGCCGCCGGCGGCGGGGCCGCCCGCCCGGCGAGCACGTCCCAGAACGGCCCCCGGCGCGATCGCGTGTCGTCGTCCATGGCGTCCGATCCAACCGCACGCCACCGACAGTTTCCGGCGGGGGACGACGCGGGCGACACGCGCGGCCCCTCGCGGCGGCCCGGTGAAGCCCCAGCGGGTCTATGATGTCGGAAAGTGAAGCGGCCCCGGTATGCGGGCGCCGCCGGCCGAAGCGGTGCGGAGGTGCGCGTGCTGGTGTCGCGATGGGCCCTGGAGACGTTCGGGCAGCGTGCCCCGCTGATCCGGCAGGGCGTGGCCGACGCGCTCTCCGTCGCGCTCGACAACGCCCGCGACGCCCAGGCGGCGGCGCGGACCGACCACACGCACCCGTTCGGGTTCACGCTGATGTCCAGGAAGTTCGAGGCGCTGGCCGAGACGTTCGAGGACATGGGCGACGTGCGGGTGGTGAAGCCCGCCGGGTCGCCGCACGAGCTGGTGGTGCTCGGCGGCAAGCTGCTGTTCCCGTTCCGCTACGCGCGTGACCGCTCGGTGAGCGTGATGAGCGCGCGCATCGGCGAGGGGCGGCCGTCGGCGCTGGTGCGGGCGCTGTTCCAGCGGTTCGGCCCGGAGCCGGTCATGCGGCAGCTCACGCTGCACGACGTGGCTCCGCAGGCGGCGCCGGAGGCGGAGGCGCTGGCCGAGCTGCCCCCTGAGACGGGTCTCGTGCTGATCGCCTACGCCTGCAACGCCCACGCCGGGCTGCTGGACGCCTGGTGGGGCGAGGCCGAGCTGCTCGACCGCGCCGGCAGCCTGCGCTGGCACCACTGCGAGGCGATCCCGCTGCCCGCGGCCGGCGCGGCGGGGCTCACGCCGCTGCCCGCGGCCGCGTTCGACCAGGGCGCGGTGCCGGCGCCCGCGCTCAATCCGCGCACCGGCGCGGCGCGGCTCGTGCCGCCGTCCGCCGGCGAGCCCGCCCCGGTCACGCCGATCACCAGGGCAGAAGCCGCGAGCGGTGAGTAGTCCCCGACCGGGCGCGCCCACTCCGCAGGCCGTCGCCGACGCTTTCGACCCGACCCGTCTCACCCAGGCCCGTCAGCTGGCCGCGCTGACGAAGAAGGAGGTGGCCGAGCACCTCGGCGTCTCCCCCGCCGCGGTCGGCCAGTACGAGTCCGGCGTCACCCGCCCCCGCCCCGACCTCGTCCCGCGCCTCGCCGAGGTGCTGGGCGTGCCGGCGGCGTTCTTCCTGTCCGGCCGGCCGCACGGCAAGCTCGACGGCTCGATGGCCCACTTCCGCAGCCTGCGCTCGACGCGGGCCTACCAGCGGGCCAAGGCCGTGGCCTTCGTCGAGCAGGTGTGGGAGCTGACCTACGCGCTGGAGCGGCGCATCCAGCTCCCGGCCGTCGATCTGCCGGGTTTCGCGGGCGGCGAGATGCACTCCGACCTGCCGCGCGACCCGGCGGGCGCGGCGCGGGCGCTGCGCGAGCACTGGGGGCTCGGCACCGGCCCGGTGAGCCACCTCGTCCGCCGCATGGAGGCCCACGGCATCGTGGTGGCCTTCCCCCGGCACGATCCCGACGCGGTCACCGTCGACGCCTTCTCCACCTCCAGCCTGCCCCGGCCGATCGTCGTGCTGACCCCCAACCGGTTCGACGACATCTACCGGCACCGCTTCACCGCCGCCCACGAGCTGGGCCATCTCGTGCTGCACGGCGACACCGCCGCGGGCGACGCCCACCAGGAGCGCGAGGCCGACGCGTTCGCCGCCGAGTTCCTGACGCCGCGCGAGAGCATCCTGCCGCACCTGCCGCTCCGCGCCGACCTGCGGCGGCTCGCCGAGCTGCGCCGCACGTGGGGGGTGTCGGTCGACTCGCTGCTCTACCGGTGCCGGGAGACGGGCCTGATCTCCGACTCCGCCGCCGGCCGCGCCTACCAGCGGCTGGCCGCGCTGCGCGACCAGCCGGGCTTCACCAACGAGCCGGTCTCCGGCTATCCGGGCGAGCAGCCGGTCCTGCTGGCGCACGCCTTCGACCTGGCGACCAGGGAGGCGGGGCTCACGGCGGCGGCGCTGGCCCAGGAGCTGGCCTGGCCGATCGGCCGCGTCCGCGAGCTCATCGGCCTGCCGGACCAGCGGCCTTCGCTGAAGCTCGTCCTCTAGGTCCGCCGGGGACGCGCCCCCATGAGTGAAAAATGTCTTCGCAAAGATCTCGCCTACGAAGGAAATCGTTGAGACGCTGAACGCGCACCGCACCCCCAGCCCCCGAGGAGTGTTCATGCGCAGACTTCTGGCGCTCGGCGTGGCCGTCCTGCTGCCCTTGACCAACGTCCAGTCCGCCCAGGCCCAGGACCCGGCCGACCGGCAGCGTGCCTTCGCCGCCGCCGCCGCCGAATACCAGGTGCCCGAGAGCGTGCTGCTCGGCGTCTCCTACCTCGAGTCGCGGTGGGACGCCCACGCGGGCAGGCCCTCCAGCGACGCCGGCTTCGGCCCCATGCACCTCACGGACGCCGCCGCGTACACCGGCTCCAACCACCACGACGCGGGCGAGGAGGACGCCCGCGGCGACGACGCCCGGCCGCTGCCCGCGCCCGACGAGCGGCCCGCGCCCGCGGAGATCCCGGCCCGGCTGCGCACCATGGAACGCGCCGCGGAGCTCACCGGCGAGAGCCATGAGCGCCTGCGCGCCGACGACGCCGCCAACATCCGCGGCGGCGCGGCCCTGCTGGCCGACTACCAGAAGTCCCTCGGCGCGCCGCTGAGCGACGACCCCGGCGAGTGGTACGGCGCCGTCGCCAAGTACTCCGGCGCCGAGGAGGCCGGGGCCGCCAAGTTCTTCGCCGATGAGGTCTTCTCGGTGATCGCGGAGGGCGCCGAGCGCACCACCGACGACGGCGAGCAGGTCCGGCTGCCCGCCGTGCCCGGCCTGCGCACGGTCGAGAAGTGGCTGGAGAAGCTGGGCCTGCGGCCCCCGGTCCGCCCCGACGGCGTCGAGTGCCCGGCCTCGATCTCCTGCGAGTGGATCCCGGCGGCCTACCAGGAGCTGCCGCCGGACGACTACGGCCACTACGACCTGGCGAACCGCCCGTTCAGCCAGAAGGTGGACTACATCATCATCCACGACATGGAGGGCTACTTCCTGCCGTCCATCCGGCTGAACCAGGACCCCGCGTACGGGGCGAGCTGGCACTACTCCGTCCGCGCCGCCGACGGCCACATCGCCCAGCACATCAAGACCAAGGACGTCGGCTGGCAGGCCGGCAACTGGTACATCAACGCCAAGTCCATCGGCATCGAGCATGAGGGCTTCCTGGCCGAGGGCAGCACCTGGTTCACCGAGGCGATGTACCGCTCGTCCGCCCGCCTGGTCCGCTACCTGGCGCTGCGGCACGGCGTGCCGCTCGACCGCGCGCACATCCTGGGCCACGACAACGTCCCCGGCACGCTGCCGACGACCGTGCGCGGCATGCACGAGGACACGGGCCCGTTCTGGGACTGGGCGCACTACTTCCAGCTCATGGGCGCGCCGCTGCACCAGTTCGGCGGGCCGCACTCGGGCAGCGTCATGATCAAGCCCGACTTCGCCACGAACAAGCCCTACTTCTACGGCTGCGACCGCAAGAACCCGGAGGCCGCCTGCCCGCCGCTGCCCGCCCACACGGTGTGGCTGCGCACCGAGCCGCGCGCCGACGCCCCGCTGGTCAAGGACATCGGCAAGCACCCCACGGGCGAGTCGCTCTACAGCGTCTACGACCACAGCGCCCGCGCCAGCACCGGCCAGCGCTTCGCGGTCGCCGAGCGCCAGGGCGACTGGACGGCCATCTGGTATCTCGGCCAGAAGGCGTGGTTCCACAACCCGGCCGCCGCGCCGACCGCCGTGCCTTCAGCGGGCCTCGTGGTGACGCCGAAGCCGGGCAAGGCCACGGTCCCGGTGTACGGGCGGGCGTACCCGGAGCAGGAGGCGTACCCGGCGGACATCCCCTACCAGGCGGTGACGCCGCTGCAGTACACGTTCTCGGCGGGCGAGAAGTACACCCTCGCCGGCCCTGCGGCCACCGAGTACTACCGGGCGGTCACCTTCGACCTGGAGGACCACAAGGTGGTGCGGGGGAAGACCAAGTATCTGCAGATCCAGTTCGGTCACCGGGTGATGTTCGTCAAGGCTGACGACGTGCAGGTGTCGTTCTCCGGGTGAACTCGCTGACGGCCCTGCGCGTGCTGGCCAGCGCCTCCTGCGACGAGTCGTAGGTGCGCTGCGCCACCGCGACGAACAGGCAGTCGACGACGAGGAGCTGGCTGATCCTGCTGGCCAGGGCGCCGGGACGGAACTCCGTCTCGCGCCCGGCCGAGATGAGCACGTGCTCGGCCAGCTCCGCGATCGACGAGCGCGGGTTGTTGGTGATCGCCACGGTGGTGGCGCCCGCCTCCTTGGCCCGCGTCAGCGGCTCGATCACGTCGGGGGTCTCGCCGGAGGTGCTGATGCCGATCGCCACGTCGCCGGGCCGCAGCAGCACGGCGCTGGTCAGCGCGAGGTGGGCGTCCTGGAAGGCGTGGCTGGACAGGCCGATGCGCAGCAGCTTCTGGGCGACGTCGCCGGCGACGAGGCCGGAGGCGCTGACGCCGTAGGCGTCGATCCTGCGGGCACCGGCGATGGCGTCCACGACCAGGCCCAGCCGCTCGCTGGTGAGCTGGGCGACGGTGTCGTTGATCGCCTCGGACTCGGCCCGCGCGACCTTCTGGATCACCGCCGACAGCGGGTCGTCGGGGGCGAGGTCGCCGGGCACGAGCCGGTCGGGCTGCGCGGCCGCGGCCGCCAGCGCCAGCCTGAGCTGCGGGTAGCCGGCGAATCCCAGCAGCCGCGCGGTCCGCACGATCGTGGCCTCGCTGGTGCCCGAGGCGGCGGAGAGCTCGGTGATGGTGCTCCGCGCCACCGTCGCGGGGTCCTCCAGGATGAGGCGGGCCACGGTCTGGGCGGCCGGCGTCAGGGACGGCAGCACACCGCGGACCGTGGCCACCAGAGTGTCGGCCCGCAGGCCGTTGGCGCTGTCGTCCACCCCCCGATTATGCCTGGGCTTTAACGCAATGTGCCGTTCGTCATGCCTGCGGGTTCCTCGGGGACCGCGATGAGGCCGAGCTCGGCCGTCGTCGCGACGAGCGGATGATCCGGGACGACCCGGACGGTGTACCCGAAAGCGCCGGTGCGGTCGAGCGGCACGACGCCCGTGTAGTGGGCGCGGCCGTCGTCGTCCACCGACTGGCAGGTCATCTTCCCGTACGACGGGTGGACCAGCTCGTCGTGCGGCCCGACCTTCCCGTACGCGGCCTGCACCAGCACGTCGTCAGGCTCCAGGTCGCCGAGCGCGACGGTGGCGTTCACCTCGATCGCGGCCCCCACCTCGGGGGCGTCGCCGACGCCGGACGCCTCCACGTGCTCCACCCGCACCCCGGGCCAGGCCCGGGTGACCCGGACCCGCCAGGCGGCGAACGCCTTGGCCGGCGCGTAGGCGTCGGCCGACAGCGCCCGCGCGGACTTCGCGGCCGGGGTGTAGAGGCCCACGACGTAGTCGCGCAGCATGCGCCCGGCCAGGACCTTGGGCCCGAGCGAGGCGAGGGTGTGCTTGACCATCTCCAGCCAGCGGCGGGGCAGCCCGTCGAAGGCCCGGTCGTAGAAGCGGTCGGACACCTCGTGCTCGATGAGGTCGTAGAGGGCGGCGGCCTCCAGCTCGTCGCGCCGCTCGGGGTCGGTGACGCCGTCGGCGGTGGGGATGGCCCAGCCGTTGGTGCCGTCGTACCACTCGTCCCACCAGCCGTCGCGGATCGACAGGTTGAGCCCGCCGTTGAGCGCGGACTTCATGCCCGAGGTGCCGGACGCCTCCAGGGGGCGCAGCGGGTTGTTGAGCCACACGTCGCAGCCCTGCGTCATGAGCCGGCCGAGCTCCATGTCGTAGTCGGGCAGGAACACGATCCGGTGCCGGACGTCGGCCTGGTCGGCGAACTTGACGATCTGCTGGATGAGCTTCTTGCCGCCCTCGTCGGCGGGGTGCGCCTTGCCGGCGATGACGATCTGCACCGGCTTGTCCAGGTCGAGCAGCAGCTCGGTGAGCCGCCGCTGGTCGCGCAGCATGAGCGTGAGCCGCTTGTACGACGGCACCCGCCGGGCGAAGCCGATGGTCAGCACGTCGGGGTCGAGCGCGTCGTCGATCCACCCCAGCTCGGCGTCGGAGGCCCCGCGCTCGCGCCACGACCTGCGAAGACGCGCCCGGGCGCCCTCGACCAGGCGGCGGCGCAGCACGCCGCGGATCTCCCACAGGTCGGCGTCGGAGAGCTTCTGGATGCCCTCCCAGCCGCGGGCGCGCTCCAGCAGCGTGGGCAGCTCGCGGCCGGCCAGCTCCATGAACTCGCGGCCCACCCACGTGGGGGCGTGCACGCCGTTGGTGATGGAGCCGATCGGCACCTCGTCGAGGTCGAAACCCGGCCAAAGATCCTTGAACATCTCGCGGCTGACCTCGCCGTGCAGCTGCGAGACGCCGTTGACCCGCTGGGCCAGGCGCATGCCCATGACGGCCATGTTGAACCGCCCGGGGTCGGCCTCGGCGCCCAGCGCGAGGATGCGCTCGACGGGCACGGTCGGCCAGGAGGCCGAGCCGCCGAAGTGCCGCTCGATCAGCTCGACGGGGAAGCGGTCGATGCCCGCGGGCACCGGCGTGTGCGTGGTGAACACGGTGCCGGCGCGTACGGCCTCCAGCGCCTCGTCGAAGGTGAGCCTGGCCTCGGTCAGCTCGCGGATGCGCTCCAGGCCGAGGAAGCCGGCGTGGCCCTCGTTGGTGTGGAAGACCTCGGGCTCGGGATGCCCGGTGACCCGGCAGTAGGCCCGGATCGCGCGTACGCCGCCGACGCCGAGCAGCAGCTCCTGCATGAGCCGGTGGTCGGTGCCGCCGCCGTAGAGGCGGTCGGTGATGTCGCGGGCGGCATTGTCGTTGTCGGCGACGTCGGAGTCGAGCAGCAGCAGCGGCACCCGGCCGACCTGCGCCACCCAGACCTGGGCGTGCAGCACGCGCTCGTCGGGCAGCCCCAGGCGGATCTTGACCGGGGTGCCGTCGGCCTCCTTCAGCAGGGACAGCGGCAGGCCGCCGGGATCGAGGGAGGGGTAGTGCTCAAGCTGCCAGCCCTCGGGCGACAGCGACTGCGTGAAGTAGCCGTGCCGGTAGAGGAGGCCGACGGCGAGGATCGGCACGCCGAGGTCGCTGGCCGCCTTCAGGTGGTCGCCGGCCAGGATGCCGAGCCCGCCGGAGTACTGCGGCAGGGCGGCGGCGATGCCGAACTCGGGCGAGAAGTAGGCGACGGCCCGGGCGCCGTCGGGCAGCGTCTGGTACCAGCGCGGCGAGGTCATGTACTCGCGCAGGTCGTCGGCGGCGTCGGCGAGCCGCCGCAGGAAGCGGCGGTCGGCGGCCAGCTCGGCGAGCCGGGCGGGCGTGACGGCCCCCAGCAGGGCCACGGGATCGTGCCCGACCTGCTCCCAGAGACCGGCGTCGACCTCGGCGAAGAGGTCCAGCGTCTCCGGGTGCCAGGACCAGCGGAGATTGTGGACGAGCTCGCCGAGGGCGGCCAGCTCCGTGGGCAGGACGGTGCGGACGGTAAACCGACGGATAGCTCTCACGTTGTGCACCCTACGGGCTAGGAGGGACCTCTCGTTCCTTCACCCCCATGAGCGCCCTTCAAACCACTCGCGGAGACAAGCATGAAGAGGGCGCATTGGGGCAACTTTCCCTAATGTTGAGCTCTCCCGCGAACTTCTGCGGGAGGTCTATCCGCTGCTGTCCAGAAATAACGTGCGAGGATCGTTCCTGCCACGGAAAACCTCCGGCGGCACCGAGTGTGCCGTCGCAAACCCTTGATTGCGATGATCGGACGAATTCCCATCACGGACATCTCCCCCGTCGTCGACTGCGGGCAACGGCCCGCCAAGGCGGTCGCCGGTGAGACCTTCGAGGTCTCGGCGACCGTCTTCCGAGAGGGCCATGACGCCGTGGCCGCGGGCGTGGTGTTCACCGCGCCCGATGGGCAGCGTGGCCGGTTGAGACCGATGCGCGAGCTCGCTCCCGGCACCGACCGCTGGGCCGCCGAGGTCTGCCTGCCCGCCGAGGGCGACTGGCTCTACCGCGTGGAGGCGTGGAGCGACCCGATCAGCACGTGGCTGCACGACGCCGAGATCAAGATCCCGCGTGGCATGGACGTCGATCTCATGTGCGAGGAGGGGGCCCGGCTGTTCGAGCGGGCGGCCAAGGCCGTGCGCCCGGCCGAGTGCCCCTCGGCGCCCGTCACGCCCGGGGCTCCCGCCAGGACCGGCGGCAACGGCGAGCCCTCGTGCGGGCACCGGGCGGCGCTGCTGTCGGTCGCGGCCACGCTGCGTGACGACAACCTCGACCCGCGGGCCCGGCTGTCGATAGCCCAGCTCCCCGACACCGCCGCGCTGCTGGAGGCCCATCCGTTCCGCGAGCTGGTGACCAGGTCGAAGTCGTTCAAGGTCCGGGTGGACCGGCGCCGGGCGCTCTACGGCTCCTGGTACGAGTTCTTCCCCCGCTCCGAGGGCGCGGTCGTCGGCACCGGCGGGACGTCGCGGTCCGGCACCTTCCAGACCGCCGCCAAGCGGCTGCCCGCGATCGCCAAGATGGGCTTCGACGTCGTCTACCTGCCGCCGGTCCACCCCATCGGCACGACCTTCCGCAAGGGCCGCAACAACACGCTGAGCCCCGAGCCCGACGATCCCGGCTCGCCGTGGGCGATCGGCTCCGAGGACGGCGGCCACGACGCGATCCACCCCGACCTCGGCACGATCGACGACTTCGACGAGTTCGTGGCGCGCGCCCGCGAGCTGGGCATGGAGGTCGCGATCGACCTCGCGCTCCAGTGCTCGCCGGACCACCCGTGGGTCAAGGAGCACCCCGAGTGGTTCACGATCAGGGCCGACGGCTCGATCGCCTACGCCGAGAACCCGCCGAAGAAATACCAGGACATCTACCCGCTCAACTTCGACCGGGACCCGGAGGGCATCTACGCCGAGGTCCGCCGGGTGGTGCGGCACTGGATGGACCACGGGGTGCGCATCTTCCGGGTGGACAACCCGCACACCAAGCCGGTGAACTTCTGGGAGCGGCTGCTGGCCGACATCCACACCACCGACCCGGACGTGCTGTTCCTGTCGGAGGCGTTCACCCGGCCGGCCATGATGCGGGCGCTGGCCAAGGTCGGCTTCCACCAGTCGTACACGTACTACACCTGGAAGAACTCCAAGTACGACGTGGAGAGCTACCTGTCGGAGCTGGCCAGGGAGACCTCGGCCTACCTGCGGCCCAACCTGTTCGTCAACACGCCGGACATCCTGCACGAGTACCTGCAGCACGGCGGGATGCCGGCGTTCAAGATCCGGGCGGTGCTGGCCGCGCTCGCCTCGCCGACGTGGGGCGTGTATTCCGGATATGAACTCGGGGAAAATGTCCCGGTCCGTCCAGGAAGTGAAGAATATCTCGACAGCGAGAAATATCAGTACAAGCCCCGCGATTGGATGACCGCCGAACGCGAAGGGCTCAGCCTGGCCCCCTTCATCACTCATCTGAATTTGTTTCGAAGAGCGCATCCGGCGCTGCAGGAATTGCGTAACCTACGATTTCACCGGGTCGACCAGCCGGACATCGTCTGCTTCTCGAAGCGTCTGCCGGGCGGCCATGACCCGGCCACCAGACGGCACGGGCTGGGCGACGTCGTCATCGCGGTCGTCAACCTGGATCCGCACCACACCCATGAGGCAACCGTTGATCTTGACCTGCCCGCGCTCGGGCTCGACTGGAACGCCGAGTTCGTCGTGGACGACGAACTCTCCGGCGAGTCCTACCGCTGGCGTCAGAGCAACTACGTGCGCCTCGACCCTCACATCCAGCCTGCCCACATTCTCACCGTACGAGCCGCGCCACGGTAGAACTGAATTCAGCGGGGAGTCTTCAACGTGTGTGTCAGCGCCTCCCTCATGAGCCCCCGGCGAGGGCGCTCATGAGCTCCACACCCATTCCCAACACCTTCGACGAGGAAAAGCCGCGCGATCCCTACTGGTACAAGCGCGCCGTCTTCTACGAGGTCCTCATCCGGGGCTTCGCCGACTCCAACGGCGACGGCACCGGCGACATCAAGGGACTGATCAGCAAGCTCGACTACCTCCAGTGGCTGGGCGTCGACTGTCTGTGGCTGCTCCCGCTGTACGAGTCGCCGCTGCGTGACGGCGGCTATGACATCGCCGACTTCATGAAGATCCTCCCCGAGTTCGGGGATCTGGGCGACTTCGTGAAACTCGTCGAGGAGGCGCACCGGCGCGGCATGCGCGTCATCGCCGACCTCGTCATGAACCACACCAGCGACGCCCATCCCTGGTTCCAGGCGTCCCGGCACGACCCCGAGGGGCCGTTCGGCGACTTCTACGTGTGGTCCGACACCGACGAGACGTACCAGGACGCCCGGATCATCTTCATCGACACCGAGACCTCCAACTGGACCTACGACCCGGTCCGCGGCCAGTACTACTGGCACCGCTTCTTCCACCACCAGCCGGACCTCAACTACGAGAACCCGGACGTGCAGGACGCGATGCTGGAGGTGCTGCGCTTCTGGCTGGACCTCGGCATCGACGGCTTCCGGCTGGACGCGGTGCCCTACCTGTTCGAGGAGGAGGGCACCAACTGCGAGAACCTGCCGCGGACGCACGAATACCTCAAGCGGATCAGGACCGAGGTGGACCGGCTCTACCCCGACCGGGTCCTGCTGGCCGAGGCCAACCAGTGGCCGTCGGACGTGGTCGAGTACTTCGGCGACCCGGTGGGCGGCGGCGACGAGTGCCACATGGCCTTCCACTTCCCGCTGATGCCGCGCATCTTCATGGCCGTACGCAGGGAGAGCCGCTACCCCATCTCGGAGATCCTGGCCCAGACGCCGAAGATCCCCGAGCACTGCCAGTGGGGCATCTTCCTCCGCAACCACGACGAGCTGACGCTCGAGATGGTCACGGACGAGGAACGCGACTACATGTACTCCGAGTACGCCAAGGACCCCCGCATGCGGGCCAACGTCGGCATCCGCCGCCGCCTCGCGCCGCTGCTGGAGAACGACCGCAACCAGATCGAGCTGTTCACCGCACTGCTGCTGTCACTGCCCGGCTCCCCCGTGCTCTACTACGGCGACGAGATCGGCATGGGCGACAACATCTGGCTCGGCGACCGCGACGGCGTGCGCACCCCGATGCAGTGGGACCCCGACCGCAACGCCGGCTTCTCCGACTGCGATCCCGGGCGGCTCTACCTGCCCGTGATCATGGACCCGATCTACGGCTACCAGGCCATCAACGTCGAGGCCCAGCAGAAGAACGCCGGCTCGCTGCTGCACTGGACCAGACGCATGATCGAGATCCGCAAGCGGCACCCGGTCTTCGGCCTGGGCGAGTACGCCGAGCTCAACTCCTCCAACCCCAGCGTCCTGGCCTTCGTCAGGGAGCTGGGCGACGACCGGATGCTCTGCGTGAACAACCTGTCACGCTTCCCGCAGCCGGTCGAGCTCGACCTGCGCAGGTTCGTCGGCGTCTCCCCCGTGGAAACCATGGGAGGCGTGCCATTTCCGGCAATTGGCGAACTACCGTATCTTTTGACGCTTCCTGGGCATGGGTTCTACTGGTTCACACTCCCGCCGGCCGTCATCCAGGAGGAGTAGGACGTGCTGAATGAGCTCCTTGCCGCATGGATCAGCCGCCAACGTTGGTTCGGCGGCAAGGGGCGCCCGATCGACGAGCTGTCGATCGACGCGGACGTCGTGCTGGCGCCCGGACTCCGGCACCTGATCGTCGCCGTGTGGCAGGACGGCTCCCGCGACCGCTACCAGCTCCTGCTCGGCGAGCGCGACGACCTGCCCGACCGGCTCGCCCACGCCCTCATCGGCACGATCGACGGCGTCTGCCTCTACGACGCCGCACACGACCCCGAACGCACCTCGTGGCTGCTCGACGGCATGGCGCGCGACGAGGGCCGCAGCGGCCTGCGCATGCGGCACGTCGAGGGGGCCGAGATCGACACCTCGCCGCGCAGCATGGTGCTCGGGGCCGAGCAGTCCAACACCTCGCTCGTCTACGGCGACGCCTACATCTGCAAGATCTTCCGCCGCCTCATCCCCGGTGTGAACCCGGAGCTGGAGATCGTCACGGCCCTCGCGGCCAGGAAGGCGCCGCACATCGCGCGGCCGTACGGGTGGATCGAGGCCGACCTCGACGGCACCGGGACCACGCTGGCGTTCATGCAGGAGTTCCTGTCGAACGCCAACGACGGCTGGGACCTCGCGCTGACCAGCGTCCGCGACCTCTACGCCAGCGCGCCGGAGATCACCGCCGCCGAGGCGGGCGGCGACTTCGCGGGCGAGGCGCGGCGGCTCGGCGTCGCCACCGCCCGCGTGCACGAGGAGCTGGCGGCGGCCTTCCCGACCGCCGTGATCGAGACGCACGAGATCAAGCGCATGGCCGAGTCCTTCCGCCGCCGGCTCGGCCGGGCCGTGGCCGAGGTGCCCGAGCTGCGCCCGCACGTGAGCGCGCTTGAGGACGCCTACCACGAGGTGGAGCTGCTCACCGACGCGGTGCCCGTGCAGCGGGTTCACGGCGACTACCACCTGGGCCAGGTCATGCGCACGCCGCTGGACTGGGTCGTCCTCGACTTCGAGGGCGAGCCGGGGCAGCCGCTGGCCGAGCGGCGGGCGCTGTCGTCGCCGCTGCGGGACGTGGCGGGGATGTTGCGCTCGTTCGACTACGCGGCCCGCCACCTGCTGGCCGGCCGCGCCGAGGCGGCCGACCTGGAGGAGCGGGCGCAGGCGTGGGCCGACCGCAACCGGGCCGCCTTCCTGGAGGGCTACGCCGAGGGAGGCGGCGTGATCGGCCGGGCGGACGCGGCGCTGCTGCGGGCGTTCGAGCTGTCCAAGGCGGTGTACGAGGTCGGCTACGAGGCCAGGAACCGCCCGACCTGGCTCCCCATCCCCCTGGCCGCCTTCCGGCCCCGCTGAGCGGTCACGCCCAGCCGGTGGGCGCGGGCGCGCCCGGGTGGAGGACGGGGGTCGTCTCCGTCCGCCGCTTCTCCTGCTCGCCGCTGATCCGCAGCACCACGAGGATCGCGAGCACGGCGGCCACCAGCATCAGCGCGATGCTCACCACGTCGAAGCGGGCCGCCGCGGCGAGGGCCTCGGCCTCCTCGGCGTTGAACAGCACGCGCGCGGCGACGTTCGACACCCAGGCGCCGATGAGCCAGGCCGCCCACCAGGCGTGGAGGAGGCCCTTGCGCGGGGTCCACGAGCGGACGGAGGCGTCCCAGATGTCGTCCACGATCTGCTTGGGGAACCAGAGCGAGACGATCGGGACGATCCAGCCGAGGATCAGCCAGGGCCGGGAGCGCCGGTGCCCGTCCGGGGCGAGGATCTCGGCGTTGGCCCGCACCCGGAACAGCCAGACCAGGAACCCGACGACCGCGGCGAGGTAGGCGACGGTCTCCACGATGCCGGAGAGGCCGTAGACGAGGTCCGCGGTGTCGATCTCCTCGTCGGTCACGGAGGTCACGTCGGCGATGATCCGGTCCACGAAGGCGGCGTACCAGAGGTCGATGCCCGCCGCGACGACGCCGACCAGCGAGTCCGCGACCAGTGCCACGACCGCGAGGACGGCCGGTCCGCGGACCGGGCGTAAGACGGGAGGAGGCGGAGGATATGACGGATGTGTGGGGGAAGCGGGGGGCGGGTACATTGCTGCAACCTTTCTGGCTGGGTTGACGAGCAGCGCACCAGTATGTCGAGCCAGATAGCGGTAAAGGATGGGTTATCCCATCCCGGCACCCTCTTGTGATGTACCCGGGATTTTGCACTTTCTGTGATTGTGTCGGGGGAGCGGGCAGAGCCTGGGATGGACGGTCGTCATAAGGCAGTGTTGGGAGCATGCCGATGAGGAACGAGCTCGACCGCCTCGCGGGTGGGGCGCACCACGATCCGCACTCCGTGCTCGGAGCGCACCCCACGACCGGCGGGGTGGTCTTCCGCGCGCTGCGCCCGCTGGCCGAGCGGGTCACGGTGGTGCTGGACGACGACGGTACATCCCATGACATGAAACACCAGGCCCACGGGGTGTTCGAGGTGCTGGTGCCCGGGCTGGACAAGGTGCCCGGCTACGCCCTGCGGGTGAAGTACGCGGGCGGCGAGCCGTTCACCGTGCGCGACCCCTACCGGCACTGGCCCACCCTCGGCGAGGTGGACCTGCACCTGATCGGCGAGGGACGGCACGAGCGGCTGTGGGAGGCGCTGGGCGCGCGCGTGATCGAGCACGAGGACGTCGAAGGCGTGGCGTTCTCCGTCTGGGCCCCCAACGCGCGCGGCATCCGCGTCATCGGCGACTTCAACCACTGGGACGGCACCGCCTACCCCATGCGCTCCCTCGGCCGCTCGGGCGTGTGGGAGCTGTTCGTCCCCGGCCTCGGGGCCGGCGAGCGGTACAAGTACCAGGTCCTGGGCGCGGACGGCACCTGGCGGGAGAAGGCCGACCCCATGGCGCGGCGCACCGAGGTGCCGCCGATGACGGCCTCCGTGGTGGACAAGTCCGACTACAGCTGGCAGGACGACGCCTGGCTCGTCGAACGGCGCGACACGTACGCGCTGGCCCGGCCGATGAGCATCTACGAGGTGCACCTGGGGTCGTGGCGACCCGGCCTCTCGTACGTGGAGCTGGCCGAGGAGCTGTCGGCGTACGCGGCCGACATGGGCTTCACCCACGTGGAGCTGCTGCCGGTGGCCGAGCACCCGTTCGGCGGGTCGTGGGGCTACCAGGTGACCTCCTACTACGCGCCGACGGCGCGCTTCGGCACCCCCGACGAGTTCCGCCACTTCGTGGACCGCATGCACCAGCGCGGCATCGGCGTGATCCTCGACTGGGTGCCCGCGCACTTCCCCATGGACGAGTGGGCGCTGGCCCGCTTCGACGGCACCCCGCTCTACGAGCACGCCGACCCGGCGCGCGGCGAGCACCCCGACTGGGGCACCTACGTCTTCGACTACGGCCGCCGCGAGGTGCGCAACTTCCTGGTCGCGAACGCGCTGTTCTGGCTGAAGGAGTTCCACATCGACGGCCTGCGCGTGGACGCCGTGGCCTCGATGCTCTACCTCGACTACTCGCGGCGCGAGGGCGAGTGGACGCCGAACGTCTACGGCGGCAGGGAGAACCTCGACGCGGTCGAGTTCCTCAAGGAGATGAACGCGGTCAGCTACCGGGAGGCGCCCGGCATCTCGACCGTGGCAGAGGAGTCCACGGCCTGGCCGGGAGTGTCGCGGCCGGTGCACCTGGGCGGGCTCGGCTTCGGCTTCAAGTGGAACATGGGCTGGATGCACGACACGCTCGAATACCTGCGCCACGAGCCGATCTTCCGCCAGTACCACCATCACCAGATGACGTTCTCGCTGCTCTACGCCTACTCGGAGAACTACGTGCTGCCGCTCTCGCACGACGAGGTGGTGCACGGCAAGGGCTCGCTGCTCGGCAAGATGCCCGGCGACGAATGGCAGCGCTTCGCGCAGCTGCGGGCGCTGCTGGCGTTCATGTGGGCGCACCCGGGCAAGCAGCTGCTGTTCATGGGCGGCGAGTTCGGCCAGGGCTCGGAGTGGTCGGAGGAGCGCGGGCTCGACTGGTGGGTGCTGGAGTTCGACGGGCACCAGGGCGTGCAGCGGCTGGTCCGCGAGCTCAACCGGGTCTACAGGGAGACCCCGGCGCTGTGGGAGCAGGACGCCACCCCCGACGGTTTCCGCTGGCTCGACGCCGACGACGCGCCGGGCAACACCTTCTCCTTCGTCCGCTTCGCCAGGAACGGCGCGGCGGTGGCGTGCGTGGTCAACTTCAGCGGCGCCCCGCACGACGGCTACCGGCTGGGGCTGCCGTACCCGGGGCAGTGGCGCGAGGTGCTCAACACCGACGCCTACGACTACTGGGGCAGCGGCGTCGGCAACATGGGCGGGATCGAGGCGGCCGAGGAGCCGAGTCACGGGCTGCCGTACTCGACGACGCTGCGGGTGCCGCCGCTCGGCGCGGTGTGGTTCACGCACGAAGGGCCGTCCGCGAGCGGCTGAAAGTTCGGTGAGAACCGGACCGAGGGGCTGGGCCTGTCCGCGGAATCGCCCTAAACTCCGAGATCATCCCCTTCGGAGGAAGACGCGTGCGACTTCGCCACCTGATGGTCTGTTCGGCCGTTCTGGCGCTGATCCCGTTATCGGGCCCGGCCTACGCGGACGACCCCACCCCGACGCCCGGCCCCTCCCCCGCCGCCACTGCCCCTTCCACCCCCGAGGAGAAGGTCGAGGACGGCCTCGGCGCCGACGGCGGCGCCGAACGGGCCATCGTCGAGCTGACCGACCCGGCGCAGAACGAGCCCGTGGCGAGCCAGGCGGCGGCCCAGAGCGTGGACGTGGTGCTGCGGCCCCAGAACCAGCCGTTCATGGTCGTGCAGGGCACCGCCGAGGAACTGGCCGCGCTGGCCGCCGACCCGCGGGTCGCCTCGATCCACCGGGACCGTACGTACACGCCGGCCGACGTGGGCCCCAACCTCAAGCTCATCGGCGCCGACCAGGCGCACGCCAAGGGCCTCACGGGGACCGGCCAGGCGGTGGCCGTGCTGGACACCGGCATCGACCGCGACCACCCGTGGTTCAGCGGCCGGATCGTGGCCGAGGCGTGCTTCTCCGCCGTGGAGGCCGGCGTCGAGTCGTTATGCCCCAACGGGCAGAGCGAGCAGATCGGCGAGGGCGCGGCCGACGCCATGACCGCCAAGTGCCTCGCCGGCGGCACGAACCTGTGCGACCACGGCAGCCACGTCGCGGGCATCGCGGCCGGCACCGGCGGCGTCGCGCCGGGCGCGAACATCGTCGCCGTGCAGGTGTTCAGCCGGGTCAACGACGAAGGGGTGTGCGGCGAGGCGTCGTGCGTGCTCGCGTTCGAGTCGTCGCTGCGCCTCGCGATGGACTACGTGGCCGGGCTGGACCAGCCGGTGGCCGCGGTCAACCTGAGCCTCGGCGGCGCGCTGTCGGAGACCGACTGCGACGCCAGCGAGGAGGGCGCGATCTTCAAGCCGAAGATCGACGCGCTGCTGGCCAAGGGCGTCGCGACCGTGGTGGCCGCGGGCAACGAGTTCTTCGACGGGGCGTCGTACCCGGCGTGCGTCTCCTCGGCGGTCGCGGTCGGCGCGAGCGACAACGCCGACGCCATCGCCGACTTCTCCAACCGGGGGGCGCTGCTGGACCTGTTCGCGCCGGGCGTGGACGTCGAGTCGGCGGTGCCGGACAACCAGACCATCGTCTACAGCGGCACCTCGATGGCGACGCCGCACGTGGCGGGCGCGCTCGCACTGATGAAGCAGGCCGCGCCGCAGACGCCGATCGGCGAGCTGGTGGACACGCTGAAGAGGACCGGGCGGCCGTACACGTACGACTCGAACGGCACGCAGGTCACCACGCCGCGCCTGGACCTCGCGGCGGCCCTGGCCGGGGCGACGCCGCAGCCGACGATCACGCAGTCGCCCGTCGCGCCCGATCCCGACCCGTCCGGCGGGACCGGCCCGGTCCCCGACGACCCCGGCGACGAGCCCACGGACACGCCCACCGACCCGACGGAGTCGCCGGACCCGCAGCCGACGACCTCCCCGGTGCCGCTGCCCACCGTGACGGTCACCGTGACCGTGACGCCCTCCCCGGCCGCCACGGCCGCGGTCTGCACGCGCGGCACGGCGGCCGCGAAGCTGTCGGCCAAGAAGTGGGCCGTCGAGATCCACCGCAGCAGCGGCAAGCTGCCCGACGCCACGCTCACCTGCTACCTGAAGCTGATCGCGAAGTCGAGCAAGGTGTTCCCCGAGCTGACGAAGGCCTCGTCGCTGGGCAAGGCGTACCGGGTGCTGAAGAACGGCACGACCAGCAAGGCCAAGCTGGACAGCGCCCTGCTGACCGCCTGGCTGAACTGGGCACACGGCACGAACGGCACCACGGCCCTCACCGCCGCCGAGAAGGTGCGGATGGTCAGCGAACCATCGGCGTCCGCGCTGAAGAAGGCGACAAAGAACGTCCTGAAGACCGTCAAATAGCAGCCGCCACTCACATCACAGCAGACGCAGGCGGGGAGGGACCCGGCTGAACGCCGATCCCCGGAGGAACCCGTGAGGCTACGGTCCCTGCTCGCCTGCGCCGCCGTGCTGGTCACCACGTCGGCGGCGCTCTGCCCGGCGCCCGCCCTGCGCGCCGACGCCCGCGGCCCCTCGGGGCCGCCCGTCCCGCCGGACGGCTCCGGAGCGGTGAGAACCCGTTCCAAGGAGGCCCTCGGCCCCGTCATCAGCGACGCGCTGGTGAAGGAGATCCAGGCGAAGACCCGGGTCCGCTCCATCATCCAGCTCAAGCCGGGCGAGAACGTGCGGGCCGTCGCCAACGACATCGAGGAGGCGTCCGAGGGCGGCCGGGTGCTCAAGGCGAACGGCTCCCCCAACTTCTTCGTGGCCGAGGTCGACCAGCGCACGCTCGCCGAGCTGCGGAAGGACCACCGCGTCCAGGCCGTCTACAAGGACGAGCTGAGCGCCGCGACCCCGCTCAACGCGTCCGCGCTGCCGCCCGGCCTCGACGTCAGCACCGACGTGATCGGCTCGAACCGGGCCAACGCCGCCGGCTGGACCGGCCGCGGCGCGACCGTCGCCGTCCTCGACACGGGGATCGACCGCGACCACCCCTTCCTCGCCGGCCGTGTCGTCGGCGAGGCCTGCTTCTCCTCCGCCGACCCCGGCAACGGCACGGTCTCGCTCTGCCCGAACCGCCGGCCGAGCCAGACCGGCGCGGGGGCGGCCGACGCGAAGACGGCCCAGTGCGTCGTGAACAGCGTCAACGCCTGCTCCCACGGCTCCCACGTGGCCGGGATCGCGGCCGGCCGCCTGGCCGCCGGCGCCCCCTCCGACGGGGTGGCCCCAGGGGCGGGCATCCTCGCCGTCCAGGTCTTCAGCCGGCTGGACAATCCGCTGGTCTGCACCGCCCTCGGCGGCCGGGCGCCCTGCTTCCTCAGCTACGCCTCCGACCAGAAGCTGGCCCTGGAGTACGTGGCACGGGTGGCGAAGAGCCACAACGTCGCCGCCGTCAACATGAGCCTCGGCGGCGGCGGGCCGTTCACGCGCGCCTGCGACGCCGACCCGGCCGCGTCGGCGCTCAAGCCCGAGTTCGACGTGCTGGCGGGGCTCGGGGTGGCCGCGGTGGTGGCCGCCGGCAACGACGGCTCGGCCGGCGTCGCCGCCCCGGCCTGCATCTCCACGGCCGTCGCGGTGGGGGCCAGCGACGCCCGGGACGAGCTGACCCCGTTCACGAACCGGGGCCCGCTCGTGGACCTGTTCGCGCCGGGGGTGGCGATCCGCTCGTCGGTGCCCGGGGGGACGTACGAGGAGAAGAGCGGCACCTCCATGGCCGCGCCGCACGTCGCCGGCGTGTTCGCGCTGATGAGGCAGGCATATCCCGGCTTCTCGGTCGCGCAGACCCTGGAACGCCTGAAGACCACGGGCCGCGGCCTGCGGTACCCGGCGGGCCGCACCACGGTCACCACGGCCCGCGTCGACGCCGAACAGGCCACCGCCACCGCCACCCGCTCCGCCGCCTGACACTGGGGGCAGGGTTCGCCCCGTCCCTCATCCGTAGAGCTCCGACAGGCCGATCAGCCGTACGTCGCCGGGCATGTCCCGCTGGAAACCGGCGCCGCCGTAGCAGGCCAGCACGGTGTCCCGGGTGTCGTACCCCCTTGACCGCCAGCAGGTCGCGCGCCCTCCTCAGCCGGTCCGCGTGTCCCAGGGTCAGCACCTTGTCCCACTTGACCTCCCCGAGCGACAGCACCCGGCGCGGCCGGCCGTGCTCCTCAGGAGCGAGGACCGCGACGTCCACCTCGACCCGGGTGCGGTTGTGCGGGTCTGCCACGGTGCCGGCGGCCACCGCTCCCGGCAGGTCGCCGAAGACCTCGGGTCCGGCCAGCGTCGCCCACTCGCGGCACAGACTCTCGAAGTGCGGCCCCACCACCTGCGACAGGAAGCGCGACCGGGAGCGGATGCCGGTCTCCTCGGCCAGGAGGTACCGGGCCTCGCGGAACAGCGGCATCTGCCTGTTGAGCACGGTCCGCAGCACCCACCCGCCGAAGTCGGCCATGGAGGCGGGGGCTCGTCGCGGTTCTGCACAGTTCTACATTCATCCGAGAAGGCGTACGAAGTGCCCGGACACGAACGGAAATGTGTCGCTTAGGGTGAGTTGTATGGACGCAGGCAAGGCGATCTTCGAAACCGTCGACAAGCTTCGCCAGCGGCGCACCGGCCCGCTGATCCTGGAGCTCGATCTCACCGAGGGCGTCACGGAAGGGCCGCCGACGGATCCGCTGGCCGCCGTGTTGTCCATGCGCAAGACGCGCCTCGCGGACGTCATCGGCGGGCTGCGGCGGGCGCGGCGGGACTCCCGGGTGAAGGGGCTGGTCGTCAGGATCGGCGGGCAGCCGCTGGGGCTCGCCATGGTGCAGGAGCTGCGCCAGGCGGTTCTCCACTTCCGGGCCAGCGGGAAGCTGACCGTCGCGTTCGCCGAGACGTTCGGCGAGTTCGCGGGCGGCACCGTGCCCTACTACCTGGCGAGCGCCTTCGAGCGGGTCTACCTGCAGCCGAGCGGGGACGTCGGGCTCACCGGCGTCGCGGTGGAGCAGCGCTTCCTCAAGGGCGCGCTGACCAAGCTGGGCGTCGGCTACGAGCTCGGCCAGCGGCACGAGTACAAGACCGCCGCCAACACCTTCACCCAGGACCACATGACCGAGCCGCACCGCGAGTCGATCGGCCGGATCGTGGAGTCGATCACCGAGACCGTGATCGGCGGGATCGCGGAGGGGCGGCGGCTGGACCCGGGCAAGGTGCGCGAGCTGATCGACCGGGGCCCGTTCACGGCCTCCGAGGCGCACGAGGCCGGGCTGGTGGACGGGCTGGCGTACCGGGACGAGGTGTACGACGAGCTCAAGCGGGCGGCGGGCGCGGAGGCCAACCTGCTGTACGTCTCCCGCTACGCGCGGGCGGCCACCGTCAGGAAGCTGCCGCACCCCGGGGCCGACGGGATCGCGCTCGTCCACGGCATCGGCATGATCAAGACGGGCCGCAGCGGCCGCAGCCCGCTCGGCGGCGGCGGGGCCATGGGCTCCGACACGATCAGCGCCGCGCTGCGCGCGGCCCGCCGCGACGAGCACGTCAAGGCCGTGGTGTTCCGGGTGGACAGCCCCGGCGGCTCGTACGTGGCCTCCGACACGGTCTGGCGCGAGGTGTCGCTGACGCGGAAGGTCAAGCCGGTCATCGTCTCTATGGGCGACCTGGCGGCCTCCGGCGGCTACTTCGTGGCGATGGCCGCCGACGTGATCGTGGCCCAGCCTGGGACGCTGACGGGGTCGATCGGCGTGTACGGCGGCAAGCCGGTCTTCGCCGACCTCCTCCAGCGGATGGGGATCAGCACGGAGATGGTGGCCGAGGGGGCCAACGCCGGCATGTTCTCCACCTCGCGCGCCTTCTCCCCCGAGCAGTGGGACCGGATCAACGCCTGGCTCGACCGCATCTACGACGACTTCGTGAGCAAGGTGGCGAGGAGCCGGGACCTCAGCCGCGAGCGTACGCACGAGCTGGCCCGCGGCCGGGTCTGGACCGGCGCGGACGCGCGGGCCAACGGCCTGGTGGACGAGCTCGGCGGCCTGGAGGACGCCCTGGCGATGGCCAGGAAGCGGGCCGGGCTGGGCGAGGACGCGCCGGTGCGGACGTATCCGCGGCTCAACCCGCTGGAGCGGCTGCGCGGCCCGGACTCCAGCGAGGACAAGTCCGCCGCCCTGGCCAGGATCCGCCTCGACGCCTGGGGGCCGCTGGCCCGTCTGTCGGCCGAGCTGGGCCTGCCCGCCGCCGGCCCGCTGATCCTGCCCGAGTGGTACACGATCCGCTGACCGGCGCGGGCCGCTACACCGGGCGGTAGCGGCCCCGCAGGCGGACCAGCGGCTGAAGCGTCGCGTCGACGTAGGTCACGCCCAGCACGGCGGCGATGAAGAGCGTGTGGTCGCCGGCCGGGACCACCTGCGTGGTCTCGGCCTCCAGCGCGGCCACCCCGCCCTCCACCACCAGCGCCTCCGTGTGCGCCCCCCGATGGTGCGGCAGCCCCGCCACCAGCAGGCGGGCGCTGGGCCTGCCCGGGGTGGCGAAGCGGCTGGCGACGGCCGCCTGCCCCGCCGACAGCAGGGAGGCGGCCCAGCGGTCCCGCCGGAGCATGACCTCGTGCAGGTAGCCGCCGCCGGCCAGGCTGACCAGCACGAGCGGAGGCTCCAGGGACACCGACAGCAGCCCCGACACGGTGGTGCCGAGGTCGTCGCGCCCGTCGCGCACGGTCACGACGGCGACCCCGCCGGCGAGCTGCGCCATCGCCTCCGTGAACTCGCTCACCGCGCGCGCACGCCGATCAGGCCAGGCCGTTGGTGGTCAGCCATTCCTTGGCGACCGTGGCGGGCTCGTCCTTGTTGACGGAGATCTGCTGCATCATCTGGAGCAGCGAGTCGGTCGTCAGCTTGGCCGAGACGGAGTTGAGCGTGGTCCGGATCGTGTCGCTCGCGCCCGCCTTGAACAGCAGCGGCGTCACGTTCTGGGCGGGGAAGACGTTCTTGGTGTCCTGAAGGGGCACCAGGTTGTTGGCCGTCATCTTGGGGTCGGTGGTGAAGACGTTGCCGACCTGGATCGTGCCGTCCTTGAGTGCGTCGGCGGTGGTGGGGCCGGTCGGCTTCCACTCCTTGAACTCGATGCCGTAGACCTCCTTGAACCGGGCCTCCCAGCGCTTCTTGAACTCCGGCGGCCCTCCCACGGTGAAGGTCTTGGAGACCTTGGCGAGGTCCTCCATCGTGGTCAGGGACTGCTTGGCCTGGGTGTCCTTGGTGACCGACAGGCTGTCCTTGTCCTCGGCCGGGGAGGAGTCGAGGACCTCCAGTTCGGTGGGCAGCTTCTCCTTCAGCGCCGCGTTGACCTCGTCGGTCGAGGCGGCCGTGGCCTTGAGGTCGATGAAGGCGAGCAGGTTGCCGTTGTACTCGGGGACGATGGTCAGGCCGCCGCTCTTGACCTGGTCGTAGACCGCCTCGCGGCTGCCGATACGCGGCTTCTCCTCTACCTGCACGCCCTTGGACTCCAGCGCCTGGGCGTAGATCGAGGCGAGCAGCACGCTCTCGTCGAAGTCGAAGGAGCCGATGACGGCCTTGCCCGCGTCGGCGGCCCCGCCCGAGGCCGAGCCGCTGGGCGCCGCGCTGGGTTCGAGCGGGTTGCCCGCGTTGCCGGACCCGCCGCCACAGGCGGACAGCGCGAGCACCGCCGAGAGCAGCACCCCCGCGATGCCGTACGTGCGTCTCATCTTGCTATTCCCTTCTAAAGCGGGCGGTAATACAGGAGACTATCGGATTCTCTGTCGCCGGCTCACCCCCGGAGAGACCGCCACCCTCTGCGCGAGCGCGAACAAGATCTGCACAACAAGTGCGAACAGCACAATCAATACGGAACCCCCGACGACGCTCGCGTAATCCTTGGTCGCGAACCCGTCGATCACGTAACGCCCGAGCCCGCCCAGCCCCGTGTAGGCCGCCACCGTGGTCGTCGCCACGACCTGGATCGCCGAGAGCCGGCAGCCGAGCAGGATCAGCGGCAGTGCCACCGGCACCAGGGCCCGCGTCAGCACCTGGCCGCCGCGCAGCCCCATCCCGTACGCCGCGTCGCGCAGCTCGGGATCGGCCCCCCTGATGCCCTCGTACGTGTTGACCAGGATCGGCGGCACCGACAGCAGCACCAGCGGGATGATCACCGGCCAGATCGAGGCCGTGCCCAGCAGCAGCACGAACATCACCAGCAGGCCCAGCGTCGGCAGCGCCCTGGCCAGGTTCGCCGAGACGACCACGATCACCTCGCCGCGCCCGGTGTGCCCGATGAGCAGCCCGGCCGGCACCGCGATCACCACGGCCAGCGCCAGCGCCAGCGCCGAGAACTCCAGGTGCTCCAGCAGCCGCACGGGGATGCCGCCAGGACCCGACCAGTTGGCGGCCGTGCCGAAGAACTCGCCCAGCCAGGAGAAGAAGCTCGTCAGCCAGCTCACGTCGCCTGCCCCTTCCGCGCGCGTACCCAGGGGGTCAGCAGCCGCTGCGCCAGCACGATCAGCGCGTCGGCGACCAGCGCCAGCGCCACGATCAGCACGATGCCCACGATCACCGGCGGCATGAACGGGTTCTGGTACGCCCGCGTGAACAGCCCGCCGAGCCCGCCCTGCCCGATCAGCGCCCCCACGCTGACCAGGCTGATGCTGGAGACCGCGACCACCCGCAGCCCGGCCAGCACCACGGGCACCGCGATCGGCAGCTCGACCAGCAGCAGCCGGCGCAGCGGCGTGAAGCCCATCGCGACCGCCGACTGCCGCACGTGGTCGGGCACCGAGCGGAGCCCGTCCACGACGGCCGGGATGAGCACGGCCATGCCGTAGAAGGTGAGCGGGATGATCACCGTGGTCTGCGACAGCCCGGTCACCGAGATCAGCAGCATGAAGACCGGCAGCGACGGGAGCGCGTAGATCACGTTCATGAGGCCCGACGTGGGCTGGTAGAGCCAGCGCCAGCGCGCGCAGGCGAGGCCCAGCGGCAGCGCCAGCACCAGCGAGAGCACGATCGGCACCACGGACATCGTGAGGTGGTCGGTCAGCAGGTTGAGAATGCTGTCGGCCCGGCCGGTGTCCCAGTTGCGGCCGATCCACTCCCAGATGGAGGGAGGGCCGTCAGACATGGGCGGCCTCCGCGAGCGCCTGGTCCAGGGACTCCCTGGCGGCCACCCCGACGACCCTGCCCCCCTCGTCCACGGCCACCGCGCAGCCGGACGGCGACAGCAGCGCCGCGTCGAGGGCCGCCCGCATCGAGTCGCGGCCGTGCACGAACGTGCCGAAGCGCTCCAGCTCGCCGGGGCGCGCCCCGGAGGCCCAGCCGAGCGGCCGGTCGTCGCCGTCCACGACCAGCAGCCACGGCTCGGAGACGCCGCGCCCGGCCCCCTCCTTCACGGTCAGGTCCGTACGCAGCCGCAGCCCGTCGGTGGGGACGAACTGCAGCCGCCTGATGCCCCGGTCGTGCCCCAGGAACTCGCGGACGAAGTCGTCGGCCGGCTCCGTCAGCAGCGTCCTGGGGTCGGCGACCTGCGCCAGCCGCCCGCCCACGCGCAGCACGGCGACCCGGTCGCCGAGCTTGACGGCCTCGTCGATGTCGTGGGTGACGAAGACGATGGTCTTGCGCAGCTCCGACTGCAGCCGCAGCAGCTCCTCCTGGAGGCTGGTCCGCACGATCGGGTCCACGGCGCTGAACGGCTCGTCCATGAGCAGCACCGGCGGGTCGGCGGCCAGCGCCCGCGCCACGCCCACGCGCTGCTGCTGCCCGCCGGAGAGCTGGAACGGGTAGCGCCCCGCCAGCGACGGGTCCAGCCCGACGCGCTCCATCAGCTCCATGGCCCGGGAGCGGGCCTTCCTGCGGTCCCAGCCGAGCAGGTAGGGGACGGTGGCGATGTTGTCCACGATCTTGCGGTGGGGGAACAGGCCGGCCTGCTGGATGACGTAGCCGATGCCGCGCCGCAGGGTCGGCGGGTCGATGCCCTGGACCGGCGTCCCGTCGAGGAGGATGCGGCCCTCGCTGGCGTCGATCATGCGATTGATCATCCGCAGGGACGTCGTCTTCCCGCACCCGGAAGGGCCGACCAGCACGGTGATCTCCCCGGTGGGCGCCTCCAGGCTGAGGGAGTCGACCGCCACCGTGCCGTCCGGATAGCGTTTGGTGACAGCGTCGAATGTGATCACGCGTGACCTCTCGCTCGTGGCAGGGCCGCGGCCCCCGTGCCACGACCGCCGCATGATCTCTCGTGCACGACAGACTACGGCGAGGACTACGGGCGTGTCGTGCCGGGCTGCGCTTAAGCGCTTCACTGACCAGCCTTATTTACTTAAATCCGGATCTGGTAGTGCGCCGAACCTGTCGGTGTTGGCATGATTACCTCCACAATCTTCCTGACGCGCACCCCTCACACCCTCAGCGTCCGCACCCAGAGGATCCGGCCCCGTGTCCCAGCCGCTCACCGATCAGCGCCCACGCGCCGAACTGATCGCAGAGCTCTACGACCGCCATGCCGCCGGGCTGTTCGCGTACTGCGCCGACCAGCTTGGCGACCTCGGCTCCGCCTCCGACGTCCTGCTGGCGGTGCTCAACGCCGTCCCGGCCGCGGAGCCGCCCCGCGCCGCTCTCTACGCCTTCGCCCGCCGCGAGATCCTCCGGCGCGACGTCGTCTACGCCCCGCCCGCCGTGGACCCCCTCATCGACCCCGCGACCGCCCTCGTCGAACGCACCCTGCGCGAGCTGCGCCTCCACCAGCGCGAGGTGCTGGTGCTGCGCGCGGTCTGCGGACTCAGCAAGGCCGAGCTGGCCTGGGTGCTCGACGTCGCCCCCGACACCGCCGAGGAACTCGCCGCGGGAGCCGGGCACCGCTTCCGCCAGGCCCTCGGCACCGCGCTGGCCTCGATCGGCGCCCGCGTGCCCAAGCCCGTCGCCGACATCTACGGCGCGCTCGGCGTCGCGCCGCTCCAGGACGTGCTCGGCCGCCTCCCGTGGCCGCAGCCGCCCGGCGCGCTGCGCATCCACTTCGCCGGCTCGCGTACGGCCCAGCCCGCGCCGCTGTTCGTCAGACCGCGCTGGCCGAGCCCGCCGGTGTGGCCGCAGCCGCTGGCCGACGCCGACCCCGCGACCAGCACCGTGATCTTCCCGGCGGAGCTGCTGTCGCCGCCGCCGGCCTCGCGGGTGGCCGAGCACGAGGCCACCACGGCCCCGATGCCCAAGCTCCGCGGCCCGTTCGGCCCGCCTCCCGGCCTCACCCGGCCGCTCAGGGACCCGCTCGGGGCCTTCGACGCCCAGCGCGCCAAGCGGACGCCGGTCCCGCCGCCGCCCGGCGGCGAGCGGCCGTTCTTCATGGCCGCGCCGTCCGGAGACGGGCCGCAGCCGTTCGCCACCGGCGACGTGCTGCTGCCCAAGGACTCCCCCGAGCCGTACGCGACGGGCGACGTGCTGCTGCCGGGCGAGCCCTCGCCGTTCCCCCCACCGGCTCCGCCCGCCGGGCGGGGCGGGTTGCGCAGGCCGGAGCCGGTGCGCCGGCCCCAGCCGACCCCCGCCGACGACGTGCTGGTGCACAAGGGCCCGCCCCGCCCGCTCCAGCCCGGCGGCCCGCGGGAGGAGGAGGACGGCCCGCGGGAGGACGAGGGCCCGCGCGGGGAGACCGCGCCGCTGTTCCAGCCGCGCGCCAAGCCCGCCGAGCCGGTCTACCGCCTGCCGTGGGAGGACGAGCCCGCGGAGGGCGCGCGGAAGAACGCCCCGGCCAGGGACGCGCTGGACCCGCGCCCGGTCCGCGCCCGGCCCGTCCCGAAGCGCCGGCCCGAGCTGAAGCCGCGCCCGGAGAAGAAACGCCGCCGCAAGGAGCGCCACTACGACTGGGTCTGGGAGCTGGTCGGCTTCCTGGTCTGCGTGGCGATCGCGATGATCGTCTTCTTCTCCGTGCCCAACATGTTCAACCCGTAGACCCCTCCCGGGGGCCGGCTACGCGCCCAGCAGCGCCGCGAGCCGGTCCTCGTCGGAGAGGATGTCGAGCGCGACCACCCTGCCGCCGGCCACGGTGAACGCCATGACCGACATCGGCCGGCCCTCGGGCTCCGTGAGCACCCCGGCCACGCCGTTGACCAGCACCGGCCGCACGTACGCGGCGAAGCGCCGGAACATGAACGCCCGCCCGGCCACCTCGAGCGCCCCGCGCACCTCCAGCCAGGTCCGCGGCGCGCCGCCCGCGTCGGCCCGCAGCACCACGTCAGGATCGAGCACCGCGACCAGGGCGTCGAAGTCGCCGGCCCGCGAGGCGGCCATGAAGGCGTCCACGACCTCACGCTGCCGGGCCAGGTCGGGGTCCGGGGTCACGGCGGCGTCCCGCACCCGGCGGCGGGCCCGGCTGGCGAGCTGCCGGGTCGCGGCGGGGGTGCGGTCCACGACCGGCGCGATCTCGTCGAACGGCACCGCGAACATGTCGTGCAGCACGAACGCCAGCCGCTCGGCCGGCTCCAGCGTCTGGAGCACCACGAGCAGCGCCAGCCCCACCGAGTCCGACAGCAGCGCCTCGTGCTCGGGGTCCACGCCGCCGGCCGGGCTCACCACGGGGTCGGGCATGCCCGGCTCCAGCGGCTCCTCGCCGCGGGTGCGGCGGGAGCGCAGCAGGTTGAGGCAGACGCGCCCCACGACCGTGGTGAGCCAGCCGCCCAAGTTCGCCACGTCGCTGGTGTCGGCGCGCTCCAGCCGCAGCCACGCCTCCTGCACCGCGTCGTCCGCCTCGCTGAGCGAGCCCAGCATCCGGTACGCCACCGCACGCAGATGATCCCGGTGCGCCTCGAATATGGCGGTCAGTTCTTTTTCTTCGTTCATCGGTCACATTCTCCTTCGCCGCCGGTTCAGAGCGAGTGAGAGACCGTCAACCGGAGAACGTGGAGACCACCAATGGAAGCACGCATGGGCAACCCCGCCTTCGTCGTCCCCGGCGCGATGCAGGCGCTCCAGGCACTCGGCAAGAGCGTGGCGGGCGCCGGGCTGCCGAAGGAACTGCTCGACCTCGTCTACATGCGCGCCAGCCAGATCAACGGCTGCGGCGTCTGCCTGGAGCTGCACGGGCGCGACCTGAAGAAGAACGGCGAGAGCGACGAGCGGGTGTGGGCGCTGGCCGGCTGGCGCGACGCGCCGTGGTTCAGCGACGCCGAGCGGGCCGCCCTGGCGCTCACCGAGGCCGTCACCCGGCTGGCCGACCGGCCTGAGGCGGTGTCCGACGCGATCTGGGACGAGGCCGCCCGCCACTTCGACGAGCGTCAGCTCGGCGGCCTCGTCCTGGCGATCGCCTCGATCAACGTGTGGAACCGGCTCAACGCCTCCACCCGGCAGGTCGCCGGCGCCTGGACCCCTTAACCGGCCGACAGGACCAGGCCGCTGGTCGGCACGCCGGTGCCCGCCGTGACCAGGACGTTCGCGACGCCGCCGAGCTGGTTGGCGGCGGTGCCGCGGATCTGGCGGACCGCCTCGGCGATGCCGTTCATGCCGTGGATGTACGCCTCCCCGAGCTGCCCGCCGTGCGGGTTGACCGGGAGGCGGCCGTCCAGCTCGATGCCGCCGTCCGCGATGAAGGCGGGCGCCTCGCCCCGGCCGCAGAAGCCCAGCTCCTCAAGCTGGGCCAGGACGAACGGGGTGAAGTGGTCGTACAGGATGGCGGTCTGGATGTCGGAAGGGGACAGGCCGGACATCTCCCAGAGCCGCCGTCCGACGACCCCCATCTCCGGCAGGCCGCTCATGTCGTCCCGGTAGTAGCTCGTCATCATCAGCTGCCCGGCGGCCGAGCCCTGGGCCGCCGCCGTGACGACGGCGGGCGACCTGCGGAGGTCGCGGGCGCGCTCGGCCGAGGTGACCACCAGGGCCACCGCGCCGTCGCTCTCCTGGCAGCAGTCGAGCAGGCGCAGCGGTTCCACGATCCAGCGCGAGGACTGGTGCTCCTCCAGCGTGATGGGCCGGCCGTGGAACCAGGCGGCGGGGTTGGTGGCGGCGTGCCGGCGCATGGCCACCGCGACCCTGCCGAAGTCCTCCGACGTGGCGCCGAAGGTGTGCATGTAACGGCGGGCGAACATGGCGACCCAGGCCGCCGGCGTCATCAGCCCGAACGGCACGTGCCAGCTCATCTCCAGCCCCTGCGAGGTCGGCTGGCCGCCGAGACGGGCGTCCGGCTGGCCGAAGCGGCGGCCCGAGCGCTCGTTGAAGGCCCGGTAGCAGACGACCGTGCGGGCCATGCCGGTGGCCACGGCCATGGCCGCGTGCGCGACCGTCGCGCAGGCCGCGCCGCCGCCGTACTCGACGCGGGAGAAGTACGTCAGGTCGCCGACGCCGACCTCGCGGGCGACCGCGATCTCCTGGTTCGTGTCCTGGCTGAAGGTGACCAGGCCGTCCACGTCGGCCGGCGACAGCCCGGCGTCGTCCAGCGCCGCGAGCACGGCCTCGGCGGCCAGCCGCAGCTCCGAGCGCCCGGACTCCTTGCTGAACTCGGTGGCGCCGATGCCGGCGAGCGCCGCGCGTCCGCTCAACACGGGTCCTCCCCCTCGGGCAGGGTCAGGGTGACGGCGCCGACCGCGTGGTCGCCGAGGCTGACCGCGCCGCGCACCTCGACCGTCAGCTCGCCGTCCGCCCGCGAGACGACCTTCCCGGTGAAGCTCAGCCGGTCCCCCGCGTACGCCGGGACGCCCAGCCTGACGTCGATGCGCCGGATGACCGCCGCCGGGCCCGCCCAGTCGGTGACGTACCGTTCGACCAGCCCCATCGTGGTCAGGATGTTGAGGAAGATGTCCTTGGAGCCCTGCGCGCGGGCCAGCGCCGGATCGTGGTGCACCGGCGTGGGGTCCATCGTGGCGAGGGCCGTGGAGACGACCAGGGTCGGCGTCAGGTCGATCGACAGTTCCGGCAGCACGTCCCGCTCCCCGCTCATGGCTCCCCCGGCGTCCACATCGGCAGGACGAGCTCGTCGTCCATCGTCCGGTACGTCACCCGCAGCGGCATCCCGACCGCCACCTCCTCGATCGGGCAGTCCACGATGTTGCCCACGACCCTGACGCCCTCCGGCAGCTCCACCACGCCCACCACGAACGGCGTCTCCCGCCCCGGCACCGGCGGCCGGTGGTGGACGACGTAGCTGTAGAGGGAGCCGTGGCCGCTCGCGACGGCGTACGAGCGGTTCGCCGAGCGGCACTGCGGGCACAGCGGTCCCGGCGGATGGCGCGGCAGGCCGCAGTCGGCGCAGCTCTGGACGCGCAGCTCGCCCTGGCGCACGCCCTCCCAGAAGAAGGCGGTGTCCTGGTTGACGGCGGGCCGCAGCGGATAGGGCTCCCGCTTCGGCTTCTTCTCCCGTGGGCGGAACTTCAGGACGCGGAACATCATCTCGGCCACCGGCTCGTCGTCGCCGGCGTACCAGGTGACGGTCCAGGTGGCGAAGAAGCCGACCCCGAGCGCGGTCCGTTTGGGGCCGGCCAGGCCGGTGAAGCGGGTGGCGGGGGTCAGGACCTCGCCCACGCGGGCGTAGCGGTGGTGGACCTGCTCGCAGTTCGTGGCGACGACGCCCGTGTAGCCGGAGGCGTCGAGCGCGGCCATGAGGTCGTCCACCGGCGAGCGGTCCTTGGGCCGGTCGCGCAGGCCCGGCATGGTCCACACCTGCGCCATCGCGGGCGGGGCGAGACCGCGCTCCAGGTAGGCGGGGTTCTCGTCGCCCATGGCGGCGAGCCAGTGGCGGATCATCGGGACGTTCACCGGGTCGGCGGCGGGCGTGCCGCGCAGCTCCCCCAGCGCCGTCTGCTTGGCGGCGAGCTCGTGCAGCTCCTCGTCGGTCAGCTTCATCGGGGCGGCCTCGGCAGGCTCAGGCCGAGCATGGCGATCAGCTCCCGCTGCACCTCGTTGACGCCGCCGCCGAACGTCAGCACCACCGCGCCCTTCGCCCCGACGTCGACCCGCTCGATGAGCTCGGCCGTCTCCGGGTCGGCGGGGTCGCCGTGGCGGGCCAGCACGTCGCCGACGATCCGGCCGGCCTCCTGCATCCGCTCCGAGCCGTAGATCTTCGTGGCCGAGGCGTCGGGCGCGCCCAGCCAGCCGAGGTCCATGTTGGCCGCGACCTGCCAGTTGAGCAGCTCGTTCGTCCGCAGGGCCGCCCACACGCGGGCCAGGGCGCGGCGCACGTCGGGCTCGCCGTCCAGGCCGGTACGGCGGGCCCAGGCCCGGAACCGGTCGTAGGTCTGGCCGAGGTTTCCCGCGGGGCCGAGCGTCACCCGCTCGTGGTTGAGCTGGTTGACGATCAGGTCCCAGCCCTTGTCCACCTCGCCGACCACCATGTCCACCGGGACGCGGACGTCGGAGTAGTAGGTGGAGTTGGTGTGGTGGCGGCCGTCCATGGTGACGATCGGGGTCCAGGAGTAGCCGGGATCGTCCGTGGAGACGATCATCATGGTGATGCCCTTGTGCTTCTTCGCCTCGGGGTTCGTCCGGGCGGCCAGCCAGATGTACTGCGCGTAGTGCGCGCCGCTCGTGAAGATCTTCTGGCCGTTGACGACGTAGTGGTCGCCGTCGAGCACCGCCGTCGTCCGCAGGGACGCCAGGTCCGTGCCGGCCTCGGGCTCGCTGTAGCCGATCGCGAAGTGGCACTCGCCGGCCAGGATGCGCGGCAGGAAGAAGTCCTTCTGCTCGCGGGTGCCGTACTGCATGAGCGTCGGGCCCACCGTCTGCACCGTGATGATCGGGTACGGCACGCCCGCGCGGGCGATCTCGTTGGCGAAGATCTGCTGCTCCAGAGGGCCGTAGCCGGCGCCGCCGTACTCCTTGGGCCAGCCGAGGCCGAGCTTGCCGTCCCGGCCGAGGAGGCGGCAGTGCTCCATGTACGCCCCGCCGAACGGGTCCTCGGCGATCGCCCGCCGGTCCTCTTCGGTCAGGCAGCCCTGGAAGTACGCGCGCAGCTCGTCGCGGAGCCTGCGCTGCTCCGGGGTGAGGTCGATGTGCATCAGACGAGCGCTCCGATCAGGTCGAGCTGGGCGCCGGCGCCGCCGAGCAGATAGGACAAGTGCTTGGCCTGGGCGAAGTAGCGGTGCAGCGGATAGGTGACGTCGAGGCCGAGGCCGCCGTGCAGGTGCTGGCAGGTGTGCAGGGCCTTGACCGCCTCGGCCGCGTGGTAGGCGGCGAGCGCGAGGTCCTCCTCGGCCGGCAGGCCCTCGCCGAGCCGCCAGAGCGCCGACCACATGGCGACGTCGAGGGCCCGGCCGGCGATGTAGACGTCGGCGATCTGCATGGTCACGGCCTGGAACTCGGCCAGCGCGCGGCCGAACTGCCGTCTCGTCCTGATGTGGGCGGTGGTCAGCTCCAGCGCCCCGGCGAGCACGCCGCTCGCCTGGGCGGCGACGGCGGCGGTGTGGAGGCGGCGGACGTCGGCGGCGGCCTCCGGCCCCGCCACCCGCTCGGCGGGGGCGCCGTCGAGCACGACGGTGGCGGCGGGCTCGCCGGTCGAGGTGCGCTCGGGGGCGGTGGCGGGATCCTCGACCAGGAACAGGCCCTCGGCGGCGGTCACCAGCGCCGCCGCTCCCGGGTACATGACGGTGACCTTGCGCCCGGTGAGCGTCCAGCCCCCGCCGTCCTCGCGGGCGGCCGTCTCCGGTGGTGCGGCCAGCGCGCGGCCGGGCTCCCGCACCGCGAGCGCGATCCCGCCGGCGTGCCGCCGCTGCCGCTCCTGCGTGCCGTGGCGGGCCAGGGCCAGGGTGCCCGCCAGCGCGGGCAGCCCGGGGACCGCCGCCGCCTTCGCGCCCACCTCCCGCAGCACCACGGCCATCTCCACCGGCCCGAGCCCCGCGCCGCCCGCCTCCTCCGGCACGCACAGGCTCAGCAGGCCGGCCTGCCGCAGCCGCTCCTCGTCCGCGTCCTTGGCCAGCACGTCGGCGGCCAGTCTCCGCACGTCCTGCTGGGTCTCGTCCAGGTTGAAGTCCACGTCTCGTCCCCTACGTCTCCAAGAGGTGCTGCCTGCCGTGCCGTACGAACTCCTCCTCGATGGCCTTCACGTCCGCGCCGGTCAGCGGGCGCAGCCCGGACGGGGTGCGCCACCACACCGGGTCGCCGGTGCGCCACCCCTCGCGGGCGAGGACCCGCTTGACGACCTTGTGCGACGGCGTCTGCGGCAGCCGGCCGGCCACGCGGACGTACCGGGGCAGGGACTTGGCGCCGAGGTCGGGACGGGCGGCCAGGAAGGCCGTGAACGCCTCCGGGTCGAACCCGCCCTCCAGCACCAGCGCCGCCATCACCTGGTCGCCGGCGGCCGCGTCGGGCACCGGGTAGACCGCCGCCTCCACCACGCCGGGGAACTCGCGCAGGGCGGCCTCGACGGGGGCCGCCGACAGGTTCTCGCCGTCCACGCGCAGCCGCTCGGTGCCGCGCCCGGCGAAGAACACGTGGCCGGCCGCGTCCCGCCAGGCGAGGTCGCCCGACCAGAACGCGCCGTCGCGCACCCGCTCGGCGTCGGCCTCGGGGTCGTTGTAGTAGCCCTCGAACAGGCCCAGCCCGGTGGTGTTGACCAGCTCGCCGACGGCCTCGTCCGGGTTGAGCAGGCGGCCGTCCTCGACCCGGCCAGGCGGGCAGGGCTCGCCGGTGGACGGGTCGAGTATCGCCACGCCCTCGGGCAGGCGGCCGAGGCTGCCGGGCGGGCCCGCCGGGTCGGGGCTGATCGAGACGGCGGTCTCGGTGGAGCCGAAGGCGTCGATGACGTGGCAGCCGTACCGCTCGCCGAAGCGCCTGATCGCGACGGCGCTGCCCTCGTTGCCGAAGGCGAGTCTCAGCGGGTTGTCGGCGTCGTCGGGGCGTTCGGGGGTGGCCAGGGCGTAGGAGAGCGCCTTGCCGACATAGTGGAGGTACGTGCAGCCGTACCGGCGGACGTCGGGCAGCAGGCCCGAGGCGGAGAAGCGGCGGCGCAGCGCCAGGGCGGCCCCGGAGGCGACGGCGGGGGCGTAGGCCGCCATGAGGGCCCCGGAGTGGAACAGCGGCATCGAGCAGTAGACGACGTCGTCCGGGGTGAGCAGGGCGCCCAGGCTGGTGCCGGGGACGGCGAGCTTGCGCTGGGTGACGCGGACGGCGCGGGGGCGGCCGGAGGTGCCGGAGGTGAAGATCAGCAGCACCAGCTCACCGGGGTCGGGCGCGCGTCCGGGCAGCGCCCCCGGCCCCCCGTCCGGTCCGGTCGCGTCGGACAGCGGGCGGGCGGGCAGGCCCAGGGAGCGGGCCAGGTCCTCGTACGGGTCGTCGTACAGGACGAGCCCGACGTCGGTCGCGCGGGCGTCGCGGGCCAGCTCGGCCGCCGGCCGGGTCGGGTTCAGCGCGACGACCGGACGTCCGGCCAGCGCCGCGCCGCCCACCAGGAAGAGCAGGCCGGGCACGTTGTCGCTGAGCACCGCGGCATGCGAGCCGGTGCCGCGGCGGGCCAGCCAGGAGCCCGCCGCGCGGCAGGCGGCGACGTGCTCGCGCCACGTCCAGGTCGTGTCCTCGAACAGCAGGCCAGGTCGTCCGTCCTCGGCCCGTGCGGTCAGCAGGGCCGCGAGGGTGTTCGCGGTCATGCCGCCTCCACACCAAGCGCTCGGTCAGCAGAACGCAAACTAGAACAGATTCTAATTGCTGTCCAGTAGCCAATCATGCCGAAAAGTCGCGATATATCCCTGTAACGCTGCAGACATGGGCCGATAAGGGTTCTTTGTGACCGCCGAGTAACAAGCCACGGTACCGAGAAATCAGATAACGTGTTCTTATGCGCACCCCGTCCGCGACGGTCGCCACCTCCTCCGACGGCGAGGGAAGCGTCCGCTCGCGCAGCCAGACCCAGCGCCGCAAGCGCATCGTCCAGGCCGCCGCCGCCCTCGCCTCGCGCGGCGGGGTCGAGGCCATGCAGATGCGCACGGTCGCCGAGCGGGCCGGCGTCGCCCTCGGCACGCTCTACCGCTACTTCCCGTCCAAGATGGACCTCGTGGTGGCGGTCGTCGGCGAGGAGATCGACCTGCTGGAGAGCAGCATCGAGCGCCGCCCGCCGGGCGCGGCCACACCCGAGGGCCGGGCCGTCGACGTGCTCATGCGCGCCACCCGCGGGCTCATGCGCGAGCCCGAGCTGGCCGACGCGCTCATCCGCTCGCTGATCCTGGCCGAGGTGCAGACGCCGTTCGGCGACCGGATGGCCGGGCTGCTGCTGCGGGTCTCCGGCGAGGGGCTGAGCTTCGAGCAGGCGAGCGAGGAGCAGCGCGACCTCGCCGGGTCGCTGGCCGGCATCTGGGTGCACGAGCTGCTGGAGATGCTGCGCGGCCGGCGCACCTACGACGAGATCCAGCGCCGCATCGAGACCGCCGCCTCGCGCCTGCTCGCCGACATCTGATCGATCCCGCATCATGGATCGGATGAGGATGAAGGCGATCAGTCAGGACGCACTGGGCGGTCCCGACGTGCTGAAGCTGGTGGAGCTCGACCGGCCCGAGCCCGGCCCGACCGAGGTGCTCGTACGCGTGCGGGCGGCCGGGCTCAACCCCACCGACTGGAAGACCCGGGCCACCGGCGGGCTGCTGGGCACGCCGCCGCCGTTCGTGCTCGGCTGGGAGCTGTCCGGCGAGGTGGTGGCCTCGGGCGTCGGCCAGGTGCTCCACAAGCCGGGCGACGAGGTGTTCGGCCTGCTGCGCTACCCGCAGGGGCACGGCGCCTTCGCCGAATACGTCACCGCGCCCTCCCGGCACTTCGTCCGCAAGCCCGCCGGCCTCGACCACGTCCAGGCCGCCGGCATCCCGCTGGCCGCGCTGACCGCCTGGCAGGCCCTCGTGGACGTCGCCGGCGTGCGCGAGGGCCACCGCGTGCTGGTGCACGCGGCGGCGGGCGGCGTCGGCCATCTGGCCGTGCAGATCGCCAAGGCCCGCGGCGCCCACGTGATCGGCACGGCCAGCGCCGCCAAGCACGCCTTCCTGCGCGACCTCGGGGCCGACGAGCTGGTCGACTACCGCGCTCACGACTTCGCCGAGGTCGTCCGCGACGTGGACGTGGTGCTGGAGTCCGTCGGCGGCGACTACGGCCCGCGCTCGCTGCGCACCCTGCGGCCGGGCGGCACGATGATCTCGCTCGCCCTGAGCCGGATGGAGCCGGGGCTGCACGAGCGGGCGGCCGGGCTCGGCATCCGCTCCGAGGCCATGCTCGTGGAGCCCGACCACGCCGCCCTGCGGGCGATCGCGGCGCTGGCGGCGGCCGGGCGGCTGCGGGTGTCGGTCGCTGCGGTCCTGCCGCTGGAGGAGGCCGCCAAGGCGCACGAGATGGGCGAGACCGGCCGCACCACGGGCAAGATTGTTCTCACCGTCGGCGACTGAGACCGGGAATTGTCGGTGGCGGCGGCTATACAGGGAGCATGAGCGACAAGCCGACGAATGAGGATTTCCTCCAGCAGGCGGATCCCATGCGACGCGAGCTGCTGGCGCACTGCTACCGCATGACGGGTTCGGTGCACGACGCCGAGGATCTCGTGCAGGAGACCTATCTCAAGGCGTGGCGCGCCTACGACGGCTTCGAGGGCCGCTCCTCGCTGCGCACGTGGATGTACCGCATCGCCACCACCACCTGCCTGACGGCGCTGGAGAGCCGCGGCCGGCGTCTGCTGCCGAGCGGGCTGGGCGCGCCCAGCGCCGAGGCGAGCGCTCCCCTGGCCCAGGACCACGAGGTGCCGTGGCTGGAGCCGGTGCCCGACGCGCTCGCGGGCGTGGCGGGCGACGATCCGGCCACGATCGTGACGGCGCGCGAGAGCATCAGGCTGGCGCTGGTGGCCGCGTTGCAGCACCTGCCGCCCCGGCAGCGCGCGGTGCTCATCCTGCGCGACGTGCTCAGGTGGAAGGCCGCGGAGGTGGCCGAGGCCGTCGGTGTGTCCACCGCCGCCGTCAACAGCATCCTGCAGCGGGCGCGGGCCCAGCTCAGCGAGCGCTCGCCGAGCCTCGACGACCCGGTGGAGCCGCTCACCGCCGAGCAGCAGGTCCTGCTCGACCGCTACGTCGCCGCCTTCGAGAACTACGACGTGGACGACCTGGTGCACCTGTTCACCAAGGACGCGATCTGGGAGATGCCGCCCTTCACCGGCTGGTACCAAGGCCCGGAGTCCATCGCCGAGCTCACCAGGACGCAGTGTCCCGCCGAGCGCGCCGGCGATCTCAAGCTGGTGCCGACGGCGGCCAACGGGCAGCCGGCGTTCGCGGTCTACCTGCGCGAGGACGGCGGCTACCGGCAGTTCGCGATCATGGTGCTGACCCTGTCCGGCGGCGCGATCCGGCACGTGGGCATGTTCTTCGAGGAGGGGCTCTTCGAGATCTTCGGGCTGCCCGCCGCTCTGGCACCCCAGGCTTCCGCGACAAAGTAGAACGCGTTACTGTCTCTCCAGAGCATCGTTCTGGAGGCGACCGTGAGCACACCCGTGATCGTCGAAGCCGTCCGCACCCCCATCGGCAAGCGGGCCGGCTGGCTCGCCGGGCTCAAGCCGCAACAGGTTCTCGCCACCGCGCTCAACGGGCTGATCGAGCGGTCGGGTCTCGACCCCGCGGCCGTCGAGCAGGTCTTCGCCGGCTGCGTGACGCAGGCGGGCGAGCAGGGCGGGCACGTCGGCCGGGGCTCCTGGCTCTACGCCGGGCTGCCGCACCAGGTGGGCGTCACCACCGTCGACGCGCAGTGCGGCTCCTCGCAGCAGGCCGTGCACCTCGCCGCCGCCCTGATCGGCGCGGGCGTGATCGAGGTGGGCATCGGCTGCGGCGTCGAGGTGATGAGCCGCGCGCCGCTCGGCAGCAACGTGCTGCCCGCCAACCCGCGTCCCGACGACTGGGACCTCGACCTGCCCGACCAGTTCACCGCCGCCGAGCGCATCGCCGCGCGGCGCGGGCTCACCCGCGAGCGGCTCGACTGGTTCGGGGCGCGCTCCCAGCACCTGGCCGCCAAGGCGTGGGCCGACGGCCGCTTCGAGCGCGAGATCGTGCCGGTCGGCGGCGTCCGCAGGGACCAGGGCCTGCGCGAGACCACCGTGGACGGGCTGGCCAAGCTCAAGCCGGTGGTGGAGGGCGCGCTGCACACGGCGGGCACCTCGTCCCAGATCTCCGACGGCGCGGCCGCGGTGCTGGTGATGAGCGAGGAGGCGGCGCGGCGGCACGGCCTGCGCCCCCGTGCCCGCATCCGGGCGCAGGCGCTGGTCGGCGCGGAGCCCTACTACCACCTCGACGGGCCCGTGGACGCGACCGCCAAGGCGCTGGCCGACGCCGGGATGACGATCGGCGACATCGACCGGTTCGAGGTGAACGAGGCGTTCGCCTCCGTCGTGCTGTCGTGGGCGAGCGTGCACGAGCCCGACCTGGACCGGGTCAACGTCAACGGCGGCGCGATCGCCCTCGGTCATCCCGTCGGCGCGACCGGCGCGCGGCTCATCACCACGGCGCTGCACGAGCTGGAACGCGCCGACGCGACGACCGCCCTCGTCACCATGTGCGCGGGCGGCGCGCTCGCCACCGCGACGATCCTCGAACGGATCGGTTGAGCTTGTGTCACGCAACACCCATAGCACTCGGTAAGGAATCGGGGAACAGTTCTCCCCCTCGTAAACGAGGGGGATTCCCACGGTCACCCGTGAGGGTTCCTGCTTCACTGCCGGTCGCCCGCCAGGAAGGGCTTCCCTTGAGGTCTTACACCAGCTCCACAGGCGTTTCAGCTCTCTGCCAGCCCGGCGGCGAGGGTGTTTCTGATCATTCGGCAGGTGGCTTGGTTGTCGCCACCGTCGAACACAATACCGAACCGTGCGGTGTCGTGCGGCGTTTCGACGGCGGTCCGCCTGGCGGCGGATCGCCTGCCCCTGCCCTGCTCCGCAGGGGTCCGATTCCTCCCCCGCCTGAAGGCGGGGGTTTCCTCGGAGGTATCCGATGAAGACCAGACGCCGGCCGTACGCGGAGCAGCGCCCGCAGGATCTCGGCGGCGGGGTGTGGAGCGTGCCGGTGCCGATCCCCGGCAGCCCGCTCGGCTACACCCTCGTCTACGCCGTCGAGTCGCCGAAGGGCCCGGTGCTGGTCGACGCCGGCTGGAACCATCCGGAGGCGTGGCAGGCGCTGAGCGGCGGCCTCGCGACGCTCGGGATCGACGTGAGCACGGTGCGGGGGGTGGTCGTCACGCACTTCCACCCCGACCACGCCGGGCTGGCCGGCCAGGTCAGGGAGGCTTCCGGAGCCTGGATCGCGATGCACGAGAACGACGCGGCGATGGTCCGGCTCATGCACGACTTCGCCGGCGACGAGCACACGGCCTTCCAGTCCGACATGCTGCGCCGGGCCGGGGCCGATCCCAGCGAGGCGAGGGCGGCCTCGGGCGAGCGGCCGGCCCCGCCCGCGGTGCCCGACCGCGAGCTGCGCGACGGCGACCTCGTGGACCTGCCGGGGCGCAAGCTGCGGGCCGTCCACACGCCCGGCCACACCCCGGGGCACATCTGCCTGCACCTGGAGGACGCCGACCGGCTGTTCACCGGCGACCACGTGCTGCCCGACATCACCCCGCACATCGGCATCTATCCCTACGACCGCGAGGACGTCGATCCGCTGGGCGACTTCCTGGAGTCGCTGGAGCGGGTCGGCGAGCTGGGGACGCTCGACGCCCTCCCCGCCCATGAATGGATATTTCCGGATGTGGCGGCACGAGCCGCCGAGATCCGCCACCATCACGAGGAGAAGCTCGACGCGCTGCTCGCCCTCCTGGCCGGACAGCCCGAGCCGCAGACCATCTGGGAGGTCGCCGCGATGATGACGTGGAACAAACCATGGGACACCCTGCCCCCCATGCTGCGGGGCATGGCGGCCGGAGAGGCGGCGGCCCACCTGCGGACCCTTGAGGCCCGCGGCCGGATCCGCCGCCTGCCCGACGTCGAACTCGTCCGCTTCCAGGCTCTAGACTCCTAGACATCCGATGTCTAGGGGGAGAAGCGTGGCGGTCACCGACGCGGCCATCGACAAGATCAAGGAAATGATCGTCTCGGGCGAGCTCGCCCCTGGCGACCGGCTGCCGAAGGAGGCCGACCTGGCCGAGCGGCTCGGCCTCTCGCGCAACTCGCTGCGCGAGGCCGTGCGCGCACTGTCCCTCATCAACGTCCTCGATGTACGCCAGGGCGACGGCACCTACGTCACCAGCCTGGAGCCCGGCCTGCTCCTCGACACCATGTCGTTCGTGCTCGACCTGCACCGCGACGACACGGTGCTGCAGTTCTTCGAGGTCCGGCGCATCCTGGAGCCGGCCGCCACCGCGATGGCGGCCGAGCAGATGAAGGACGACGAGATCGAGGAGCTGCGGGTCATCCTGGAGTCGCTGCCCGAGCGGCCCACGATCGAGGAGCTGGTGGCCAACGACCTGCGTTTCCACCAGCGCATCGCCCAGGGGTCGGGCAACAGCGTGCTGTGCTCGTTCATCGAGAGCCTGTCGGGTCCGACGAACCGGGCGCGGATCTGGCGCGGGCTCACCCAGGAGGGCGCGATGCAGAAGACCCGCGAGCAGCACACCGCGATCTACGAGGCCATCGCCGCCCGCCAGGCCGACGTGGCCCGCTCCTGGGCCACGGTGCACGTGGCCGGCGTGGAGTCGTGGCTGCGCCGGGCGCTCGAACTCGACTGAGCCGCAACCGGACACACGTCGGAGGACTGGTGATGAGGAGGCGGGTAGAAACGGGGCGTGCCGGACAAACTTGAGCGATATCGCAGCAAGCGCGACGCCGCCCGCACGCCCGAACCCGTCCCTCCCGAGCCTCCGGCCGCCGGCGACGGCAACGCTTTCGTCGTCCAGGAGCACCACGCCCGGTCGCTGCACTGGGACCTGCGCCTGGAACGCGACGGCGTCCTCGTCTCCTGGGCCGTGCCCAAGGGCCTGCCCGCCGACCCCGGGACGGACCATCTGGCCGTCCACACCGAGGACCACCCCATGGAGTACCTCACCTTCCACGGCGAGATCCCCCAGGGCGAGTACGGCGGCGGCACCATGACCGTCTGGGACACCGGCACGTACGAGACGGAGAAGTGGTCCGACCGCGAGGTCAAGGTGGTGCTGCGCGGCACCCGCGCCTCCGGCCGGTTCGTGCTGTTCCGCACGCGCGGCAAGAACTGGATGATCCACCGCATGGACGAGGCGGTACGCGACCCGTTCCCCGCGCCCGGCCCGATGCTCCCTGCCGAACGCGCCCGCCCGCCCAGGGACGCCGCCGCGTACGCCTTCGAGTTCGCCTGGGGCGGCCGCCGCCTCCTGGTGCCGATCGACGGCGGCCGGACGGACGCCGCCCGCGAGCATCCCTGGCTGCGGCCCCTCGCCACGTCGTTCGGCAGCCGGAGCGCCCTCCTGGACGGCGAGGTCGTCACGCTCGGCGGGGCCGGGATCCTGGTCGTCTACGACCTGCTGTACGACGACGGCCACGCCCTGCTCGACCGCCCGTACGCCGAGCGCAGGGCCGCGCTGGAGGCGCTGGAGCTGCCGGGGACCCGCTGGCAGGTCGCCCCGTCGTGGCCCGGGGAGGCGGGGCCGGTGCGGCAGGCGGCCAGGGAGCAGGGGCTGCCGGGGGTGGTCGCGAAGCGGCTGGACTCTCCGTACGAGCCGGGTCCTTCGACGTCCTGGCTCTTCATTCCGTCCTGAGCGGAGGGTGCGGGATACTCAGGGGGTGATCATCAAGGCGGTGTCGCCGCACGACGACCCGATCGGGGGCGCGTTGCTGGCGGTGCAGAAGGCGGCGTACGCGGTCGAGGCGGAGCTCATCGGCGACGACCGGATCCCGCCGCTGCGCGAGAGCCTGGCCGAGCTGCGGGCGCGCGACCTGCTGTGGCTGGCCGCCTTCGACGGCGACGGCGACGGCTCTGGCGACGGCGGGCCGACGGGGGCGGTGGCCTGGACGGAGAGCCCGGAGGAGCTCGACATCGACCGGCTCGTGGTGGCCCCGTCGATGGCCCGGCGCGGCATCGGCCGGGCGCTGGTCGAGGCGGTGCTGGCCCGCGCCGGCGGACGCCGCGTCGTCGTGTCCACGGCGCGCGGCAACGTGCCCGCGCGCCGCCTCTACGAAGGGCTCGGCTTCACCCTGCTCGGCGAGACCGAGGCCATCCCCAAGCTGTGGATCGCGAACTACGCCCTGCTCGGCTAGAGCAGCCCCGCGGACTCCAGGTCCTCCCACAGCGCGTCAGGCACCGGCCGTGACCACAGGGCCGCGTTCGCCGTGACCTCCTCCGGGGTGCGCGCCCCGAGCACGACGCTGGCGACCGCCGGATGCCGCAGCGGGAACGCCATGGCCGCCTGCGGCAGCGTGACGTCGTGCCGCTCGCACACCGCGGCGATCCTGGCGGCCCGCTCCACGAGCGGCGCGGGCGCCGGCTGGTAGTCGAAGGTGCTTCCCGGCCTGGACGTGGCCAGGATGCCGCTGTTGAAGACGCCGGCCGCCAGCACCTTCACCCCGCGCTCGGCGCACGCCTCCAGCAGGGGCAGGCCCGACTGGTCGAGCAGGGTGTAGCGCCCGGCCAGCATGACGACGTCGATGTCGGTCTCCCGCACGAACCGCAGCGGCGCCTGCCACTGGTTCATGCCGAGCCCGATCGCCCGCACCACGCCCTCGGCCCGCAGCTCGGCCAGCGCCGGGTACGCCTCCGCGAGCGCCTGCTCCACGTGGTCGTCGGGGTCGTGCATGAGGGCGATGTGCACGGCCGGCAGCCCCAGCCGTTCGAGGGAGTCCTCCAGCGAGCGGCGCACGCCGTCGCGCGAGAAGTCCCACGTCCGCGTCACCTCGCCCGGGACGTCGAAGATGTCGTCGTCGCGCCCGGACGGCGACGGCGCGGGCACCAGCAGCCGCCCGACCTTGGTCGACAGGACGTAGCCCGAGCGCCCGGCGAGCGCCGCGCCGAGCCGGCGCTCGGACAGGCCGAGGCCGTAGTGCGGCGCGGTGTCGTACAGCCGCACCCCGCTCTCCCAGGCGGCGTCCACCGTGGCGCGCGCCTCGGCGTCGGTGACCGCCTGGAAGAGGTTGCCGATGGGCGCGCCGCCGAAGCCGTGACGCGGCAGCTCGATCACGCGGTCTCTCCCGTCAACGCCGTGCCTCCCATCAATCCTGTGCCTTCCCGCCCGCTATCCGGCTGATCATCAGGGCGATGAGGATGATGCTGCCGTAGATGACGGGCTGCCAGAAGCCGGAGACGCCGATCAGCGTGAGGATGTTCTGCACCAGGCCGATCACCAGCACACCGGTGAGCGCGCCGAGGATGGTGCCCTTGCCGCCGTCCATGCTGACGCCGCCGATGACGGCCGCGGCGAACACCATGAAGATCCAGCCGACGCCCATGTTGTTGCCGATCGCGCCGAGGCGGCCGGTCTCCAGGATGCCGGCGAGCGCCGCGAGGACGCCGCCGAGGATGAACACGCCGTAGAGCACGCGGTCCACCCGGATGCCGGCGGCGCGGGCGGCGTCGAGGTTGCCGCCGATCGCGTACAGCGAGCGGCCGACGCGCAGGTAGCCGAGGCCGAAGATGCCCGCCGCGAACAGCAGCCCGGCGATCCAGATGGCCGCGGGCAGGCCGAGCCACATGGCGCTGCCGAGGTAGAGGATCGAGTCGGGAAGCTGGAACAGCGTCTTGCCCTCGGTCGGCCCCTGGAGGAGACCGTGCACGATGATCAGCATGGCCAGCGTCACGATGAACGCCGAAAGCTGGAACCTGATGATCAGGAACCCGTTGAAGGCGCCGATCGCGGCCCCGACGAGCAGCGCGAGCGGGATCACGAGCGCGCCGGGCAGCCCGAGGCCGAACCCGCCCGCCGCGGCGGGAACCACCAGCATCACGGCGATGGCGGGCGCGGTGCCGACCGTCGACTCCAGCGACAGGTCGAACTTCCCGGCGATCAGGATCATGGCCTCGGCCAGCACGAGGAGCGAGATCGCCGCCTGCTGCTGGAGGACGTTCGTGAGGTTGCCCGCCGTCAGGAAGGTCGGGTCCAGGAACGCGCCCACGACGAGCAGGAGCACGATCACCGGCACGAGCGTCAGGTCGCGGAACCTGGCCAGCCGTAGCCGCGAGGCCGGTGCGGTCAAAGTGGTCACTCTTGTATGCCTTCCATCACGGCCACGAGCTCGTGGTCCGTCCAGCCACGTGGTACGTCCTTGACGATCTCCCCGTGGAACATCACCAGCACCCGGTCGCAGATGCGCAGGTCGTCGAGCTCGTCGGAGACCACGACGGCCCCCGCGCCCCGCTCGGCGGCGTCCTCGACGGCGCCGAGCAGGGCCTGCTTGGCCTTGACGTCGACGCCGGCGGTCGGGTTGATGACGACCAGCACCGTGGGATCGTCCACGAGCGCCCGCGCGAACACGACCTTCTGCGCGTTGCCCCCGGACAGGTCGCCGACGGGCTGGTCGGGCCCCTCGGTCTTGATGTCCAGGGCGGTGATCATCTCCTTGGCCTTCTCGCGGCGGCGCGACGGGGACACGACGCCGAACCGGCCGAGCTTGCGGGCGATGGGGAACGTGGCGTTCTCCCCCACCGACAGCAACGGGACGAACCCCTCGTGGTGGCGGTCCTCGGGCACGAACCCGAGCCCCGCCGCCATCGCGGCGGGCACGTCGCCAGGCTTCACCTTGGTGCCGTTGACGACGACCGTGCCCGTGTCCGCGCCGCGCAGCCCGACCAGGGTCTCCGCCAGGCCGACCTTGCCGCTGCTCGCCGAGCCGGCCAGGCCGACCACCTCGCCGGCGCGGACGCTGACGTCCACGTTCCGGTAGCGGCCGGCCAGTGACAGCCCCTCGCCGGAGAGCACGACCCGCTCGCCGGGCGTGCGCTCCCGCGCGTGGTACGCGGACGTGGCCTCACCGGTCATGGCGTGCACCAGCTCGTCCTGCGGCAGCCCGGCCACCGGCCGGGTCATGATGTGCCGGGCGTCGCGGAAGACCGTGACGCTCTGGCAGATCTCGTACACCTCGTCCAGGTGATGGGAGATGTACATCATCGTGACGCCCTGCTCGCGCAGCGAGCGCATGCGGGCGAACAATCGCTCGATGGCCGGCCCGTCGAGCCGTGCCGTGGGCTCGTCGAGGATGATGAAGCGCGCGCCGAACGACAGCGCCCGCGCGATCTCCACGAGCTGGCGCTGCTCGACGCTGAGATCGCCGGCCAGCGTCTGCACGTCGACGTCCACCTCGTAGGTGTCGAGCAGTTCGCGGGCGCGGCCCCGCAGCGTCCGCCAGTTGATGGGTCCGTGCCCGTCGCTCTGCCGGTTGAGGAAGAGGTTCTCGGCGACGGTGAGCGCCGGGATGATCGTGGACTTCTGGTAGACGCAGGCCACGCGCTGCCGCCAGGCGTCCCGGTCGCCGGGGGCGGGTGCCGGCTCTCCCGAGAACAGCACCTCGCCCTCGTCCGGCCGCTGCAGCCCGGTGAGGATCGACACGAGGGTGGACTTCCCCGCGCCGTTCCTGCCGAGGAGCGCGTGCGTCTCGCCTTCGGCGATCGCGATCTTCGCGCCGTTCAGCGCGACGGTCGGACCGAACCGCTTGACGACGTTGCGGGCTTCGACGTGAATGCTCATCAGCCGACCTGGTTGCCCCAGAGGTTCTTGTCGTCCACGTTGTCCTTGGTGACCAAAGGCGCGGGAAGCTGGTCCTCAAGGCCGTTGGGGAGCTGGATGATGGTGCTGTCGTGGTCGGTCGGGCCCGGCTGGAACGTCTTGCCCTCCAGCGCGGCCTTCGCGTAGAAGAGCGCGTACTTCGCGTAGAGGTCGGCCGGCTGCGACATCGTGGCGTCGATCTCGCCCTTGCGGATGGCGTCGAACTCCTGCGGGATGCCGTCGTTGGAGACCACGAAGATGTGCTTGGGGTCGTCCGGCTGCACGAGCAGGCCCTTCTGCTTGAGCACCTGCAGCGTGGGCGCCAGGTGGACGCCGCCCGCGTGCAGGTAGATGCCCTTGATGTCAGGGTTCTGCTCCAGGCGGGTCTGCAGCATGGACGCCGCCTTGCTGCCCTCCCACTCGGTCGGCTCGCTGAAGACCGTGATGTCGGGGAACTTCGTCTTCATGCACTCCAGGAACGCCTCCGACCGGTCACGGCCGTTGATCGAGCTGAGCGCGCCCTGGAGCTGGACGACCTTGCCCTTGCCGCCGAGCTTCTCGCCGAGGAACTCGCACGCCTTGGTGCCGTACGCGCGGTTGTCGGCGCGGACGACCATGTAGACCTTGCCCTTGTCCGGCCGGGTGTCGACGGAGACGACGGGGATCTTCTTGTTCTCCAGCTGCTGCAGCGTGTTGGCCACCGCGCCGGTGTCCTGGGGCGCCATGACGATGGCCTTGGCGCCCTGGCCGACCAGCGCCTGCACGTTGTTGACCAGCTTGGACACGTCGTTCTGCGAGTTCGTGGCGGGCATGAGGTCCACCTTGAGCTCGCTCGCCATCTGCGGGGCGTACTTGATGTAGGAGTTCCAGAAGTCGGAGTCGGCCCTGGGGTGGTCGATGCCGACCTTCCCGCCGCCGCCGCTCGCGCCTTCTGTCGTGGAGCCTGAGCCGCACGCCGTGACGACCGCCAAGAGGGCGGTGCCCGCGATCACCCGTCCGAACTTCATAGGGGGGTACCTTCCTTTGTTTGACTGGTCGCTAGTTGGTCGGCCGCAGCCGGAGTCCCTGCATGCCGCCGTCCACCGCGATCGAGGTGCCGGTGGTCGCGCCCGACTCGGGGCCGGCGAGGTAGGCGATCGCCGCGGCGACCTCCTCCGCCGTGACCAGGCGGCCCATGGGCTGCCTGGCGTTGAGCGCCTTCCGCTCCGCCTCGGGATCGGGGGCGGCGTCGAGCAGCCGGCCGACCCACGGCGTGTCGGCGGTGCCCGGGTTGACGCAGTTGACGCGGATGCCCTCGCTGAGGTGGTCCGCGGCCATCGCCAGCGTCAGCGACAGGACCGCGCCCTTCGTCGCGCTGTAGAGCGCGCGCTGGGGCAGCCCGGCCGTGGCCGCGATCGAGCAGGTGTTGACGATCGAGGCGTGCTCCGACCTGCGGAGGTAGGGCAGGGCGGCGCGCGCGACCCGTACCATGCCGAAGACGTTGACGTCGAAGACCCGCTGCCACTCGGAGTCGGGGTTGTCCTCGATCGTCCCCTGGGCGCCGATGCCGGCGTTGTTGACGAGCACGTCGATGCCGCCCAGCCGCTCGGCGGCCTCGGCCACCGCGGCGCGCACGCTCGCGTCGTCCGTCACGTCCGCCTTGACGCCGGCGAACGGCTCGCCCGGCGGGTTGAGGTCGAGGCAGGCCACCGTCATGCCGCGCTCGGCGAGCAGGGTGGCGGCCGCCAGGCCGATGCCGGATCCGCCGCCGGTCACGACGGCCCTCAGACCTGCTGCGCTTGTCCGGCTCACGCGTCCCTCCAGACCGAACCGTTGGGGAAGGTGTGGGCGGCGATCGACTCCGCGTGCATCTGCGCGCTGAATCCGGGGCGCGACGGCGCGAGGTAGCGGCCGTCACGGATCACCACCGGGTCGACGAAGTGCTCGTGCAGGTGGTCGACGTACTCGATGACCCGGCCGTCCATCGTGCCGGTGACCGCCACGTAGTCGAACATCGACAGGTGCTGCACCAGCTCGCACAGGCCGACGCCGCCGGCGTGCGGGCAGACCGGGACACCGAACTTGGCCGCGAGCAGCAGGATCGCGATGTTCTCGTTGACGCCGCCGACGCGGGCGGCGTCGATCTGCAGGTAGGAGATGGCCCCGGCCTGGAGGAGCTGCTTGAAGACGATGCGGTTCTGGACGTGCTCGCCGGTCGCCACCGGGATCGGCGCGATGCCGCGGGCGATGGCGGCGTGGCCCAGCACGTCGTCCGGGCTGGTCGGCTCCTCCACCCAGTGCGGGCGGAACTCGCTCAGCGTGTTGATCCACTCGATGCCCGAGGCGACGTCCCAGCGCTGGTTGGCGTCGATGGCGATCGGGAAGTCGGGGCCGCAGACCTCGCGGGCGACCCTGAAGCGCCGCAGGTCGTCCTCCAGGTCGGCGCCGACCTTGAGCTTGATCTGCCTGAACCCCTGCTCGATGGCCTCCTCGCAGAGCCGCCGCAGCTTCTCGTCATCGTAGCCGAGCCAGCCGGGGGAGGTCGTGTAGGCCGGGTAGCCGGTCTCCATCAGCCGGGCGATCCGCTCCTCCTTGCCGCCCTCGGCCTTGCGCAGGATCTGCAGGGCCTCGTCGGGGGTCAGCGCGTCGCTGAGGTAGCGGAAGTCGACCAGGTCGACGATCTCCTCGGGGGACATCTCGGACAGCAGCCGCCATACCGGCTTGCCGGCCCGCCGGGCCTTCAGGTCCCACAGGGCGTTGACCACGGCGGAGATCGCCATGTGCATGACGCCCTTCTCCGGCCCCAGCCAGCGCAGCTGCGAGTCGTTGACCATCTCCTTGTAGAGGGCGCCGAGGTCCTCGACGTCCTTGCCGAGCACGTAATGCTCCAGCGCGCTGATCGCGGTGGTCTGGACGTCGTTGCCGCGCCCGATCGTGAACGCGAACCCGTGGCCCTCGTGACCGTCGTCGGTCCTCAGCACCACGTAGGCGGCGGAATAGTCGGGGTCGGGGTTCATCGCGTCGGAGCCGTCGAGCTCGCGCGAGGTCGGGAACCGCACGTCGTGCGTCTCCATGCCGACGATCCGGTACGCCGGCCGGGTGTCGTTGTTCGTCATGCCTGGCCCACCGTCTGCCGCTGCCGCCCGAGCCCCTCGATCTCCAGCTCCACGACGTCCCCAGCCCTGAGGTAGGGCTGCCCCGGCATGCCCATCGCCACGCCGGCGGGGGTGCCGGTGTTGATCACGTCACCCGGCTCCAGCACCATGAACTGGCTGAGGTAGCGCACGATCTCGGCGACGTCGAAGATCATGTTCTTGGTGTCGCCGTCCTGGCGCAGCTCGCCGTTGACCCAGAGGCGCAGCGACAGGTCCTGCGGGTCGCCCACCTCGTCGGCGGTCACCAGCCACGGCCCGAGCGGGTTGAACGTCTCGCACGACTTGCCCTTGTCCCACTGGCCGCCGCGTTCGAGCTGGAACTCGCGCTCGGAGACGTCGTTCGCCACGGCGTAGCCGGCGACGGCCTCCAGCGCCTCCTCCCTGCTCTCCAGGTAGCGGGCCCGTCGTCCGATGACGATGGCCAGCTCGACCTCGTAGTCGGTCTTGACGCTGTTGCGGGGGACGAGCACCTCGTCGTACGGGCCGACCATGGTGTCGGCGGCCTTCATGAACACGACAGGCTCGGCCGGCGGCTCCGCGCCCGACTCGGCGGCGTGGTCGCGGTAGTTCAGGCCGATGCAGACGATCTTGCCGGGCCGCGCGACGGGGGCGCCCACCCGCAGGCCCTTCTCGGCCACGATCGGCAGGTCACCGCGGTCGAGCGCGGCACGGACGCGCGCCACTCCTCCGGAGGCGAGGAAAGCACCGTCGATGTCGGGCTCCCCGATGTCGCGCAGGTTGCCGGCGTCGTCCAGCACCACCGGCCGTTCCTGTCCGGCAGGTCCTACTCGCAGCAGCTTCACACCGCATCCTTCATCTATACATCGGATGTCTCGTCCCACGATGCTGGGGCGCACACCCTCCATGTGTCAAGGGTGAGGCCCGGGAAACATCCGATCCGTGACCTGGATATCCTTCGCGAACATCATCACTCGCGGCACCAACCGGCCATATCGCCCCGATGACCTGGTTCACCCCCAGGATACGTGTCCGCCCCAAAGACATCGGACGTCGCTGCCGTCCGCTCGCCCTCGCTCCTTGACGGTCGTACAGTCACGTAATAGAACACGTTCCAGTACCGAACTTAACCAAGCGCTTGATCAAGAGGGTGAGCCGGGTGCACATCGACCTCGTCGACAGGGACCGCTACGCGACCGCTGGACCACCGCACGAGCAGTTCGCCTGGCTGCGCGCCAACTCCCCCGTCCACTGGCACGACGGCGAGCCGGGATTCTGGGCCGTCACGCGCTATGACGACGTTGTCCACGTCTCGCGCCACTCCGACCTCTTCTCCTCCCACCGCAGGCTGGCGCTCTTCGAGGAGCTGGAGGAGGAGCAGATCGCCCTCCAGCGGCTCATGATGCTCAACCAGGACCCGCCGGAGCACACCCGGCGCCGTTCCCTGGTCAACCGCGGCTTCACCCCGCGCACCATCAACGCCCTCGAAGAACACATCCGCGACATCTGCGACGACCTCCTCGACAAGTGCACCGGCGAGATCGACTTCGTCACCGAGGTCGCCGCCCCCCTGCCCCTCTACGTCATCTGCGAGCTGCTCGGTGCGCCCGTCTCCGACCGCGACAAGCTCTTCGCCTGGTCCAACCGCATGATCGGCGCCCAGGACCCCGACTACGCCGACGACCCGGCCCAGGGCTCCAACGCCGCCATGGAGGTCTACGCCTACGCCAACGAACTCGCGGCGCGGCGCAAGGCCAACCCCAGGAACGACATCGTCACCAAGCTCCTGCAGCCCGACGAGAACGGCGAGACCCTCGACGAGAACGAGTTCGACCTGTTCGTCCTCCTGCTGATCGTCGCCGGCAACGAGACCACCCGTAACGCGGCCTCCGGCGGCATGCTCGCCCTCTTCGACCACTCGGACCAGTGGGACCGCCTCGTCGCCGACCCCACCCTGGCCAGGACCGCCGCCGACGAGATCGTCCGCTGGGTCTCCCCCGTCAACCTCTTCCGCCGCACCTCCACCCGCGACCAGGTGCTCGGCGGTCAGCCCATCAAGGCCGAGGACAAGGTCGTCGTCTTCTACGGCTCCGCCAACCGCGACGCCTCCGTCTTCCCGGACCCCGAGGTCTTCGACATCGGCCGCACCCCGAACCCGCACATCGGCTTCGGCGGCGGGGGCGCCCACTTCTGCCTCGGCAACCACCTGGCCAAGCTCGAACTCCGGGTCCTGTTCGAACAACTGGCCCGCCGCCGCCCCCGCCTCGCCCAGTCCGGCCCGGCCAGCCGCCTCCGCTCCAACTTCATCAACGGCATCAAGGAACTCCCGGTCACCATCAGCTGACCCGCTCCGAGCTGCAGCCGGCGCCCTTGGCCAGAGAAAGCGACGGTCAAGGGCCCGCTCGTGCTGCTTGCCGATGGCTCCCCGCAGCCCATCCTCCACACACATCAGGGAGCAGGTGGTAAGCAAGCCCCGGCGACTCTCGGGGCCTCTCCGGAGAAGAGCGCCGGCCGTGTTGTGCGTCATCGAGCGCCGAGTTTGATTAGTTCAATTGGGTCTAGGATTGGCTTATCAAACTTCGGAATCAGCGTCTACACAGGGGATTCAGTGGCAGGGAGAGGTCGTCCGAGCCGGGCCACAGTCTACGAACGACTCGACCGTGCCATCCAGGAGCTCAACCAGCGCCTCGGCGGTCTGCCCAGCCCTACTGAAGCCCAAGAGATCTGGTCCGACATCTGGCACCTCGAGGCCCATCACTCCACCGCGCTGGAAGGCAACACCCTGGTGCTCAAGGAGGTGCAGGCACTGCTCGACCAAGGACGAGCAGTGGGTGCCAAGCCCCTCCGCGAGTACAACGAGGTCAAGGGCTACGCGGACGCCGCCAAATGGGTCTACGGTCAAGCGCTGGAACCCGAGGTGTGGAATGACGGGCATTTGCTCAGCCTCAACGAGCTACGCCACATCCACCACACGGCCATGACCCCTGTCTGGGACATCGAACCGCACCCCGAGGCCTCTGACCGCGAGGGACCCGGGAACTTCCGCGAACACGACATCCACCCATTCACAGAGGGGATGACGCCGCCTTCCTGGACGCTCGTCCCTGGCGAGATCCAGGGATGGGCAGACGATGTCTGCGAGCTGGGCAGGAAGCTGGAGGCCAAGGAGGACATCGGCCACCCGCTGCCGGAGGAACTCGCTAAGATCCACAACTCCTTTGAGCGCATCCATCCGTTCATCGACGGCAATGGACGTACCGGTCGCCTTGTGCTCAACCTCATCCTGGTACGTCTCGGCTACCCACCGATCATCGTCTTGAAGAAGCAGCGCGAGAGCTACCTCACCGCCCTCCGCCGAGCTGATGCCGGCGACTACGGAGCGTTGGGGGAACTCATCGCTCGCGCTATGGAAGACAACCTCAACCGCTTCATCGTCCCCAACGTCGCCGGCCCCGCCAGGCTTGTGCCCCTCGCCGCACTGGTCGACGAGGAGTTCAGCATCCACGCTCTACGCCAGGCCGCCCAGCGAGGGCGCCTCAACTCGGTTCAGGGCCCCGATGGCGTGTGGAGATCTTCCCGCAAGTGGGTCGATGCGTACCGAGCGTCCAGGCATAGGCCCACCAAACCTCGGAAAACTCATCCTGGCGACGACTCTCCCTCCGGGCCACCAGCCTCCTAGAGCCTGTACAGAGCTCAAATCAGTGAGATCGCCTGGGGTGGTAAGCGAGGTTAGGTCCCGGACGTGTGGCGACCCGAACCTGCACATCGGCTTAGGCAACGGGGCGCTCACTTCTGCCTGGACAACCACCTGGTCAAACTCGAACTCCGGGTCCTCTTCGGACAACTGGCCCGCCGCGGCGTCCGCTCCAACTTCATCAACGGCATCAAGGAACTCCCGGTCACCGTCAGCTAGGCAGGCAGGTGGACGTGATCGTCGCGGCCATGCCAGACTTCGTCCGAAACATCACACACAGCTAGTCAGCGCCCGGTCGGTCGGTGGAGTGCGCTGGCGTGCTCGCTCGGTCGCGAGCACGGCCGGTCACGCCTCCGCGCGGGGTCCTGGTCGTGTACGCGCCGAGCCCGTACACCGAAAGGACCGACCATCATGTCCACCGACCAGTTCGGGCTCGCCGGCGGCGACTACGTCCCCGACCCCGATCACGACACCACGCTGCTCCTGGACACGTTCTACGACCGTCTGGCCACGACGGACGCCGACCTCACGGCCGCCATGCGGGCTCGTCAGGACGAGCTCGAAGCGTCCAACCGGTCCCGGATCGTTGACGAGCCCGCGCGGCACAACCTGCGCCTGACCCTGGCACTGGTCGCCGCCTATGAGCTCCTCCGGCCCAGGCTGGGCAGGCAACAGGCCATCGCCGCCGTCCAGGCGGCGTTCGTCGAACCGCTCAGGGACGCCATGAAAGAAGGCACCCGGGCGATGCTGGACCAGGCGCCGGACGCCTTCCGTGCCATGGTGGAGACGAGCAAGTCGCGGGAGGAGCACGCGTTCGGAAAGGGGTTCGTCTTCGAGCGGCCCGTGGACGACGGCGAGCGCTATCACCTCGACGTGCGCCGGTGCTTCTACCACGACGTCCTGGTCGCGAACGGGGCGCCGGAGCTGACCCCGGCCATGTGCGCGTTCGACGCCAACTGGATCGAGGCCATCGAGCCGCGCAGACACGGCTTCCGCTTCGAGCGCCGCACCACGATCGGCATGGGCGGCACCCACTGCCCGTTCCACTTCGACCGCATCATCGAGTAGCGGGCGTGACCGGTGGAAACGCCGGTCGAGGGCCTACTCATGTGTCCAACGGCGGCGTCTGATCTGCTGCGACTGGTCGTACCGAACACGTACGCAGGCCAGATGCCGTGCGACACTCATGTGCAGTCGCTACTGCAACAGGTGGGTGGCGTGCCACTTCCACGGCCGCTTGACATGTCCAAAATGCCCGACCCCATGAAAGTGCTCAAAAACAGCCTCCGCGTCCGATAAACGCGCAGGTCAGCGAGAGTGCTCCCCGCGCACGCGGGGATGGTCCCCGGAACGTCTCGATCTTGCTGGGGTACTCCTTGTGCTCCCTGCGCACGCGGGGACCGTCCCGTCAGCAACGTGTCTTATGCACGGTCATGCACAGGGGGCTTAATTACGTGGACCTCGCGCGCTCGTCCGCGACGAGTTGGGCCGCGTGACGGGACACGTCCGCGTAGTACTCGCCGAGGTCGAGCAGGCCGTCCGACACCTGCTGAGCCAGCTCCGCCGTCGCATCGGCCGGCGCTTGATCAGCGGTCACCCGACGGCCTCCAAGCCGAGGCCGTCGTGGGTGTCCCAGAGCCTGCCGCAGGCGCGGCACGTCAGCGCGCTGTGCTCGGCCCGGATCGGCGCGCCGTCAGCGCAGGCGAGGCGGGCGGCGATGTCCACGGCGAGTTGCAGACGTAGCAGGCCGTAGGTCTCGCTCACGTACGCCCGGTCGGCCGCCCGATAGTGAGGGATGTCTTGGCCTGCCACGCGCTGCTCGTTGTAGGGATCGACGACGACCAGGTAGATGGTCTTGCCGCTGTGGCCCTCGCCGCGCAGGCGGTAGGGGGACAGCCATGTCCAGTTGATCGCGGACGGCCACCGCAGGCGTACGCTCTCGGGCGCTCCGCGCAGCGCCCACCCCTGCTTCACGGGGTCGTGCCCGTCGTCTGGCCGCCGGTTAGCTCGTCATGCAGGGCTCTGACCTCGGCCAGAAGGGAGGCGACCTCGGTGGGGTCGTGGGCGCAGCCGGCGCGGATGGCGCGGCTGTAGTTGGCTGCCTGGGTGGCGATGCGCTTGGTGAGGGCGTCGGCGAGGGAGCCTGTGGTGCAGTCGGTGGCGATGCAGCCGGCATCTGGGGTGCTGGTCATCGTGCGGGAACCCCCTGCAGGACGTGCATGATCGTGTCGGCGGCCTGGCTGATGTGGGCGGCGGGGGCGATCTCGGTCCCCCACTGCCAGCAGTAGGCGGCGCGGGTGGGGCCGAGGGGCTGGTAAACGATCGTGTCGTGGAAGCCGCGGTCGTGCGGGTTGCAGACCTGGAGCGTCGGGAAGGCCGTGGAGCCGCGTAGGCGGGCGATCCATCCCCGCCGCTCCAGCTCCGCCCTGAGGATGTCGAGTTGGTCCCGGCTGGTGAGGGCCGGAGCCGTGCGAATCTCAGTAGTCATAGTCACGGACAGTAAGCGTGCGCTGCCACGACAATTCCACTGGAGTGGAATTGGATAGACCTAGTGGGGGATGCCCAACCGCGCGGCCAGCCCTCGGATCTCACGCCCAACAGCGTTGACTCTGGCCTGCTCCGCCATCACCGCCACCGTCTCACGGACCTTGGCATCGTTGCGGAACCGCTGAGGCGCGATCGTCTCGGCCTGGCGCAGCCACACGATCGCCTCGTCCCGCATCTTGTGATCCCGCGCCAGACCACGCCCGACCTCGGCATAGAAGCCGGCGCGGCGTGCCGGATGCACGACAAGCTTGGCGTCCTCGACGGCCGCGGCCTTGCGCGCCACCGCCTGGCCGGACTCCCCATACTCAACAGCGACGGCGACCCGCCAGGCCGCTACGTTCGTGGCGCAGAACGCCTGCCAGTTGGCCGCCATGTCGTCAGGCAGACGGGCGGCCAACTCCTCGGCTGCACACAGCCAGTCCTCGGCCGCGCGGCCGTTGTAAGTCGCGGCGCACGCCGGCGCCGCGTTCAGCGTCAGCATCCCTAGCACCTGCAGCGCCTCGCTGTCGCGCGCATGAGGTTCGAGCTCGTCTACGGCCCGTTCGGCCAGCGTCTTGACGCGACTCCAGTTGCTGGCGCTCGGCCGGATCAGGGAGAACGCGACCTTGCCCCGGGTGACGGGGTCTCCGAGCCGTATGGCCACCTCGTCCGCGCGCATCGCCGCGATGTGGCCGAGATCGGGATGCGCGAGCGTGCGCGCCATACCGGCCGCGCACATGTACGCCTCGACAAGGGTTTCCAGGGCGAGGCGTTGCGCCTGCTCGTCGCCCGTGGCCACGTGGAAGTGGAGGTCGTCGATCAGGCCGGGCAGCAGTTGGCCGACCTCAATGTAGTCGTACCTGCGCCGGCTCCGCTCGATCGCGCCTGCCATGAGCTGCGTCAGGTCAGGCAGAGGGCGGGCCCGGTCGACGACGGGACTCCGGTACACGCCGTTCGACTCCAGAGCGTCCCTCAAGGGCGAGATGTACGCGTGCGGGGTCGACTGCAGCGGGTCGCGGGTCAGATGGGGGCCGCCCACGATGTCGGTCTCCGACACTTTGAGCGCTTGCGCGAGGCCGGCTATGTAGGAGCGGCGGTCCAGTGCGGCGAGGCCACGCTCGATGCTGGACAGGTGGCTTTTGCTCATGCCTGCTTGGCCGGCGAGTTCCACGAGGGTCATGCGTCGCCATTTGCGTAGGGCTCGTAGTCGGGTGCCGATGGTGGCCTCGTCGTACATAAGCCCCGCACCTCCTGATGGTCGGCACTCTCAGGCTACGGTGCCGGGCTTCTGCCGTACCAGGCGTCGGGGTTCATCGATGGCAGGCAGGGACAGCAGAGAGCCCCGCGAGGAATGCCCCCCGCGTACGCCGGGTGATCCCTGTCGTTACCAGGTGTCGGGGTTTCGGCGGCGGCGTCTGCGGCCTTGGGAGGTGCGGTAGTGGGGGCGGCGGCAGGCGGCGCGGATGTTGTGGAGGATGCGGGTCGTGGTTTCGGGGCCGGGGCGCCAGCCGCGTTCGATCAGGGCGTTCGCGACGTGGTCAAGGAGGTCGGCGATCTGGCCGGGGATGACGTCACGGCGTACGGCGATCATGCGCCAGCCGCGCCGGCGGAGCTCTTCGCGGCGGTCCGTGTCGCGTTGGCGGTCGGTGGGTGAGGTGTGGTGTGGTGTTCCTGGCCGTCGTACTCGACGGCGACCTTGAACGCCTCCCAGCCCAGGTCGAGGTAGGCGTGGTGGTCGTCGCCCAGGTCGACCCTGAGCTGGGTGGAGGGTCTGGGGAGGCCGCCCTCGACGAGGATCACGCGGAGCCAGCTCTCCCTCGGGGAGGCGGCTCCGCGGTCGGCGAGGCTGAGGATGGCTTGGGTTATTCGGCGGATCCGGTTGGTCAGAGGGATTTCGGGGGGCGAGAGCGTGGGTGGGGGTGGGTCATCGGATACCTCCGAGGAAACCGCCGTCAGGCGGGGGAGGAATCAGACCCCTGCGGAGCAGGGCAGGGGCAGGCGATCCGCCGCCAGGCGGACCGCCGTCGAAACGCCGCACGACACCGCACGGTTCGGTATTGTGTTCGACGGTGGCGACAACCAAGCCACCTGCCGAATGATCAGAAACATCCTCGCCGCCGGGCTGGCGGAGAGCTGAAACGCCTGTGGAGCTGGTGTAAGACCTCAAGGGAAGCCCTTCCTGGCGGGCGACCGGCAGTGAAGCAGGAACCCTCACGGGTGACCGTGGGAATCCCCCTCGTTTACGAGGGGGAGGATGTCAAGTGGTCAGGATGGTGAAGGCGGCGTACGGGCGAGCGGCCGAGCGGGGTTCTGGGGACAACCCCGCGGTCAGGGGTGCAGGGTGAGGCCCTTCAAGGTTTTGTCCACGGCGTTGCGGGGGCCGTGGACGGCCAGGCCGACCAGCAGCAGCTCGTCGCTCGCCACGGCCCGCACCGCCGCCCGGTTGTCCGCGTCGTGGCCCGTCTTGAACATCTCCTCGATGTAGACGGCCACGTCCATCCCCCGCCCGATCGCCTTCTCGCGGATCCCGCGCAGTTGCGCGAGCCCGCCCTCGTACACCAGCACCGGCTGGCGGAACATCGGCAGGTACGCGACGCCCGACCCGTCCCCGTACGGCTCCCCCATGGTCTCCGGCACCCCGCCCGCCACCGCGCTCGCCAGGAAGGCGGTCACGTTGAGTCGCTGCCAGACGGCCAGGTCGTCGCGTACCACGATGGCGATCTTCGTATCGAAACGCATGGCCCCTGAGCATCCCCGGCCAGGGGCCTGCCGTCTTGTACGCTCGTGCGACCCGAGCCCAGGAGCTACGCCGACTCCAGGATCGGGCGCCAGTCCGGCACCTCGTGGTAGCGGCGCAGCTCCGCCAGCCCCGCCACGATCCCGCCCCACGCCGCGTACGGCGGCCGCGCGGCGTCGAACCCGCTCTGCACCAGCGTCAGCCGGGTACGCCCGCCGCTGCCCTCCAGCTCCCACGTCCCGACGCCACCGTCGCCCCAGTCGAGCGAGAACGTACGCCCGGGCACCAGCTCCAGCACCTTGGCCGGGCTCGGGTCGTTGGCCAGGCCGCCCATGGCGAAGCGCCCGCCCACGTACGGCTCGATCTCGATCGGGAACCCGAACCACTTCGTCACCGCCTCGCTGTCGATCAGCGAGGCGAACACCTCCGCCGGCGAGGCGTCGACGACGGCCTCGGCGCGCAGCTCGGGCGAGGTGAAGTCGACGCGCGGCGTCAGCGCGCGCCCCTCCAGGTGCTCGGCCAGGTTGGCGAGGATCAGGCACCAGTACGTTTGCAGCACGCCCCTGATGCTCTTGCCGGTGATGACGTCCTGGAAGTCGAAGTGGGTCTGGGACAGCGTGACGAGCGTGGCGTCGGGACCGTCGGGCTCAAGGGCGAACTCGGTGGTGGTCTCCTCGCCGTCCAGGAGCCAGGCGAAGCGCACGGTGCGCTCGTCGGCGTGCAGTAACCGCTGGTGGGGCGCGTCGCCCTCGGGCGTGGTGGGGCCCCAGAAGGCGTAGCGGCCGGCGGGCAGGTCCGCCTCGGCCTGCTCGGCCAGCCAGACGCGCATGTCGGCGGGGTCGGTCAGCGCCTCGCGGACCCGCGCGATCGGGGCCGGGATGCGGGCGACCAGCGTCATGGGGGCGGGGTCGGTGGGCTCAGGCGTCCGCAGGTCGTCGGTCATCGTCATCGTCTCCTCGACGGTCGTCGGTCTTGGGTTCTTGGGTCTTCGGGTAGCAGGCCACGGCGAGCTTGAAGGCGTCGCCCTCGGCGCCGCCGTACCGGGTGAACAGGTCCTGCAGCATCGTCTGCAGCTCGGCGAGGAACTGCCCGCGCTGCTCGGCCCGTACGTGGATCTCGCCGGACAGGCCGACGGAGGGCAGTTCGGGCGCGGTGCGGTCGAGCGCCGCGATGTCCTCCTGCACCTCCTCCATGAGGTCCAGCAGGTAGCCGAGGCTGAGCTCGTCGCGGGCCCGCCGCAGGCCGCCGATGCGGCCGACCAGCCGTGGCGACAGCCAGTACGACCGCGCGCCGGCCTGGTAGATCCCCTCGGAGATCCCCCGGACCTTGCGCTCGGCGACCTGGTCGACGAGGCCCGCCTCGACCAGGCGTTTCACGTGGTAGTAGACGCGCTGCGGCGTCTGGCCCAGGGCTACGGCGACCTCCGAGCAGGTGCGAGGCTCGGCGAGTTGCCGCAGCACCTCGACGCGCTGCGGTTTGAGCAGTGCCTCGGCCTGCTCGATGGCTTCCAGGTACAGGACGTCTCTCATCGCAAAAAACATCCTTTACGTAAAAATGTTCCTTGTCAATAGGGGACGCGGGGGAGAATGGAGGGCGTGGGAGGGGACTGGGCGCGTTACTGGCGGGCCGGGCGGCGGCGGCCGCTGGAGGCCATGTACGCCCACTTCGAACGGCACGTCTACCACCGCCACAGCCACGACACCTACTCCTTCGGCGTGACGGAGACCGGCGCCCAGTCGTTCACCTGCCGCGGCGCGGCGCACACGAGCGCGGCCGGCATGGTGATGGCGTTCAACCCGGACGACCCGCACGACGGGCACGCCGCCGACGCGCTCGGCTTCACCTACCGGATCGTGCACATCGGCCCCGCCCTGGTGTCGGAGGCGCTGGCGGACGCGACGGGCCGCAGGTCGCCGCTCCCCCTGTTCGCCGCCCCGCTGGTGGCGGACGCGGCGGCGGCGGGCGCGCTGCGCGCCTTCCACCGGGCGCTCCTGGACCCGGCCGCGACGGCCCTGCGCCGCGACGAGCTTCTCGCGGTCACGGTCACCCGCCTGGTGAGGGCCGCGGCGACGCAAGCCCCGCCGGACCCGCCGAAGGCCCGCGGGACGTCAGCGGCGGTGGCCGCGCGGGCGCGCGGATTCCTGGAGGACCACCTGCTCGACGACCCGACCGCCGAGGAGCTGGCGCGGGCGACGGGCGGCAGCAGGTTCGCGGTGTACCGGGCCTTCGTGGCGCGCTACGGCATGCCGCCCAGCGACTACCAGCGCCTGCTCCGGCTGCGCCGGGCCCGTACGCTGATCGCGGACGGCGTCCCGATCGGCGAGGCCGCGGCGGCCACGGGCTTCGCCGACCAGAGCCACCTGACCCGCTGGTTCGTCCGCTGTTTCGGGCTGACCCCCGGCGCCTACCGGGAGGCCGGGGAGTCCTAGGGCCAGGAGCCGTCCTGCTCGGGGTCGCCGCCGTCGGTGAGCAGCTTCAGATCGGCCTCGACCATCGTGGCCACCAGCTCGTCGAACGACACCGTCGGCTCCCAGCCGAGCTGGTTGCGCGCCTTCTTCGGGTCGGCGCAGAGCAGGTCCACCTCGGCCGGCCGGTGCAGGGTCTGGTCGGTGACGACGTACCGCTCCCAGTCGAGCCCGGCGGCGGTGAAGGCGGCCTCGGCCAGCTCGCGCACCGACTTCATCCGCCCGGTGCCGATCACGTAGTCCTCGGGCCGGTCGGCCCGCAGCATGAGGTGCATGGCCTTGACGTAGTCGCCGGCGTACCCCCAGTCGCGCCTGGCCTCCAGGTTGCCGAGCCGCAGCTCGGAGGCGAGCCCGAGCTTGATCCTGGCGACGCCGAGCGAGACCTTCCTGGTGACGAACTCGACGCCGCGCCGCGGCGACTCGTGGTTGAAGAGGATCCCGGAGACGGCGAACATGCCGTACGACTCGCGGTAGTTCTGGGTGAGGAAGTGCCCGTACGCCTTGGCCACGCCGTAGGGCGAACGCGGGTGGAAGGCGGTGCGCTCGTTCTGCGGGGTCTCGCTGACCTGGCCGAACATCTCGGACGACGACGCCTGGTAGAAGCGGATCTGCCCGGAGGCCGCCGAGGCGCCGCCGCGCGAGACGCCCGAGCACACCCGGATCGCCTCCAGCACGCGCAGCACGCCCATCCCGGTGACCTCGGCGGTGAGCTCGGCCTGCTCCCAGGACATCGGCACGAACGAGATCGCGCCCAGGTTGTAGACCTCGTCGGGCTGCACCCGCTCCACGGCGGAGATGAGCGACCCCTGGTCGAGGAGGTCGCCGCGGACGACCTGGACGTCCGACAGCAGCCTGCGGATCCGGGAGACCCGGGGGTTGGCCTGCCCGCGGGCGAGGCCCCAGACCTCGTACCCCTGCTCCAGCAGGTGCTCCGCCAGATAGGAACCGTCCTGGCCGGTGATGCCGGTGATCAGAGCGCGCCTGGCCAAGGGTCCTCCAACTTCGCGTTACGCAATCCCGTTGGGACGGAATGTACAGCTATGCACCGGGAAAGAGCAGCAGCCGACCTAGAACGTGTTCCACAGAACCACGTTCGGTTACCGCAACGTCGCATGTCGCACGGCCTGCGGGGACGAATGTGAGCAATTCTCGGTGACCTACCGAATGGTAGCCTTCTCGGGCTAAGGTCACATTCAATGATCTCAGGCGCCTACCGGCGGAGAAAGGGGTGTCCGTGCGGGAGCGAACGCTGCGGATCGCGCTGCTGTCCTACCGCAGCAAGCCCACCTGTGGCGGCCAGGGTGTCTACCTCCGCCACCTGAGCCGCGAGCTGGTCGCGCTCGGACATCACGTCGAGGTGTTCTCCGGCCCGCCCTACCCCGAGCTGGACGAGGGCGTCATCCTGCGCGAGGTGCCCAGCCTCGACCTCTACCGCGACGAGGACCCGTTCCGCACCCCGAAGCTGCACGAGTACCGCGACTGGATCGACCTGCTGGAAGTCGGCACGATGTGGACCGCCGGATTCCCCGAGCCGCTCACGTTCACCCTGCGCGCCCTGCGCGAGCTGCGGAAGCGGGTCGGCGACTTCGACGTGGTCCAGGACAACCAGACCCTCGGCTACGGACTGCTCGGCATCCAGAAGCTGTTCCCGGTGGTCGGCACCATCCACCACCCCATCAGCGTGGACCGCCGCATCGAGCTGGAGGCCGCCAAGGGTGTGAAGAAACTCACGATGCGCCGCTGGTACGGCTTCGTGAAGATGCAGTCGCGCGTCGCGCCCCGGCTCAGCCCGATCCTGACCGTCAGCGAGTCCTCGCTCGCCGACATCCACCGCGACTTCAACGTCCCCCAGGCCAACCTGCGGCTGATCCCGCTCGGCGTGGACACCCGCTACTTCCATCCGCGCCCGGACAAGCCGAAGCGCAAGGGCTCGATCGTGGCCGTGGCGAGCGCAGACTCCCCCATGAAGGGCGTGGCCACGCTGCTGCGGGCGGTCGCCAAGCTGTCCACCGAGCGCGACGTCAACCTCACCGTCGTCAGCAAGCCCACGCCGGGCGGCCCCACCGAGCAGCTCGTCCAGGAGCTGTCGCTGCAGGAGCGGGTCCGCTTCGTGCACGGCATCTCCGACGACGAGCTGGGCGAGCTGATCGCCACCTCGGAGATCTCCGTCGTGCCGTCCCTGTACGAGGGATTCTCGCTGCCCGCCGTCGAGCACATGGCCTGCGGCACCCCGCTGATCGCCAGCCGCACCGGGGCGCTGCCCGAGGTCGTCGGCGACGCGGCCGTCCAGGTGCCGCCCGGCGACGCCGAGGAGCTGGCCGCCGCGCTGCGCCGCCTGCACGACTCACCCGAGGAACGCGAGCGGGTGGGCAGGGCGGGCTACGACCGCGTTATGGAGCGCTACACCTGGCACGTCGTGGCCAAGCGCACGGTCGAGGCGTACCACGAGGCCATCGCCGCGCACCGGCCCTGACTTCCACCCCCACCCGATCAGATCGCGAGGAGAGACCACCAGTGCTGACCGTCGACTTCGCCCGGCTGCCCGTCGGCCCCGGCGTGCGCGTGCTCGACCTGGGCTGCGGCGGCGGCCGGCACGCCTTCGAGGTGCTACGTCGCGGGGCGGACGTGATCGCCTTCGACATGGACCAGGCGGAGCTGGACAACGTCGCCAACATGTTCGCGGCGATGGACAAGGCGGGCGAGGTGCCCCCGGACGCGAGCGGCCGCACCGTCCAGGGCACGGCGCTGGACATGCCGTTCGAGGACGGCAGCTTCGACCGGGTGATCGCGGCCGAGGTGCTGGAGCACATCCCCGACGACATGGCGGCCATGGCCGAGATCTTCCGCGTGCTCAGGCCGGGCGGCACCGCCGCGATCACCGTGCCGAGCTTCCTGCCCGAGCGCATCTGCTGGGCGCTGGACGAGGCGTACCACACCGCGCCGGGCGGCCACGTCCGCATCTACACGCTCGCCGAGCTGTCGGCCAAGCTCAAGGCCACGGGCTTCGAGATCGGCCCGCACCACCACGCGCACGGGCTGCACTCCCCCTACTGGTGGATCAAGTGCGCGGTCGGCGTGAACAACGACGACCACCCGCTCGCGAAGGCGTACCACGAGCTGCTGGTCTGGGACATCATGAAGCGCCCCGCCGCCACCCGGATCGCCGAGGCCGTGCTCAACCCGATCATCGGCAAGAGCGTGGTCCTCTACGTCAAAAAGCCATGATCTCCCGAGCGGAGGTCGTGCGGACGGCCGAGAGCATCGCCGCGCTGCAGCAGGAGGACGGCGGCGTCCCGTGGCCGGAGGGGCACGTGGACGCGTGGAACCACGTCGAGTGCCTGATGGCGATGTCCGTCGCGGGCCTCGGTGAGCCGGTGCGGCGCGGTTACGCCTACCTGGCCCGGCACCAGCGCGCCGACGGCTCGTGGCCGATGAAGCTGGTGGACGGCGCGGGCGTGGAGCTCGGCGGGGAGACCAACCACGCCGCCTACGTCGCGGTCGGCGTCTGGCACCACCATCTCGTGACCGGCGACCGGGGCTTCACCGAGGAGTCCTGGCCCATGGTCAAGGCGGCGCTCGACTACGTGTCGGGGCTGCAGACCGAGCGCGGCGAGATCGTCTGGGAACGTGACGCGCGGGGCAGGCCCTCGTCGTACGCGCTGCTCACCGGCTGCTCCTCCATCCACCAGGGGCTGCGCTGCGGGGTGCTGCTTGGCGACCTTCTGGACGATCCGCAGCCGCACTGGGAGCTGGCCGCCGACCGGCTGGCGCACGTGCTGGGCGCCCATCCTGAGGCGTTCGCCGACAAGAGCCGGTTCTCGATGGACTGGTACTACCCGGTGCTGGGCGGGGCGGTGCGCGGGCGGGAGGCGGCCGAGCTGCTGGAGCGGGAGTGGGCGACGTTCGTGGTGCCGGGGCTCGGCATCCGGTGCGTCTCCGACCAGCCGTGGGTGACCGGGGCGGAGACGTGCGAGCTGGTGCTGGCGCTGGACGCGCTCGGCGACCGCGAGCGGGCCGCGCGGCTCTTCTCGGACATGCAGCACCTGCGGCACGAGGACGGCTCGTACTGGACGGGCTGGCAGTTCGTCAACCGCAAGCACTTCCCGCACGAGCGCTCCGGTTACACGGCGGCGGCGGTGGTCCTGGCGGCCGACGCGCTCATGGGGCTCTCCCCCGGCTCGGGGTTGTTCCGCGACGTGGAGCGTACGGCGACGTTCGATCCTGACGTGTGCGGCTGCGCGGCCGGCATCCGCGTCCCCCCGCAGGGGGCCGAGCGGGAGCCTCCCTAGGCAAGCGCTTTTGCCGCTTCTTTGCCTCCGGTCTCCGGTGCGCCGCCGGTGAAGGCCGCATCGGCTCACTAGCTTCGTGAGTGGCCGTACGAGGCGTCTTCGGGGGAAGCGTGGGCGACACGGGCACAACTTCGTTCTTGGACCAGGCCGGGATCGAGCCGACACTGACGTCGGCGAAGAGACTGCGCAGGTTCCTGACCAAGGATCCGCTGGAGTCCGATCTGAGCCGGCGGAGGTTCCGGCTCAGGCCCGGACCGGCTCGGACGGTCTTCTCGGAAGCCGAGAAGTCATACATTTTCGGCTTCAATGCGGTGATGTCGAAAGAAGTGGAGAAGGTCGAGGAGGTTCCCGCGGACCGGCGGCCCTTCGGCTACGAGGGGGCGGCCGCCGCCTGCACCGTTCTCGACCTGCTCACGCTCTCGCGGGGCCGGCGCCTTCACGAGCTGCTCGCCGGCCCCGCCCGGCACCACCGCCACGCCGCCTACCTGGGGGCCGGGCGCGGTTACGCGCTGCTGCGGCTGCGGCCGGTACGCGGCGCGCGCCTGGCCCACCCGCTGCTGCGCTGGCTGGCGGTGGACGGCTTCGGCTTCCAGCGCTCCCTCGCCAGGACCGACCAGCTGGTGGGCGAGCGGGTCATGCCCGACCTGCTGACCCGGGCCCACTGCGCGGCCTTCGACCAGGGGCTGGGCCGGCTGCTGTGGTACCACGACTGCGCCGCGCCCGACGACGTGGCGGCCAGGATCGCCGGGTTCCCCGCCGTGCGGCGGGCGGACCTGTGGAGCGGGGCGGGGTTCGCGGCGGCGTACACGGGCGGGGCCGAGCCCGAGGAGCTGCGCTGGCTGGCCGAGCACGCCTCGGCCGACGGCTTCCGCGCCCACCTGGCGCAGGGGTGCGCCCTCGCGGTGGCCGCCCGGCTGTGCTCGGGCGCGCTGCCCGAGCACACGGGGCAGGCGGCGGCCGTCCTGGTGGGCGCCGAGGCCGAGGAGGCGGCGTCGTGGACCGACCAGGCGCTCATCGAGCTCGGCCACGAGGCCCGCACGCACGACGACTTCCGCGGCTGGCAGGCGCGGATCCGCCACTCGTGGACCCGCACCCGGCGCCGCCAGAGCGCCTGAGCGGGCCCGGACGGGCCGGCGCCATGCGGAGAGGTCAGATGCCGGGCGCGACGCGCTCCAGCACGCGCAGCGAGCCCTCCACGGACTTCTCCTGGAACGCTCCGGACTCCAGCGCCCGCAGGTAGACCCGGTAGGGCGCCTGGCCGCCGTCTGCGGGATCGGGATAGATGTCGTGGAAGACCAGCGCGCCGCCCTCACGTACGTGCGGCGCCCAGCCCTCGTAGTCGCGGGTGACCGGCTCCTCGGAGTGTCCGCCGTCGATGAACAGCATGCCGAGCGTCGTGTTCCACAGGGCGGCCACGCGCTCGGAGCGGCCGACGATCGCGATGACCTCCTCCTCCAGGCCCGCCGAGGCGATCGTGGCGCGGAAGGTCGGCAGGGAGTCCATCTTGCCGAAGCGGGGGTCCACGAGGGTGGGGTCGTGGTGGGCCCAGCCGGGCTGGATCTCCTCCGAGCCGCGGTGATGGTCGACCGTGACGACGACGGAGCCGGTCTCGCGGGCGGCGGCGCCGAGGTAGACGGCGGACTTGCCGCAGTAGGTGCCGATCTCGCAGATCGGGCCGAGCGCGCCGTACTGACGGGCCGCTTCGTACAGGGCCAGCCCTTCGGCGAGCGGCATGAACCCCTTGGCGTGCTTGGCTGCGTGGAGCAGCTCCGGCGGCATCGACATGGAAGGCCACCCTAGCCGAACCGAACAACATTCCAGGAGCCTCTTGCAGCCCACTTCTGGAACCTGTTCTACTGGCCAGGTGAATCAGCGCGCTCGCATCGCGATGTCGGACGAGGAAGTGGCCGCCCTCCTGGAGGGCTCGCGCAAGCTGCAGCTCGCGACGATCAACCCCGACGGCACGCCCCACCTGGTGACGATGTTCTACGGCCTCGACGACGGCCGCATCGCCTTCTGGACGTACGGCAAGGCCCAGAAGGCCCGCAACCTGTCCCGCGACCCCCGTGTGAGCTGCCTCATCGAGGCCGGTGACGACTACGCCGAGCTCCGCGGCGTCCTGCTGTACGGCAAGGCCGAGCGGATCGACGACCCCGACCGGATCATGGACATCGGCATGCTGGTCGCCCGCCGCATGACCCCCGGGGTCGCCGACGACCTGCTCCGCCCGTACGTCGAGCAGACCGGCCGCAAGCGGATCGCGTACGTCGTCGAACGCACCAAAGTGGTCTCATGGGACCACAGGAGGCTGTCATGAAGGTGAAGGTGGACGAGCTGGTCTGCGAGGCCAACGCCGTCTGCATGGGCCTCGCGCCGGAGGTCTTCGACGTCGACGACGACGACCAGCTCCACATCCTGCTCCCTGAGCCACCCCCCGAGCTGCACGACCGCGTCCGACACGCGGTCCGCTCCTGCCCCAAAGCCGCCCTCTCCATCGAGGAATAGGTCCACCGCCGAGGAGGAACGCCCCATGCGTGCCGCAATCCTGACCGCCGTAGGCAACGACAAGCTGGAGATCCGCGACGATGTCACGCTGGCGCCCGTGGGCCCGGCGGACGTGCGCGTACGGATCAAGGCCACCGGCGTCTGCCATTCGGACCTGTCCGCCATGTCCGGGGTGCTGCCGCAGCCCGTGCCGCTCGTCCCCGGCCACGAAGGGGCGGGCGAGGTGGTCGAAGTGGGCGAGCACGTCGACAACCTCCAGCCCGGCGACCACGTCGTCATCAACTGGTCGCCCGCCTGCCACGCCTGCGACCTGTGCCTGGGCGGGCAGCCCTACCTGTGCACCAAGTTCATGATCGAGTCGTTCAGCAACGGCCGGTTCCGGCTGGGCGGCGACACGACGGCGTTCGGGATGGCGGGCTGCGGCACCTGGGCCGAGGAGATCATCGTGCCCTGGCAGGGCGCGATCAAGATCGACCCGGAGGTGTCGTGGGAGGCGGCGGCCCTCATCGGCTGCGGCATCACGACCGGCGTGGGCGCGGCGATCAACACCGCCAAGGTGCGCCCCGGCTCCACGGTCGCGGTGATCGGCTGCGGCGGCGTCGGCCTGTCGGTCATCCAGGGCGCCCGTGTCTCCGGCGCCAGGACGATCCTCGCCGTGGACCCGCTGGAGTCCAAGCACGAGCTGGCCAAGAAGGTCGGCGCCACCCACGCCGTGACGCCCGACCAGGTCCCCGACGCGATCAACGAGCTGACCGGGGGCGCCGGCTTCGACTACGGCTTCGAGGTCGTCGGCAAGGCCGCCACCGTCCAGACGGCCTGGCAGATCACCCGGCGCGGCGGCGACGTGATCGTGGTCGGCGCGGGCGCGATGGACGACATGTGGTCGGTCTCGGCCTTCAGCCTGCTCTTCGAGGGCAAGCACCTGCACTCCAGCCTGTACGGCGAGTCCGACGTGCGGCACGACTTCCCGTACTTCGCCAAGCTCTACCAGGCCGGCAAGCTGGACCTCGACTCGATGATCAGCGCCAGGATCCGGCTCACCGACCTCAACGACGCCGTGGCGGCGCTGCGCGGCGGCGAGGTGCTGCGCCAGATCGTCCTGGTCGACTGACGGACGAGCGCTTGGTCCCGCCGGCGCACCGGCGGGACCAGCGACGTCACTCGGTCGAGAAGGCCGCGTCGAAGGCGGTGGCCGGCGGCGTGATGGAGTTGAGCGTACGGATGTAGCCCACCGCCTCACGCGCGCCGTCCAGCCGGTCCATGCCGGCGTCCTCCCACTCGACGGAGATCGGCCCGTCGTAGCCGATCGCGTTGAGCGCCCGGAAACAGTCCTCCCAGGGCACGTCGCCGCGCCCGGTCGAGACGAAGTCCCAGCCGCGCCGCATGTCGGCCCAGGCCAGGTGCGACGACAGCCGGCCGCGGCGGCCGTCGCCGACGCGCATCCGGGTGTCCTTGCAGTCGACGTGGTAGATGCGGTCCTTGAAGTCGAGGATGAAGTTCACCGGGTCGATGTCCTGCCACACCATGTGCGACGGGTCCCAGTTGAGCCCGAACGCCGGCCGGTTGCCGACCGCCTCCAGCGCCCGGACCGTCGTGTAGTAGTCGTAGGCGATCTCGCTCGGGTGCACCTCGTGGGCGAAGCGCACGCCGACCTCGTCGAAGACGTCGAGGATCGGGTTCCAGCGGTCGGCGAAGTCCTGGTAGCCGGCGTCGATCACCGAGGCCGGCACCGGCGGGAACATCGCGACCGTGTGCCAGATGGACGAGCCGGTGAAACCCACCACCGTGTCCACGCCGAGCAGCGCGGCGGCCCGCGCCGTGTCCTTCATCTCCTCGGCCGCCGCCTGACGCACCGACTCGGGGTCGCCCTCGCCCCAGATGCGGGCCGGCAGGATGCCCTTGTGCCGCTCGTCGATCGGGTTGTCGCAGACGGCCTGGCCCACCAGGTGGTTGGAGATCGTCCACATCTTCAGGCCGTGCTTGTCGAGCTGGGCGCGCTTCTGCTCGACGTACGACGGGTCGGCGATCGCCTTGTCCACCTCGAAGTGGTCGCCCGAGCAGGCGATCTCCAGCCCGTCGTAGCCCCACTCGGCCGCGAGCCGGCACACCTCCTCGAACGGCAGGTCCGCCCACTGCCCGGTGAACAGCGTGACTGGTCGGGTCATCGTCAATCCTCCACGTTCGTGTAACGGCCGCCGTCGGCCGCGCTGCGCTCGACCGCCTCCAGCACCCGCTGCACCCGCAGCCCGTCGGCGAAGGAGGGCGACGGGTCGGCGCCGGTGGCGACGGCCTCCAGGAAGTCCTTGATCTCGTGGGTGAAGGTGTGCTCGTAGCCGAGGCCGTGGCCGGGCGGCCACCAGGCGCCGGCGTACGGGTGGTCGGGCTCGGTGACCAGGATGCGCTCGAACCCGCCGCCGCCCTCGGAGACCCACAGCTCGTTCATCGACTCGAAGTCGAAGGCGAGGCTGCCGAGCCCGCCGTTGATCTCCAGGCGCATGGCGTTCTTGCGCCCGGTGGCGAACCTGGTGGCCTCGAAGGAGGCGAGCGCCCCGCCCGACAGCCGGCCGATGAACAGCGCGGCGTCGTCGACCGTGACCTCGCCCGTGGACTCGGCCCGCGACGCGCCGAGCCCGGCCGACTCGCCCGCGAGCGGCCGGCGCTTGACGAAGGTCTCGGTCAGCCCCGAGACGCCGACGACCTGCTGGCCGGTGACGTACTCGGCGGCGTCCACGATGTGCGAGCCGATGTCGCCGAGCGCGCCCGCGCCCGCCTTGTCCTTCTGCAGCCGCCACACCAGCGGGAACTCGGGATCGACGATCCAGTCCTGGAGGTATTGGGCGCGCACGTGCCGGATCTCGCCGAGCCGGCCCTCCTCGACGTACCGGCGGGCCAGCGCGATCGCGGGAACCCGCCGGTAGTTGAAGGCCACCATGCTCTTGACCGAGGACGGCGCGGCGGCGGCGGCCCGCACCATCGCCTCCGCCTCGGCGACGGTGTTGGCCAGCGGCTTCTCGCAGAGCACGTGCTTGCCGGCGGCGAGCGCGGCCACGGCGATCTCGGCGTGCGAGTCACCGGGCGTGCAGATGTCCACGATCTGCACGTCGTCCCGCTCGATGAGCGCGCGCCAGTCGGTCTCGGCGGCGGCCCAGCCGAGCTGCGCGGCCGCCGCCTCGGTGCGCTCCTTCGACCGGCCGCAGATCGCCGCCATGCGCGGCGCCAGCGGCAGGTCGAAGAAGGCCCCTACGCTCCGCCAGGCTTGGGAGTGGACGCGGCCCATGAACGCGTAGCCGATCATGCCCACGCCGATGGTGGTCTTGTCTGACATGCAACCCCCGATCAGGATTCGAAGCCGAGTTCCAGGTATTTCTCGACGTTGTCCTTGGTGATGGTCTCGGAAGCGAGCGTGATGGACTGCGGAACCGAGTTCTCCACGAGATCACTCATCCCCTTCCCCTGCGCGACCAAGCGAGCCAGCCTGATCGCCGAGGAGGCCATGGTAGGGCTGTAGGTGACGGTGGCCTTGAGCACCGAGGTGCCCGACTGGATCTCCTTCATCGCGTTCAGCGAGCCGGCGCCGCCGACCATGACGAACTCGTCGCGGCCCGCCTCCTTGATCGCGGCGAGCACGCCCACGCCCTGGTCGTCGTCGTGGTTCCACATGGCGTCGATCTTCTTGTGCGCCTGCAGCAGCGACGTCGCCACCTGGTTGCCGGTCTCGACCGTGAACTTGGCGTCCTGCTTGGCCGTCACGCTGAACCCGTACGTCTTCAGCGCGTCGGCGAAGCCCTTGCTGCGGTCCTGGGTGAGCGGCAGCGTGGCGATGCCCTGGATCTCGACGATCACCGGGTTCGACACGCCCTTGTCCTTGAGCTGCTTGCCGATGAAGTGGCCGGCCGCCACGCCCATGCCGTAGTTGTCGCCGCCGATCCACGTACGGTAGGCCAGCTTGTCGGGGAAGACGCGGTCCAGGTTGATCACCGGGATGCCGGCCTCGGTCGCCTGCAGGGCGACCTGGTTGAGCTGCTGGCCGTCGTTCGGCAGGATGACCAGGGCGTTCACCTTCTGCGCGATCAGCGACTCGACCGCGGAGATCTGCTGGTTGATGTCGTTGGTCGGCTCGACCGGCTTGAAGTCGATGTCGCTGTACTGCTTGGCGGTGGCCTCGGCGTTCTTGGCGATCGCGGCGATCCAGCCGTGGTCGGCCGCGGGCGCGGAGAAGCCGATGGTGACCTTGGTGCCGGGCTGGTCGTTGCCGCTCGCGGCGGGGGCGGGGGCCGCCGCGGCGCTGCTGGGCGCCGCTGCGGGCTCGTTGCTGGTGCAGCCGGCGGCGAGCAGTGCGGCTCCGCCGAGCCCGCCGACGAGGAATCCCCTGCGCGCGACGTTCTCACTCATGGTGCTCTCTCCTTCAGGTTCCGTCGCTGGAGAAGGACGGCGACGACGATGATCAGGCCCTTCGCGATCAGCTGGTCGCTGGTGTCGAGGCCGTTGAGGATGAACAGGTTGGTGATGAGGGTGAAGATCAGCAGGCCCAGGATGGAACCGATGATCGTCCCCCGGCCTCCGGTGAGCAGCGTGCCGCCGATGATCACGGCGGCGATGGCGTCCAGCTCGTACAGATCGCCGTGCGTGGACGAGCCCGTGGTGGTCCTGGCCATGATGAGGATGGCGGCGATCCCGCAGCACAGCCCGGACAGCGCGTAGAGCAGCATGGTGTGCCGGCGCACGTCGATGCCGGCCAGGCGGGCGGCCTCGGGGTTGCCGCCCACCGCGTACGTCCGCCGCCCGAACGTGGTGCGGTTGAGCACCACCCATCCGAGCGCCACGACCAGGGCGAAGATGTAGACCAGCAGCGGGACGCCGAGCACCCGCGTGGTCGACAGCTCGACGAGGGCGGCGTTGTCGGGCTGGACGAGCTGGGTCCTGCGGTCCGACATCCGCTGGGCCAGGCCGCGCGCGGCCACGAGCATGGCCAGCGTGGCGATGAACGGCACCAGCCGCCCGTAGGCGATCAGCCATCCGCTGACCAGCCCCGCCCCGGTGCCGACGAGGATCGCGCAGATGGCCATGACCCACGGCCCGTACGACTGCGTGGCCAGCGTCGTCGCCCACACCGAGGCCAGCGCCATGACCGCGCCCACCGACAGGTCGATGCCGCCGCCGATGATGACGAACGTCGCGCCGACCGTGATGACGCCGATCGTGGCGGCCAGCGACAGGATGCTGACCAGGTTGGAGGTGGTGGCGAAGTTCTCCGGCCTGGTCACCAGGCCGACCACCACCAGGATCGCCAGCGCCACCAGCAGGCCGAGGTGGCGCATCTCGCCCAGGCGGCGCGTGGGCGCGAGCGCCGCCACCCCCGCCGCGCGGTGGTCCGTCGTGGGCTCGCTCATCAGGCCGCCCTCCCATTCATGATCATGTCGAGGATCCGGTGCTCGTCGAGTTCCGCGGCGTCGCCCTCGTGGATGACCGACCCCTCGCGCAGCACCAGCACCCGGTCGGCGAGGCCCAGCACCTCGGGCACCTCGCTGGAGACCAGCAGCACGCCGATGCCGCGTTCGGCCAGGTCGTGGATGACGGCGTAGAGCTCGGCCCGCGCGCCGACGTCCACCCCGCGGGTGGGCTCGTCGAGCAGCAGGAGCCTGCGCCCGCCGAGCAGCCAGCGGGCCAGCACGGCCTTCTGCTGGTTGCCGCCCGACAGGGTGCGGATCGGGCGTTCGGGGTCGGGCGGCCGGATGTCCAGCAGGTCGGACAGGCGCTGGGCCTCGGCCCGTTCCCGCTTGCGGTCGAGCCAGCCGAACCTGGCGAAGCCGGGCAGGCTGCCGAGCGTGATGTTGGCGGTGACGCTCTGGTCGAGGAGCAGGGCCTGGGCCTTGCGCTCCTCGGGTGCGAGCCCCATGCCGTGGCGTACGGCGCCGACCACCCCGCGCCCGGCCGGTCGCCCGCCGAGCAGCACCCTGCCGGCGGCGGGGCGGGCTCCGTAGACGGCCTCCAGGATCTCCGAGCGTCCCGAGCCGACGAGCCCGGCCAGCCCCACGATCTCCCCCGCCCGGACCGAGAACGACACGCCGGAGAAGACGCCCGGCGCGCTCAGGTTCTCCACCCGCAGCACCTCCTCGCCGAACGTGCGCCCGCCGCGCGGCGGGAAGACGTACTCGACGTTGCGGCCGGTCATGAGGGAGACGATCCGCGCGGTGGGCGTGTCGCGGGCGGGCAGGCCGACGGCGACCGTACGGCCGTCCTTCAGCACCGTCACCCGGTCGCCGATCTCGCGGATCTCCTCCAGGCGGTGGGAGATGTAGACGACGGCGACGCCCTGGGCGGTCAGCTCGCGGATGATGCGGAAGAGGTTGGCGACCTCGTCGTGGGCGAGGGCGGCCGACGGCTCGTCCATGATGATGAGCCGGGCGTCGTGGGAGAGGGCCCGCGCCATCGACACGACCTGCTTGGCCGCCGGGGACAGCCGGCCCACCTCGGCCGACGGGCGGATCTCGGGGTGGCCGAGGCGTTCCAGGACCGCGCGGGCGGCCTTGTGGTCCGCGGCGCGGTTGACGAAGCCGAGCCGGGCGTGCTCGTGGCCGAGGAAGATGTTCTCGGCCACGCTGAGCCCGTCGACCAGGTCGAGCTCCTGGTAGATGGTGGCGATGCCGAGCTTGATGGCGTCGATGGGACTGGCGGGGCGCACCTGTTCGCCGTTGAGGACGATGGTGCCCTCGTCCGGCTGGTGCGCGCCGGCCAGGACCTTGATCAGGGTGGACTTCCCGGCGCCGTTCTGGCCGAGCAGGCAGTGCACCTCGCCCGCCCGTACGTCGAGGTCGACGCCGTCCAGCGCGCGCACGCCGGGGAACTGTTTGACGATGCCCTTGATGACCAGCATCGATGGTCCTTGTCTGTCGGCCCGGTGGTCAGGCGCTGACGATGCGGTTGATGTTCTCGGGTGAGAGGTAGTGCTCGATGGCGAGCAGGCCCGCCCCGAGCGCGGCCGCGTTGATCCCCGTACGGCTCGGCGTGATGGACAGGTGGTGCGTGGCCAGCGGCAGGGAGCGGCGGTAGACCGTCTCCCTGATGCCGGCCAGCAAGTGCTCGTGCACCCGCGACAGCGCGCCGCCGATGACGATGACCTCGGGGTTGAAGAAGTTGACCAGGCCGGCCAGCACCTCGCCGATGTGCCGGCCCGCCTCCCTGACCAGGCGCAGCGCCTGCGTGTCGCCGGCCTGCACGAGCGCCACCACGTCGGCGCCGCGCTCGGCCGGCAGGCCCAGCTCGGCGAGCCTGCGGGCGATGGCGGCGCCGCCGGCGACGGCCTCCAGGCAGGCGCTGTTGCCGCAGCGGCAGCCGGCGTCCTCGTGCCCGCTCACCCGGATGTGGCCGATGTCGCCCGCCGACCCCTGGGCGCCCCGGTGCAGCTTGCCGTCGGCCACGATGCCGCAGCCGATGCCGGTGCCGACCTTGACGAACAGCAGGTGCCTGGTGTCCGGGAAGGAGTGGCGGTGCTCGCCGAGCGCCATCACGTTGACGTCGTTGTCGACGAGGACGCTGACGCCGCCGAAGTACTCGGGGACGGGGTAGTCGTTCCAGCCCGGCATGATCGGCGGGTTGTTCGGCCGCCCGGTGGCGAACTCGACCGGCCCCGGCACGCCGATCCCGACCGCGCGCAGCATGTCCCTGGCCCGCCCCGCCTCGCCGAGCAGCCGGTCGAGCCGCTGGTCGACGTGGGCGAGCACCTTCTCGGGGCCTTCGCCGATGAGCAGCGGGTCCTCGCACTCGGCGAGCACCCGCCCGGAGATGTCCATGAGCGCGACCCGGCAGTGCGTGGCCCCGAGGTCGACGCCGGCGAAGGCGTGGTCCTCGGCGTGCAGGCGAAGCTGGCGCGGCGGCCGGCCCCCCGTGGACTCGCCGCTCTCGCTCTCCTCGACGAGGCCGCGCTCGATCAGAGCGTCCACACGCTGGGAGATCGTGGACCGGGCGAGGCCGGTGAGCCTCGCGAGGTCGGAACGGGTCGTCGCCGAGCCAGCGCTGATGAGCGTCAGCACGTCGCCGGCGGAGCCCGGCTGGGGGGTCATGCCGCCGACAATAAGGTCACCCATCTGGCAAATCAAGAGGGCAAATCGACCGAACCCCGCTGACTTCTGTCGATGACCGAACAAAGTGGGTGTTGTTGCCGTACGCGCAGAAGCCGGACACACCGGGGTCGGGGCTACAGGTTCAAGCCTTGCCGGGAACATCGTCCAAGCGCCATCGACCAGCGAAAACGTCGGGCGTCGAGGGTTTTCACGTCTCCGGCGATGCATGGCTGCGACTGATCGCCTGCGGTCGGCTATGCCAGATACGTGCGTACGGCGGATACCGTGCGACACTCTGTGCAGCCGCTACTGCGGCAAGGTGGGTGGCATCGCCATCACGTACGGGCTGCTTGACACGTCCAGAATGTCCGAACCCAAGAAAGTGCTCAGAAACGGCCTCTGTCGCGGACAAACGCGCAGGTCATCAAGAGTGCTCCCCGCGCACGCGGGGATGGTCCCGAGGCGGCTGACAGCTTCGCGGGCGTGGACTGGTGCTCCCCGCGCACGCGGGGATGGTCCCGACGGTTTACCAGGAACAACAGCACAGAGCAAGTGCTCCCCGCGCACGCGGGGATGGTCCCCGGCCCGGCCCCTTGCCCGGCTCGGTCCACTCCGTGCTCCCCGCGCACGCGGGGATGGTCCCAGTATAGAGCCCAGAGCCGCTCTAGAGCAGTCGTGCTCCCCGCGCACGCGGGGATGGTCCCCGGCACTCGGCATGGATGGCGCTCCAGAAGGCGTGCTCCCCGCGCACGCGGGGATGGTCCCCGCCGCCATACGAGTACGGCGATGCGCGAGCTGTGCTCCCCGCGCACGCGGGGATGGTCCCATGCGCCGGGCCGGCGGCAGGTCGTGGGTGCCGTGCTCCCCGCGCACGCGGGGATGGTCCCTCGACCAGCTGATCGAGGCCCACATCCTCAACGTGCTCCCCGCGCACGCGGGGATGGTCCCAGCGACGGGACCGTGGTCGGCTGCCGGGTGCTGCGCTCCCCGCGCACGCGGGGATGGTCCCCGTCAGCTCCGACAGACGCAACCGCAGCTCGTGTGCTCCCCGCGCACGCGGGGATGGTCCCAAGCTGACCTCTTTGGTGTAGGCGTAGAAGCCGTGCTCCCCGCGCACGCGGGGATGGTCCCCCGGTCAACTGCGCCGGGGTCATGGGCAAGGGGTGCTCCCCGCGCACGCGGGGATGGTCCCTGGTCGGCCGCCTGGCCGCCGGTGAAGTCGATGTGCTCCCCGCGCACGCGGGGATGGTCCCATGTCCGGCCTGCGTGACAGATGGAAGACCTCGTGCTCCCCGCGCACGCGGGGATGGTCCCCGGGCGTACTCCTCGGTGTACATCAGGAACGTGTGCTCCCCGCGCACGCGGGGATGGTCCCGATCATGATGTCCTCATCGCCCCATGACGCAGGTGCTCCCCGCGCACGCGGGGATGGTCCCGCAGGGAGAGTGCGTTTAGGGAATGGCGGCCCTGTGCTCCCCGCGCACGCGGGGATGGTCCCGGTGCTAGCGGAAGCAGTAGCCATGATGAATTGTGCTCCCCGCGCACGCGGGGATGGTCCTCGGATGTGCTCAAGGTGGCGGCCCTATGCCAGGTGCTCCCCGCGCACGCGGGGATGGTCCCTTAGTGGTGGCCACCATCGAGTCGGTCTCGCCGTGCTCCCCGCGCACGCGGGGATGGTCCGTGCCTTCGACGGCGAACCGTTGGCTGGTCGAGTGCTCCCCGCGCACGCGGGGATGGTCCCTCGGCCCCTCTAGCGTGGTGCTCACACCGCGCAGTGCTCCCCGCGCACGCGGGGATGGTCCCCGTATTGAGACCAGGCGGACCCCAGTCCGCCGGTGCTCCCCGCGCACGCGGGGATGGTCCCATCCAGGCGGGCTCCTCCCAGATCGAACGCCAGTGCTCCCCGCGCACGCGGGGATGGTCCCAGGCAGTCGAAGTCCTCCCAGTCCCACAGCGGGTGCTCCCCGCGCACGCCGGGATGGTCCCTGGGCGCGCTGGTCCGACGGCGGCGCCGTGACGTGCTCCCCGCGCACGCGGGGATGGTCCCCACGCGCCGCCGATGTCACCTGACCGCCACGCGTGCTCCCCGCGCACGCGGGGATGGTCCCGAGCGTGGCCACCGCGAGTTCGAGGTGACGGCGTGCTCCCCGCGCACGCGGGGATGGTCCCGTCCTCGGCTCGGCAAGAGGATGGGGAGGACCGTGCTCCCCGCGCACGCCGGGATGGTCCCTGCCGGCCCGCCTTCCGGACCGACTTCGACTTGATGCTCCCCGCGCACGCAGGGATGGTCCCCGTGCGGCGGCGCGGACGCGAGCCGCAGCCTTGTGCTCCCCTTGCACGCGGGGATGACCTCACCAGTGCGTCGTCAATGATGACGCGCTAGACGATTCCGCAGGTTCGAGGTTCCGAGGGCCTTACCTACTCGTTCACCGCAGATCTTCCCTCCGTTCTGAACGGCGCCAGCGTCACCGGGCCTCACCAGTAAGGAGCATCTGCCAGAGGCGTTCCGCCTTGCCCCGCGTCCAAGGACCGGCGTACACGACCCTGCAAGGAGTCGTCTGGTGCGTCCGGCGGACCATGTATGCACCGCCGCCACTGATGAGCTCGTAGACGACCACACAGCACGAGCACGTATGGCCGAGAACTCGCTGACGACCCTGCTGATTCTTGAGCCGCTCGGCCGGCGCCCACGAGATCAGGACAGACGGGGCCACCACACGGCGGGAAGGATGTGAGGACACTTGCGGACAGGGCCAGTCATCGTCGTCACGGTCTGGCAGCTTGGCCATTAAGACAGCCTCCTACCTTGCGATGTGGCAGCGTTTAGGCACGTAGCTTCTTATGAGCATATGCCTACAAGGGCACATGAGGTAGTGGCGTTGTAATGATGATCTGCTGTGATCGACTTCGGTTCCGATCGACCAGTGCACCGGCAGCTCGCCGACATCATTCGCGCGGACATCGCATCAGGCCGGCTGAAGCCTGGTCAGGCGCTCCCCTCCGAAACGCGACTGATGCAGCAGTACGAGCTTGGCCGGGTGGCCGTACGACAGGCGCTCGGGGTGCTGCGGAGCGAAGGACTGATTGTCACCGTGAAGCGTGAGGGCTCGCACGTCCGGCCCCAGCTACCCGTCGAGCGGGTCGTCATCGAGGGCGAGGCAGAGGTCAGCGCCCGCATGCCGTCCCCGGAGGAGCGAAAGGAACTGAACATCCCCGAGGGCGTTCCGGTTTTCGTAATCAAGCAACCGCGTAAGCGCGAGCGCGTCCTGGCAGCCGACCGCACAACTCTCGTCTGGGACAACTCTCAGCAAGCAAGAAACCCTGAGCGCTGAGATGGACGAGGGAACATCCCCGCGTGCGCCAGGAGCACAGGTTGGCGGCATACACCGGGTCCAAGCTCGGGGGACCATCCCCACGTGCGCGGGGGGCACTTCGTCGAAAGCCCGTTGCCGGGGCATGAGGAGGGACCATCCCCGCGTGCGCAGGGAGCACACGAACGTGTTCGGCTCCGCCTGGTAGGAGTCGGGACCATCCCCGCGTGCGCGGGGAGCACAGGACGGCCTCCAGCTTGGCCGAGGTGACCTGGGGACCATCCCCGCGTGCGCGGGGAGCACACCGCCGGCATTTCTATGCGGGGCCTGATCGGGGGACCATCCCCGCGTGCGCGGGGAGCACTCTCTGACCTGCAGCGATGTTTCGCGTTGCGCCTCTTTTCGAGCACTTTCATCGACTCGGACATATTGCCCACACGCCCCTATGACTACGTTCGCACCGCTCCCAGACACCACCGAAGCGGGACTCTGATCAACGCTGCCCATAGCGACGACGCTTGGCCGCCTTGCTCCAGTTTCGAGGCGCTTCCGGGACGCGTTCCTGCAGTTCCTTCGGGCGGCGTAGCAGGATCAGGCCTTCATGGTCGATGGGGTGCCACTTGTGGTCATGGGTCTCGAAGGCGAAACCTTGCTCGTTGTCCGTGGTGTACGCGAGGAGCGCTCGCCCTGTATCCGCATACTGCTGGACCTGCAGCCAAAGGTGCTCTCGCACGCGAGCCGATGGGCCACCGATGAAGACGCCGGGAGCGATCTCCATGAGCCAGCGCGTCAGAAACCCCCGCAGGCCGGCAGGGCACCGCGTGAGCACGATGACGGTCACCAGGGCACCTCGTCGGCGTAGTTGCGGCCCGACTCGAGTTCAATGCCGCGATCGCTCTGCAGAAGCACTCGATCGATGTCACCGTCGCTCTCGGGCGAGCCGACAGCGCCATCGGACAAGAGCAAATGCTTGATGTCTTCTACGCATCGCTTCAGAAGACCGACCTTGTTGATGCTGTCGCGAACAGCACGCCGCGTACGTGAACCCACATCGTCCGGACTGTGCGCAGCGACCTCGAAAGCGACGGGGAGGGCGATCTCCGTCTTGTAGAGGTCCGCGATGTCGAGAACGAACGCGAGTTCGTGTCCGGAGTGGATGAACCCCAAGCCTGGAGAGCAGCCGAGTGCCGCCACGGTCGTTTGCGCAACGCCGTACATGCATTGGGCCGCGGCCGTGACCGCCTGGTTCAGCGGATCGCCCGAGCTGAAGTCGCCGGGAACATACACCCGCCCATGCCATTCAAGGCCGACGCGTTCAGCCTCGCGCCGGTAGCGCTCCTTGACCCGGCGCCCTTCCCTGCCGAGCAGTTCATGCCGGCTCAAGGCTGACGGGTCTTCCCCAGGAAAGCGCATCCGGTACATCTCGCGAGCCACTTCAAGGCGCGTACGCCTATTCGCCCACTTGGTGGCCTGGGCCTCGACCAGCGATGACGAGCGGTTCAGTGACCTGCCACCGGAGTAGAAGCGCACGCCCTGCTCGCCCACCCACACCACCCCTGCCCCGCTGTCGCCCAACAAGCTCATGGCCTGGTGAGTGACCCGGACCCCGGGGCCGAGCAGCAGAGTCCCGATGGTCGCGGCGGGAATGTGGGTGACTCCGTGGGCGTCCTCTGCCGTGATCGCGTTGTCCTCACGGTGGAGGACGCAGCGTTCGAGGTAGATGAAAGAGATTCGATCTCCCATCCGGGTGAGTTCGCGCGGTGAGGACTGGCCGCGCTGGCCGACGGTGGCCATCGGTCACGTCTCAGCGAGCGTCATGAGACCGCAGCCATAAGCCTTCGCTCGGCCCAGCCCTCTGGTGAGGGCTTGGCGTAGCGCGTCGGGGTCGGTCACCTGCAACCGTCCGTCGTAGGTGACCGTGACGAGCGTGACGGGCTTCCGCTGCCCGGCCTTCGTGAAGTCGAGCTGCCGACGGTCGTGAACCACGAGTTCGTACTGGTCGAGTTCGTGGTGCAGGTGCCGCTCCGCCGGCTTTTCCAGGACGACGAAGCCGGCCTTCTCCTGGCGTTGGAGCAGCCAGTTCATTTGATGCTGACGCCCGACATGTGCGGTGACCTTGGTCGGCTCCTCAGCGGTCCTGCGGATGCTGTGGACCGGGTTGGCGGTGAGGCGGAAAGCCCAGGTGTCACCCTTGGTCAGGCGGGACAGCAGAGGCTCGTAATCAAGGGTTTGCCAGCGCCCTGTCTCAGGCCAGCCGGCTTCCTCTACCAGATGGGTGAGATCGGGCTTATCCGGGCTGGAGATGTAGAGGTAGGTCTCGGCGCGACTGTTGCGATCGATGCGCCAGAGGATCCGAGCGCTTCCGCCGTCCAGAGATGGAGGTTCGGCGAAGGCGAACATGATCGCAGCATGAAGCCGCTGAGGTGACGACAGCAGCCGCCGGGCACCGAGTCGAGCGGTGTTGAAGCGGAACCGGGTCAGGAACATCACGCGCTCCCGAGTGCGGTAAATGGATCATGAACGGGACGGGCAGCGGGATTGATGACGCTCGCCCGTGGCGGCCGGTGCACGCCGCGCAGCCGGTATCGGCGGTTCAGCGGGTCGAAGCTCACTGGTTGATCCCGCAAGCTGTCGACCGGACCATCCTCGGCTTCGGCCTCGATGAGAAGTTCCAGCTCGACGCTGCGCTCGTCGCGGCGCCTTCGCTGGTGCCAACGCGCGGCGTGCCACGGTTCGCGCTGGAGCGCCTCGATCAGGCCGGCGTTCTTCTCGATGTTGAGGAAGATCGGCCGCGACGGTGGACACGAGCGCCGTCCGAGGTACGGCAGGAAGACCGGCGCCGCCAGCGCTTGCCGGAGCGTTTCGACAAGCGCGTCTTCGCCCTCGACGCCGGCCACGAACACCGCGTCCGCCACGTAGAAGCGCTCCGAAACCGGTGCAGCCTCACCGGTCACGAAATGATGTGCCGTGTGAAAGTCACGGAGCAGAGTTCCCGGCTGGTCCACGCGCACACCGAAGCGCAGGGCCGCCAGATCGCTGATGTCCTCTGTACGCTCGCGTCCCAGGGCTGCCGCGAGCAGCCCGATCACACCGCTCTTGGTCGGTGCCGCCTCAGTGGACCGGCGAGCGAAACGCGAGGTGGCCCCCCAGGACTGAAGCGGCCCTGCCAACTGCAGCAGCAGGACACTCATGCCTCGTCCTGCCTCCTGGCGACCTCCGCACCCACAGCAGCGATCAGGTCGGGCAGCGGCAGACCCGCGCCGACCCTGGTAAGAGCTTCGGTGTTCCTACCGACGCGCAGCACCCACGCGGGGTCACCGTGTCCCACGCCGTAACCGGCCTCCACCTCGGTGAGGTAGGAGACGAGCGCCTCGGCCGCCTGCCGCGTGTGTCCGCCGGTCTCCGGATCAGCCTGGCAGGGCTCCTCGAAAGCCGCCACGAGACTGATTGGCCGTGAGTCGCGCAACTTCACCACGACTGCATCAGGGAGAGTGTGGTTGCCGAAGGTGTTGATCTTGCCGGTCGGCAGGGACGTCAGGAAGGACTGGATGAACGCCTCCACCGCTCTGCGAACGGGTTCGGTCAGCGGTTCGTCCTCACGAAGCCCCTTCCCCAGGTTGCGGCGCAGCAGGTCCACGTCCACGGCTGCGTAGCGGTAGAGGGTGGCCGAGTTGAACTCGACCGTCCCGATCATGCCCGCGCCCTGGTCGTCGTCCTCTCGCTCCTTGTAGTCGTCGACGGCTGTGTAGTAGTCGGACTCGTTGTCCACACGATGAACGCTGATGGCGTGCGCCACCTGAGCAGCCGCGTCCACATTGATGTCCGTAGCATCGGCGATCATCCGGCCGAACAGGGCGATGTCGACGGAGTGCCGCGCGTTCGCGATCCGCTTGGCCTGATCCTTGACGGCCTTGTCCTTGAAATAGTCCTTGTTCCCCGAGCCGTGGGCCTTGACCGCCATCTCCGCCAGCCCGTCAAGCTGGTGGGCGCTCAGGAACATGAGGTACTTCGACTCCGGTGCCGCCGAACCTCCACCCTCGCCGTTGCGGCCCGACTGCCTTTTCGGAACCTCAATCTTGGAACCGGTCGCGGTCTGGATGGTCTCCGCCGCCAGCGTCCACGCGTCGCCCTGCTCGATCGAGCCGTCCAACTTGCGGATGCGCTCGGCGAGCAACTCCGCGACTCGCCTGGTGCGGACACCGAGCTCGCTCGGGTCCAGCAGATCGTGGAACCCCTGCCGCGTGGCTCGCTTCCACGACTGGCTGGACACACGAGCGCGCCGCACGCCGCCGTACACCGCCGTCTTGGGTGTTCCGGTGTCGTCGCGATTGAGGCAGCTCGGCGGGACGGTCTGCAGGGCGTGGACTTCGAGGATGGTCCGTGTCATCAGATGTCCTTGTCGGAGGAAGCAGCCGTGTCCGCCTCGGTGCGCTGGCCGGCGGGACGGTAGGAGTGGAAGGTGCGGCCCCAGCGTTGCCGCACGTGACGTAGGCCGTCAGGATCCTGCGCCTGGTAGAGCTGCGTGGCCAGGATCCCGTAGTCCAGTGGGATCGAGGCGTTGCGCAGCAGGATGACGACCTCGCGAAGCCGCTCAGTGAGCACCTTCGGCGTGGTCGCGGTGCCGAGGCGGACGAAGCGCCTGCGGATGGGCTCGTCGAGCGCGCCGCCAGGCATGAGCTGACGAACCGCGGCGCCCAGCTCCGCTCCGGCCCTGTGCATCCGCTGGCTGGACTTGGACTGCTGGTGCAGGGCGTACAGGGTGATGGCCGCGAACAGCGCGAACTCGGCCTTGAGCGCTTCCCTCTCTGACAGCCCCTGAGCGCCGTACAGCCGCTCGGTCCCGCCCACCCCCCACAGCTCCGGGACATCTTCGGGCAGCTTGCCTGCACCACGACGCAACTGGGCCAGAGCGCCGACGGCGCTGCTGCGGTCGGCCAGATAGCCCTCCTGCAGCTCCTTGACGTAGGCAGCGGCGACCTCGCCGACAAGATCGGAGGCCGGACGCCGAGCAGTAGCCGTCTGGGGCGGGGATGCGGTCATGGTGCGGCCTCCACGATCTCGGATGGCTCGTCCGTGCCGGACGGGTGGATCTTGCGCGCGGCAGTCGCAGCGGCGGGCAGGGCGGAGCGCAACCGGCCGCGGAAGATCAGATCAGCGTGGGAGGCGGTCAGCCACAGGCTCTGACCCTTCTTCGTCTCGACGACCCGCCCCTCCCACGCGGGGTCGCCCGCAGCACGGAGCAGCTCGTTGCCCAGCCGACTGACGATCTCGTACGCCTGCCGCTGCCACTGGGCTCTGCCCTCAGCGGCATCGTCAGCCGGACGTATGGCGGCCAGCCAAGTGCGGAACGCTCCATCCAACATGGCGAACCCTTGGTGCCGCGCAGCTCCCCTACGAGGCTCTGGTTCCTGGCCGCCCGCTCGAGCCAGGTCGCTTGCGAGGTCCCCTAGGACGCCTACGGCGGCTTCGGCATCGGAAACCGCGTCGATCGCCGCTTGCCCGAGTGGGCGGTGGCCGGCGTGCAGCAAGACCACCGGCATGGTGACGGCGTCATCCACGATCTCGTCGATGACGGACTGCTGGGTTCCGTAGCGAGCGCCGATGAGCCGAGCCCGGATGAGGTAGTTGGCCGGGAGGTCGCTTTCTACGGTCAGTCGCGCCACCCAGTCGAGAATCCTGGGACGGACCATCCCAGCGGCCTCACCACGCTGCTCAGCTCCGGCCGCCCGTCCCGCCACCAGGGCTCCGAGCCCTCGCCAGGCGCTGCGGCTGACGTCGTGCTCGCGCGGGAGGTAGACCTGGGCGAGCCCACGCTTCTTCTCCTGGGCGGGGCTGCGTCGCCACGCGGTCATCGGCTCATGCTGATGCCTGTTGCAGGGATCGAGCGGATTACCGTAGGTGAGGATCACTCCGGTGACCGCTTGGCCGTCGTGGAAGAGCCTGACCCGGCGCGACTGCCAGGTGTAGAGATCACGGACGCCGGCGGGACGTCGGGTCAGCTCCAACGGGTCGGTCTGCCCCGGCTCGTCAGGCGGGCGCCGCCAGGCGGGCCGGTCCAGGTCCGGCTTGATACGGAGGTTCTCGGTGTCGAACGCGACCATGTTGAGCAGCAGCGTCTGCCGCAGCGTCTCCCCCTCAGCGAAGACGCCGCCCAGGTTGCCGGCCCACGCCACGCCCTGCGGGTAGGCCCGCCCGCCTTTGACACGAGGGTCGTCCAGGACGCCGGTCTTGATACCGGAGGTGTCGAAAGCATGCGCGTGGACCAGCCAGCGAGCCGCCTCCGCAAAGGTGAGGCGGTCCACTCCGCGGCCGCGCATGGTGAAGAACGGCAGACCGTTGGGCACGTCGGCGACGATCCGGTCCAGGGCGTTGATCTCGCCCTTCGCCGTTCGCAGCTCCGCTGTCTGGTAGAAGGGCTGGCGAGGATGGAGGAGGTCGAACCGGTCACGATGTCGGTCCAAGTAGCTCGTGATCCGCTCGACGGGCAGGCCGTCGTCCCAGAGCTCCTGCCAGTCGGCGATCTCCGCCGGCCCGTCAACGGCGTCGTGCAGTATCGCGAGGAGCAGCCGAAAGAGCGCGAACTCCTGGGTCGGCACGTCTCCCACAAGTCGCCGCAGGTCGCCGGCCTGCGCGAACAGTTCGCGAAGCGACAGCTCGTCCTCGCTGCCGTCGAGACGCTGAACTGGTAGCCACGGCTGTTGGGTCAAGTCGAAGGACACCGCTGCAGGCTCCTCACTCGGCACGAGTCACCTCCAAACCATCGGTGGACGTGTAGCGCAGATCGAAGCCTGCCAGCGAGCTACGACAGTTTTCGTCGAGGACGAGGACCAGTTCGCCGGCCAGCCAGTAGCTGTCCTTGGCCTGCCAGGCGGGAACGTAGTTGCGTTCCAGCTCGTCGATGGCCCTGTCCAAGACCGCGGGGAAGGAGAAGTGATAGGGCAGGCGTAACCCGCTGCCCGCGACGATCCTGCCCAGCTTGGGCTCCGGCAGGGCGTCTGTCGGCAGTTCCAGCCCGCCACGCCGCCTCGACAACCCCGGCAGGGTCGCCAAGGTGCCATCAGCTCGGCGCTGCACCACGAGCACTTCCAGCGTCTCGCGGCTGTCGCGCACCTGGGCCCGTCCGCGCCGGGTGTCGTCCGCATCCCCCACGCCTGCGTCCACCCAGCCGACCAGCGCTCGCCCTGCTTTCCCTACATCGCGGATTTGGAAGTCCTGCGCGATCTCCTCCTGCTTCGCATGATGGAGCGCTTCGGCGGTCGCCGCCTTCTCCATCACTTCCTGCCATTCGGGCGGGCCCACCGGGTCACTGCCGTACGCCGCCTGGACGAGCGGACTGATGTCCTCCGGCAGGCGTACGACGTGCCCGGTCTCATCGATCGCCGACAGGTACGGTTCGAGCACCGCCGCCGCGCGCAGCAGTGCATGGTCCCGGTAGATCAGGCTGGAGCCGCGTACCGGCTCAGGAGGCGTGGAGCCCCAATCCGCACCGGTGAGGAGGCATCTCGCGGTGCGGAGCTTCTCTGGACGATCGCCTTGGTCGGCGCCCCGTGCATGCCGGTGAAGCCGTCCTATTCGTTGCAGGAGTAGGTCCACGGGACAGAGGTCGGAGACCAAAAGGTCGAAATCGATGTCCAGCGACTGCTCCGCCACAGAACTCGCCACGACAATATGCGGGCCGACAGGTCGGTGACCCCGGCTCTTCTCCGGCGGGCCGAAACGCCTCACGAGATCGTCGTCTTTGTCCGCCCGGTCGATATCGACGAACCGCGCGTGTGCAACGCTGACATTTCCCTCGCCGAACAGGCCGCGCAAATACTTCGCCGTCTCCAGTACGCGATCAACGGTATTCCGAACCACGAGTACGCATCCGCCGTCCGAAAGTTCCTGAGCGAGCCGCTCCCCCAAAGTAGTGAGATCGTCCTGCAACCGCTCGATGCGAACATAAGTGGCACGCCCAGAGGCCGGAGCTTGCGTCACGGAAATTCGCCCGCCCGGCTCGACGGCTGTGAGAAGGGGATATCCGAGAGCCTTTTCGACCTCGGTCAGATCTGAGTCGGTTGCCGTGTTGCCCGCGTACGCCTTGGACAATTCGCGACGACGCCCCGCAGGCAGCGTCGCAGACAGAACCACCACAGGCACCCGGTACGCGCCCAGCCACGACAGCACTCGATCGAGATAGGAGTTCATGTAGGTGTCATAGGCGTGCGCCTCGTCGATGACGACCACCTTGCCGGCCAGCGCCAGGTGCCGCAGCGCGAGATGCCGGCTCTTCAGCCCCATGAACAGCAGTTGATCGATCGTTCCAACGACGAACGACGACAGTATCCCCTTCTTACGCCCCCGCAGCCACTGGTGGGCGACGAGTTCGGCGGAAGCCGCCGAACGATCAGCGCCAGGGCGCCATTCGCCGCCTCCGCCGTCCATGTCGATGCCTGACGCCGTACGGCTGCCCGCCCTCATCAGGGCAACGTAGTCGTCATTGAGCGCAGCCTTGGAATGAGCCAGCAGCACCGACCGCTGGCCGTTGTTCAGTCGTGCGTCGGGAACACGGCGGAGCCATTCCAGCATCCGCGGGAACATGGCGTTGCCTGTTGCCATCGTAGGCAGCGCGATGAAGCACCCTCCGGCGCCCGACCTTGCCGCGAAGATCTCCGCTACGGCCAGCGCCGCTTCTGTCTTGCCCTCCCCCATAGGGGCCTCAATGACGAGCAGTCCGGGCACCGACATATTCCGAGCGAGTTGCACCGCTTGCTCTTGGACCGGTCGTATGCGGCTGCCGGGCGGTAACGCGAACCGCGAGGCGAAGACTTCCGCAGGAGAGCGGGTCGGCTCGACCGGCTCCCACAGCTCCGGAATATTCAGCCCGCGCCATGCCGACTCCACCCTGTCCTGATCGCTGATGTGCTCGGCATCAGGGAAGTATGGAAAGAGGTCGGGATTGCTGGCGATCCAATCAGCCACAATGACCAGGCCGGTCAACAGGGCCTGTGCGGGCTGCGAGAGACGTAGACCTCGCCAGCCGGGCAGCGACTGGGCGATCCCGCACATCTCGGCGCAGCGGTCCAGCAGCTCCCGCTGTACCCGCCGCCACAGAGACTCGCAGTTCGGAGTCCGTACGAGGTCCAGGTGGTCCGAGAGCTCCTTGATGTTCGATGGCGTGGGCGGAACGCCGTGATGTCCGCCGATGACGATGCCGAGTTGGAGCGTTTCGGGCCGCGACCAGCCGTGTTCCTCGATGAGCCACTCCTGAATCAGGAACTGTCCCACCAGACCATGCGGTCCCAGCTTCCGATCCAAGAATTCGCTGTGGGACGGCATGCGCAGCCCCGCTGCCCGCATCGCATCCGCGAGCGATTCCACCTGACAAGCAAAAGCGGGGCTCGCCTTGCCGATATCGTGAGTGGTCGCCAGCCATACCGCGAGCCGCCGGCCGTCCGCCAAGCCTCCGGGGAGCCCTTCAGCGATTACCTTCTTCACTTGTATTGGCAACCACTGATCCCATAGAAGACCGGCCACTGCGCCGCTGTCAGCGAAGTGCCTCCACAACGGCAACCACCCATCGGTGTCCCGATCATGCTTCGCCCAGACAGACCTTGCCCCTTCGGACAAATCACTAAAATGGGATATTTTCGATGCCTCCTCGCTGAGCACAGGGGTCATTAAAGTGCATAGGACCGCCAAGCGAAAGACACTCCCACAGAAAAGAGCCGTAAAACGCATACGACCAGGCCAGCGGATGATGCGGAAGAAGTTGCACGACAGGCAGCGATGATGCAGCCTAGAGCGACTGGATTGCAGCTTGACTACCTAAATACCCCTTATGCCCTTTATGTCGCTTCTTATGAAAGTGCTCCAAACCGCGCCCGTCGGCTGACATCGTTGCAGGTCAGCGAGTGCTCCCCGCGCACGCGGGGATGGTCCCACCCTGACCAGCGTGAAATGGATGTCCCGGAAGTGCTCCCCGCGCACGCGGGGATGGTCCAAAGCCACCCACCTGGACGGCTATATCCCACCCGTGCTCCCCGCGCACGCGGGGATGGTCCCTTCTCGAAGTCTCCCAGGACGGTCGGATCCACGTGCTCCCCGCGCACGCGGGGATGGTCCTGCTCACGTCGCTAGCATCGGAAATAGCGCAGAGTGCTCCCCGCGCACGCGGGGATGGTCCCTGCCGCGCGAGCACATTGTCTGTCACGGTCCCGTGCTCCCCGCGCACGCGGGGATGGTCCCATCGCCGGCGTGGAGCACTGCGTAACGGTCAGGTGCTCCCCGCGCACGCGGGGATGGTCCCTGCATCTTGGCGGGCATCTTGAACGGGGCCGGGTGCTCCCCGCGCACGCGGGGATGGTCCCGACGTGATGACGGTGGTGACGCGGCCGTTGACGTGCTCCCCGCGCACGCGAGGATGGTCCCGGGGGCGCGGAGTCGATCGGCTCCCACGGGTGGTGCTCCCCGCGTACGCGGGGATGGTCCCGTCGTGGACGTCCGGGCATGGGACCAGTGGGAGTGCTCCCCGCGTACGCGGGGATGGTCCCGTGGGCCTCTACAAGATCGAGCAGGGCACGCTGTGCTCCCCGCGCACGCGGGGATGGTCCCTGGGCGGCGTGGCCACCGCACACCAGCGCCTCAGTGCTTCCCGCGCACGCGGGGATGGTCCCTATCGGACGTGGACGAGCGAGGGCAAGGCTGCGTGCTCCCCGCGCACGCGGGGATGGTCCACACCCGCGTACGACCCTGAAGGGAGTCACCGTGTGCTCCCCGCGCACGCGGGAATGGTCCCGGCAACAACTCGGGGGCGGGCGGCCAGGGCGGGTGCTCCCCGCGCACGCGGGGATGGTCCCACCAGCCCGCCGCCGAGCATGACCTTGACGATGTGCTCCCCGCGCACGCGGGGATGGTCCCAGCCACCGGTTCAGGCGGCCCGCGGTGTCGTTGTGCTCCCCGCGCATGCGGGGATGGTCCCCGATGATGATGGACGACATGAGCGACCGCGAACTCGTGCTCCCCGCGCACGCGGGGATGGTCCCTACCACCCGCACCTCAAGACGCAGACACGCGAGTGCTCCCCGCGCACGCGGGGATGGTCCTGGTTCAGTCATCCACGCGACGTCGATCGTTCTGTGCTCCCCGCGCACGCGGGGATGGTCCCGGCAACGTGACGAGCTCCGGCCCTTCCTCGCCGTGCTCCCCGCGCACGCGGGGATGGTCCCCATTCGGCCCACTTATCGACCTTGGTGTTCTTGTGCTCCCCACGCACGCGGGGATGGTCCCTGCCGCCCTTGCGGTGGAACCGGACGCATACCGTGCTCCCCGCGCACGCGGGGATGATCCCACCTCGGGGACCACGATGCGGCCCTTGCCAAGGTGCTCCCCGCGCATGCGGGGATGATCCCCTCAAACCGGGCACCGGCAAGACCACGTCGGCGTGCTCCCCGTGCATGCGGGGATGATCCCAGCATCGCTGCTCCCCGAGGTGTCTCCACCTGGTGCTCCCCGCGTTGCGGGGATGATCCCGTGGGGTTGCAGATCGACCTCAGCGGCTTCGTGTGGTCCCCGCGCATGCGGGGATGCTCCCTCGCCCGGCGTTTCGGCATTGGCTAGACCACGGTGCTCCCCGCGCATGCGGGGAGGGGGCCCAAGAAGCCATGGTTACGAGCCACCATGCGCTTTGCATCCTTGAGTGGCCGGAGCAGCCGGTGGTTCGGTCCATCAATTCGCCGACGGCAGCCAGCCGGCGGTAAGGGTCCACAGAGGCGGCCACGGCCATCACGCGACCTCCAGAGATGCTCACGAACCCCGAATGATCACGTGGTGGCCGTCTTCATCCGATCAGGGACTACAGCATGGCCTTCATCGAGTCGCCGGCCGACAGCACGTACGGCTGCTCCGCCATGATCGACTCCCAGTTGTCCGCGATGGCCTCCGGCGTGATGTCGTCGGTCTTCCAGCCGGGCCCCTCGGCCACGAACACCCGCGCCACCCGCCCCGCGCCGACCGTGAACACCTCGCCGCTGACCTCGCACGAGTCGTGCGTCAGGTACGCCACCAGCGCGCTCACCCGCTCCGGCGTGAACTTGGCCTCGAACTCGGCCGGCAGCAGCGACTCGGTCATCCGGGTCCAGGCGACCGGGGCGATGGCGTTGGCCCTGATGCCGCTGCGCGCGCCCTCGATGCCGAGCGTCTTGGTGAGCCCGACCAGGCCCATCTTGGCCGTCGAGTAGTTGGCCTGGCCGAAGTTGCCGAACAGGCCGGCCGGGCTGGAGGTGTTGACCACGCGGCCGTAGCCGGCGGCCTTCATGATCGGGTAGGCGGCGAGGCTGACCAGGAACGAGCCGCGTACGTGCACGGCCATGACCGCGTCGAACTCCTCGACCGTCATCTTGCCGAACGACTTGTCCCGCAGGATGCCCGCGTTGTTGATGACGATGTCGACCTTGCCGAACGCGTCCACGGCCGCGTTCACGATGTCCCGCGCGCCCTCCGGGGTGGCGACGTTGCCGGTGTTGGCGATGGCCTGGCCGCCGTTCTTGTTGATGAGCTCGGCCACCTCCGCGGCGGGGCCCGCGGAGGCCCCCGTGCCGTCGAGCGCGCCCCCGAGGTCGTTGACGACGACCTTGGCGCCCCGCTCGGCCAGCAGGAGCGCGTGCGACCTGCCGAGGCCGTGCCCGGCCCCTGTGACGATCGCGACCCTGTCATCGAACCGAAGCATGGAACCTCCATGGCAGGAGAACAACGTTCTAGTACGAGTACCATAACCCGCCAGAAGCCCGGCGCCACCGGTCACTGCGGATGCCAGAGGTCGGGCTCGCCCGGCGAGCGCCGTACCCGTCCCTTGGCCTCCAGCCACACCAGGTGCGCCAGCGTCTCGTTGTTGGCCGAGCGCCGCATGAACGGCGGGATCGTCTCCCAGGGCCGCGACCAGGTGAGCCGCGTCGCGGTGTCCCAGCAGGTGACGCCGTCGTGCCCGGCCACCACCCGCTCGATCTCGGCCAGTCGCTCCTCGTGGTGGGCGAGCACGCTGTCCACCCGCGCCCCCAGCTCCAGGAACCGGTACTCGTGGGCGGGCAGCACCTCGTCCACCTCCAGCCCGCCCACGGCGGCCAGGGAGTCGAGGTAGTCGGCGAGCGGGTTGGGCGGCGACTGCGGATGCACGGCCACCATCGGAGTGATCTTCGCCAGCACGTGGTCGCCGGAGAACAGCACCCGCCGCTCGGGCGAGACGAAGCACAGGTGGCCCGGCGAGTGGCCGGGCGTCCAGATCGCGCGCAGGTCCCAGCCGGGCAGGCCCAGGTCGTCGCCGTCCTCGACGAGCCGGTCGGGGCGGGCCATGGAGACCATGTGGCGGATCATCATCGACGCGCCGGCCAGCTCGTCGAGCGTCGCCGCGGGCACGCCGCAGCGGTCGAGCAGCGTCCGCTCGCGGCGTACGAGCCCGTCGATGGCCTCGTCGTCGTAGCGCTCGCGCAGCAGGGCGGCGTCGGCGGGGTGCAGGGCGATCCAGGCCCCGGACGCCTCGCGGACCCGCCCGGCCAGGCCGTAGTGGTCGGGGTGGATGTGGGTGACGAGCACGCCCTTGACGTCGGTGATCGCGTACCCGGCCACGCGCAGGCCGGAGCATAGGGCCTCGTACGCCTCGTCGGTGTTCCAGCCGGCGTCCACGATCGCGACACCGTCCGGCAGCTCCAGGGCGTAGACCAGCACGTACCGCAGGGGGTTGACGGGGATCGGCACGGGGATGGACCACAGCCCCGGCCGCACCCGCTCCACGTCGGGGATCGTCCCGCCCGTCCACGCCTCCCGCTGCGCCCGGCTGGCAGGGGTCACCACGAATTTCGCCATGGCCACGATTGTGCCCGAGCCGGGTTCTGGATCCGAATCATGTTCTACTGGGACCATGAAGCCGAGCCGCGAGATCTCGGGCGATGGCCGCTTCGTCCGGCAGCCCAACCGCTTCACCGACCGCCTCGGTCCCCCGGAGCCGGGCCGTTACCGCCTCTACGCCTCCTACGCCTGCCCGTGGGCGCACCGGGTGCTGATCGTCAGGCGGCTGCTGGGCCTGGAGGACCTGCTGGACGTCACGATCGTCGATCCGATCAGGGACGAGAAGGGCTGGCGCGTCCCCGGCGGGGACCCCGAATACCTGTCGGAGCTCTACCACGCCACCGACCCCGGCTACACCGGCCGCTACACCGTCCCCTGCGTCTGGGACACCCACGAGAAGCGCCTGGTCACCAACGACTTTCCGCAGATCACCCTCGACCTGGAGATGTCGTGGGGCACCTCGCCCGACCTCTATCCCGAGCGCCTGCGCCCCGACATCGAGATCATGAACGACCGCCTCTACCACGGGCTCAACAACGCGGTCTACGAGGCGGGCTTCGCGCGGGACCAGCAGGCGTACGAGGAGGCCGTGGCGCGGGTCTTCACCACCCTCGACCACCTGGAGGTGCGCCTGGCCGAGTCCGCCTACCTCTTCGACACGCTCACCGAGAGCGACGTGCGCCTCTACACGACGCTGGCAAGGTTCGACACCGTCTACTACCCGCACTTCAAGTGCATGGTGCGGCGGCTGACCGACTATCCGGCGCTGTGGGCCTACGCCCGCCGCCTCCACGCCATCCCGGCCTTCGGTGAGACCACGGACTTCGACCACATCAAGCGCCACTACTACATGACGCAGACCGGGATCAATCCGAGCCGGATCGTACCTGTGGGGCCGGAGCTGGACTGGAGCCTGTGAGCACCGGCAGCCGTACGAACAGCAGCGCCGAGACCAGCGTGACCGCGGCGGCCACGGTCCAGGCGGCGGCGAGGCCCGCCTGGGCGGCCAGCGCGCCGAGCGTGAGGTTGGCCGCGACGCCGCCGGACTGCAGGGACAGCGAGGAGATCGACGTCAGGGTGGTGCGCTCGGCCGCGGTGACCGCGTTGTGCGTCAGCTCCAGCGACAGCACGGAGGTCACCGCGAGCCCGGCGAACAGCACGACGTAGGCCGCCGCGGCGCTCACCAGGCCGGCGGCCCCGCCGAGGCCCGACGTGGCGGCCAAGGTGGCGACCGAGAGCCCGCACACCACCGCGCCCGCGATCGCGCCTCTGGCGGAGCTGCCCGCCAGGCGGGCCGCGCGGGGCGCGAGCGCGCTGCCCGCCGCGCTGCCCGCGAAGCCGAGCGCGGCGACGACCGCGTAGGCGAAGCTCCCCTCCTCCGCCGAGCCGGCCAGCTCGGCCAGCCGGCCCGGCGTCAGCAGCTCGACGGCGGTCAGCATGACGCCTGAGCACACCGCGGCCAGCATGAGCCGGCGCAGCAGCGCGCCCCCGGCCGCCAGCCGCAGCCCGCCGGCGATCGTGGCGGGCACCCCGCGCAGCACCCCGGCCGGCGACAGCCGCTCGCGGGGCGGCTCGGGCAGCGCCACCAGCACCACGGCCAGCAGCAGCGCCGCCGCCACGGCGGCCACCAGGCTCGGCGCCGCCAGCGGGAACATCAGCCCCGGCGGCACCACCGTCGGCAGGACGCCGCCGGCCAGCACGCCGACGCAGAGGGCCGCGGACTCCATGGCGCCGCCCCTGGCCAGGCCGGGCTTGAGGTCGGCGTCGCGGCCCTCGATCCGGTGCAGGGTGTCGACGTACCAGGAGGTGGACGGGCCGCTGGACAGCGCCCGCGCCACGCCCTTGAGCACGCCGACGGCCAGGAACGCCCACAGCGTCGTGGCCACGCTCATCAGCGCGAGACCCGCCGTGAGGAACGCGGCCGAGGCGGCCAGCACCATGCGCCGCCCGATCACGTCGGCCAGCCCTCCGGTGGGCAGCTCCAGGCTCGCGGTGACGACGGAGAACACGGTCACCGTCAGGCCGATCTCGGGCAGCCCGAGCCCCCGCTCGGTCATGAGCAGGACCTGGGAGGACATCATCAGACCGAGCGGCAGCCAGGTCAGGAAACAGACGAGCAGGTAACGGCGTAAGGCCGAGCGTGCGGTCATGACTCCTCCTGTCCGGGAGAGCGGGGGACGGCGCCGTACCAGACCTGCACCTGCCTGGCGTCGGGGTCGCCGGCGTGGCGGTCGGCGAGCTCGCGCACCAGCGCCTCGGCGCGGCCCGCGAACTCGCGGAGCGCGGCGGGGGGCAGCGTGAGCATGTGGTCGCTCATGCCGGAGACGTCCACCCACGCGCGCGGCCAGTCCGCGAGGTCGAACTCCCCCAGCGCCCGGCCGACCATCTCGGCCTGGCGCAGGTGCATGATCCGGACCGCCTCGCGGCCCTCGGGCGTCGCGGTCATCTCGGCCGCGTCCCACGAGGTGTAGCGGTGGCGGGAGCGCCAGCGCCGCTCGCGGCCGTCGCGCCGCTCGTCGTCCTCCTCCACGAAGCCGAACTTGAACAGCTCGCGCAGGTGGTAGCTGGTCGAGCCGGAGCTCTCGCCCACCTTGCGGGCCAGCTCGCTGGCGGTGGCGGGGCCGTCGCGGCGCAGCAGGCCGAGCAGGCGCACGCGCAGCGGGTGGGTGACGGCCTTGAGCACCCGCGGGTCACTGATCTTGTACTGCTCCTCCACACCGTCCACGGTAAACCGCAAAGACAATTTTGCAAAGTGAATTTTGCGAGTTGCCGCCTCTCCTAAACTGGGAGCGTGCTCGACGACATCTGGGTGGACGAATCCGTCCACGCGCTCCGGCCCGACTTCGCCGTGCTGGTCATGACCGCGCACGGGCTGAGCAACGGCCCGACGGACGACCGCACCCGCGCCTGGCTGGCGGCGGCGGCCGAGGCGGAGCCGCAGCCCGCCAAGATCGACGCCTGGAAGGACGCTTACCGCGCGTTCGGCGCCAAGCCGCAGCGCACCCGGCCCTCGGTCGACGCCCTCACCCGGCGCATGCCGCTGCCGGAGATCAACCGGGCGGTCGACGCCTACAACGCGATCAGCGTCAAGCACGCGCTGCCGATCGGCGGCGAGGACCTCGACCGCTACTCCGGCCCGGCGCGGCTCGTGCGGGCGGCCGGCGACGAGCCCTCGGAGGAGGCGCTCGGCACGCCGGAGCCCGGCGAGGTGATCTGGCGCGACGACCTCGGCGTCACCTGCCGCAGATGGAACTGGCGCCAGGTGGCCCGCACCCGGCTCACCGAGGAGACGGTCAACGCGATCTTCCTGCTGGAGCGGCTGGAGCCGATGACGCTGGAAGAGCTGAAGGAGGCCGGCGAGGAGCTGGCCGACCTGCTGGCGGAGCTGTCGCCGGGTGTCCGGATCGCCACCAGACTGTTGTCCCCGCGGAACTAAACCTGCCGCCCCGGTGTTGATATCAAACAGTAACAATCCCCAGTGCCACCCGGATTGGCAAGGGGGGGCGTGACCTCTTCGCACGCTCCTGAGAGGATCGTGCGAGGCGGCGCGCGCTCTTCGGCACGTACTGCCAGTCCGGGCGAGTAGCCTTGGACAGGTTCTCTAACATCAACGCCGATCTGCGGAAGAGGGCGATTTCCGCCGTGTCGTCTGAGTCGTCGCGGACAAACCCGCTGGCAAGCTTCGGTCAGAACGAGTGGCTTGTCGACGAGCTGTACCAGAAGTACCTCCAGGACCCCGAGTCGGTCGACAAGGCCTGGTGGAACTTTTTCGCTGACTACAACCCTGATTACGGGCCGGGCCGAACCCCGGTCAGGGAGGCGGCGAACGGCAGCACGACCGCGCCCGCCTCCGCACCTGCCAAGACGGCGGTGACGGCTCCGGCAGCGGCCAAGGCTCCCGCCGCGGCCGAGAAGCCGAAGCAGCCCGCCACCCCCGTGCCCAAGGACGCCGAGGAGGTCAGGCTGCGCGGCGCCGCGGCCCGCACCGCGGCCAACATGGACCTGTCGCTGTCGGTCCCGACGGCGACCAGCGTGCGCGCGATCCCGGCGAAGCTGCTCATCGACAACCGCATCGTGATCAACAATCACCTCAAGCGGGGCCGTGGCGGCAAGGTCTCCTTCACGCACCTGATCGGTTTCGCGATCGTCAAGGCGCTGCGGGCCATGCCGGAGATGAACTACTCCTACACGGAGGTCGACGGCAAGCCGACGCTGGTCAAGCCGGAGCGCGTCGGCTTCGGCCTGGCGATCGACGTCCAGAAGAGCAACGGCGACCGTCAGCTCCTCGTGCCCTCCATCAAGGGCGCCGAGGAGATGGACTTCCGCCAGTTCTGGATGGCCTACGAGGACGTCGTGCGCAAGGCGCGCGCCGGCAAGCTCGGGGTCGACGACTTCGCCGGCACCACGATCTCGCTGACCAACCCCGGCACGATCGGCACCGTCCACTCGGTCCCGCGCCTGATGCCCGGCCAGGGCACCATCATCGGCGTGGGCGCGATGGAATACCCGGCCGAATACCAGGGCGCCTCCCCCGAGACCCTGTCGCGCCTGGCCGTCTCCAAGGTCATGACGCTGACCAGCACCTACGACCACCGGATCATCCAGGGCGCCCAGTCGGGCGACTTCCTGCGCCAGATCCACCGGCTGCTGCTCGGCGAGGACGGCTTCTACGACGAGATCTTCGAGGCGCTGCGCATCCCGTACGAGCCGGTGCGCTGGGTCCAGGACATCTCGGCCACCCACGACGACGACGTGGCCAAGTCCGCCCGGGTGATCGAGCTGATCCACGCCTACCGCGTGCGCGGCCACCTCATGGCCGAGACCGATCCGCTCGAGTACAAGCAGCGCAAGCACCCCGACCTCGACATCCAGTCGCACGGCCTGACGCTGTGGGACCTGGAGCGGGAGTTCGCCACCGGCGGCTTCGGCGGCAAGCCGCTGATGAAGCTGCGCGACATCCTCGGCGTGCTGCGCGACTCCTACTGCCGCACCGTCGGCATCGAGTACATGCACATCCAGAACCCCGAGGAGCGGGCCTGGATCCAGGCGCGGGTGGAGAAGCCGCACAAGTCGCCCGAGCGCGACGAGCAGCTCAACATCCTGTCGCGGCTCAACACCGCCGAGGCGTTCGAGACGTTCCTGCAGACGAAGTTCGTCGGCCAGAAGCGCTTCTCGCTGGAGGGCGGCGAGTCCCTGATCCCGCTGCTCGACTCGGTGATCAGCGACGCCGCCGACGAGGACCTCGACGAGGTCGTCATCGGCATGGCCCACCGCGGCCGGCTCAACGTGCTGGCCAACATCGTGGGCAAGTCCTACGCGCAGATCTTCGGCGAGTTCGAGGGCAACATCGACCCGCGCACCGCGCACGGGTCGGGCGACGTGAAGTACCACCTGGGCGCGACCGGCACGTTCACCGCGCCGAGCGGCAAGACCATCACCGCGTCCGTGGTCGCCAACCCCTCCCACCTGGAGGCCGTCGACCCGGTCCTGGAAGGCGTCGTACGCGCCAAGCAGGACCTCATCGAGCGCGGCGAGGAGGGCTTCACCGTCCTGCCGGTGCTGGTCCACGGCGACGCGGCCTTCGCCGGCCAGGGCGTCGTGGCCGAGACGCTCAACCTGTCGCAGCTGCGCGGCTACCGCACCGGCGGCACCGTGCACGTGGTGGTCAACAACCAGGTCGGCTTCACGACCTCGCCGGCCTCGTCCCGTTCGTCGGTCTACGCGACCGACGTGGCGCGGATGATCCAGGCCCCGATCTTCCACGTCAACGGCGACGACCCCGAGGCCGTGGTCCGGGTGGGCCAGCTCGCCTACGAATACCGGCGGGCGTTCCGCAAGGACGTCGTCATCGACCTCATCTGCTACCGCCGCCGCGGTCACAACGAGGGCGACAACCCGGCCTTCACCCAGCCGCTGATGTACGACCTCATCGACGCCAAGCGCTCGACCCGCAAGCTCTACACCGAGGCCCTGATCGGCCGCGGCGACATCACGGTCGAGGAGGCCGAGTCGGCGCTGCGCGACTACCAGGCCAAGCTGGAGCAGGCGTTCACCGAGGTCCGCGAGGCGGCGAAGAAGCCGCAGGAGGCGGCCGCGATGCGGGTGCCGCCGACCGAGGTCGTCAAGTGGTCGCACGACGACACCCCGACGGCGATCACCCACGAGACGCTCAAGCGCATCGTCGACACCCAGCTCAACCTCCCCGACGGCTTCACGCCGCACCCGCGCCTGGCGCCGGTGCTGCAGCGCCGCGGCCAGATGGTCGAGCAGGACGCGATCGACTGGGCGATGGGCGAGACGCTGGCCTTCGGCTCGCTGCTGCTCGACGGCCACCCGGTCCGCCTGGTCGGCCAGGACTCCCGGCGTGGCACGTTCACCCAGCGGCACGCGGTGCTGGTCGACCGGATGACCGGCGCCGACCACACGCCGCTCAAGACCTTCAACCAGGGCACCACGAAGTTCTACGTCTACGACTCGCTGCTCAGCGAGTTCGCGGCGCTCGGCTTCGAGTACGGCTACAGCGTCGTGCGGCCCGACGCCCTGGTGTGCTGGGAGGCGCAGTTCGGCGACTTCGTCAACGGCGCCCAGACGATCATCGACGAGTTCATCTCGTCCGGTGAGCAGAAGTGGGGCCAGAAGTCCTCGGTCACGCTGCTGCTGCCGCACGGCTACGAGGGCCAGGGTCCCGACCACTCCTCGGCCCGCATCGAGCGGTTCCTCCAGGTCTGCGCGCTGGACAACATGACCGTCGCGCAGCCCACCACCCCGGCCAACTACTTCCACCTGCTGCGCTGGCAGGTGGAGTCGCAGCGGCGCAAGCCGCTGGTGGTCTTCACGCCGAAGTGGCTGCTGCGCCACAAGGCGGCGACGTCCAAGGCGGCCGACTTCACCTCGGGCACCTTCCAGCCGGTGCTCGCCGACACGGGGGTGGACCCGGCGAAGGTCACCCGCGTGGTGATGTGCTCGGGCAAGCTCTACTACGAGCTGCTGGCCGAGCGCGGCAAGCTGGGCCGTGACGACGTGGCGCTGGTCCGGCTGGAGCGCCTCTACCCGTTCCCGGGTGAGGAGCTGGCGGCCGAGCTGGGCCGCTACGGCGGCCAGGTCGAGCTGATCTGGGCGCAGGACGAGCCGGTCAACATGGGTCCGTGGCCCTACCTGACGCTCAAGCTGGCCGAGGACCCGCAGGCGCTGGGCGGCCGGTCGGTGCGGCGGGTCTCGCGCACGCCCAACAGCTCGCCGGCCTCGGGCTCGCACAACGCGCACGACACGGAGCTGGAGGAGATCCTGCACCAGGTCTTCGCCTGATCCAGGTTGTTTCGCCGGATGCCGGTGGTCCTTCTGGGCCGCCGGCATCCGCCGTTTCCGGATCCGTGCCGGTCAGGGGCTAGAGTTCGGGCGAAGACGCAAGCGGACCACAGGATGACGGGACGGAAGAGCGATGTACTTCACCGATCGGGGGATCGAGGAGCTGGTCGAGCGCCGGGGCGAGGAGGAGGTCAGCCTGCTGTGGCTGGGTGAGCGGCTGCGGGAGTTCGTGGACCTCAACCCCGAGTTCGAGACCCCGGTCGAGCGGCTGGCCACGTGGCTGGCCCGGCTGGACGACGAGGACGACGAATAGCCGTAAAACGCGATACATCTTGAGTTTCCGCCGAACGCGACATATCGTGTTCTCATAAGACGTGTCGCCAGAAGGGCGGAAGCATGCAGCAGTGGACCGTCGAAACGCCGGAGCAGCTGACCTTCGGCGCCGTGGAATCGCTCGACGTGCGCATCGTCGCGGGCCGGCTCGCGGTGCTCGCCAGCGAGGGCCCGCCGACGCTGGAGGTGGCCGAGATCGACTCGGCCTCCCCGCTCATCGTGACCTACGACGAGGACGCCCGCTCGCTCACCGTGGCCTACAAGGACCTCACCTGGGACGGCCTGCTCGGCTGGCTGCGCCGCGACCCGCGCAGGACCGTGCTGTCCATCGCCGTCCCCAAGTCGTGCCGGGTGAGCGCGGGCGTGGTGTCGGCGCCCGCCGTCGTGGCCGGCTTCGAGCGGTCCACCCGCGTCAAGGGCGTGTCGGCGGAGATCGTGCTCGACGGGGTGAGCGGCGAGGTGCACGCCAACACCGTCTCCGGGGCCGTGGAGAGCCGGGCGATGGAGGGCGACCTGTCGTTCAACAGCGTCTCGGGCGACCTCACGGTGGCCGACGGCACGCCGCGCCGGCTCAGGGCCAACACGGTCTCCGGCCGCATCACCGCCGACCTGGCGCTGCGGCCCACGGGGCATGTGACGTTCACCAGCGTCTCCGGTGACATCCTGGTCAGGCTGCCGGACAACGCGGACGCGGACGTCACCGTCCGCTCCACCTCCGGCCGGCTGATCAGCACGTTCGACGAACTGTCCGACTCGAGCAGTCCCGGCATGAGGACCATGTCCGGGCGGCTCGGCGGCGGCATGGCCTCGGTGTCGGCGACCACGGTCTCCGGCGAGGTCGCGCTGCTCAAGGGGGAGAAGGAATGAGCCCTGTCTTCGGTCACGGCCGGCTCCGGCTGTACCTGCTCAAGCTGCTGGAGGAGAGCCCGCGTCACGGCTACGAGGTGATCCGGCTGCTCCAGGACCGCTTCCTCGGCGTCTACTCGCCCTCCCCCGGCACGATCTACCCGCGCCTCGCCCGGCTGGAGGAGGAGGGCCTGGTCACCCACGAGGTGGCCGACGGCAAGAAGGTCTTCTCGATCACCGACAAGGGCCGCGAGGAGCTCAACGCCCGCCTCGACGAGCTCGACGACCTGGAGGAGGAGATCTCCGCCTCCGTCCGCGACATCGCCCGCGAGGTCAAGGAGGACGTGCGCGAGACGGTCAAGTCGCTGCGCGACGAGCTGACCCGGATGGCCAAGGACGTGCGCACCGGCGGCCGGGAGGACCCGGTCGGGTTCGGCCGGCGGCAGAAGGAGGAGTTCCAGCGGCTGCGGGACGAGCAGTGGCGGCAGTGGCAGGAGCACGCCCATCAGTGGCAGGGCGAGAGCGAGCGGCTGACCAGGGAGTGGCGCCGGATGTGGACCGAGATCTGGGCCACGCTCGGCGGCGCGCCGCCGTCCCGCGCCGATCTCGACGCCGAGCTGGGCGAGCTGCTGGCCGACTTCGTCGCGCAGGCGCGCAGGGAGGCGTCCGGGGCCCGGCTGACCGGGGAGAAGCTGCAGGACCTGCGTACGGCGCTGGACGACGCCTCCCGCCGGATCCGCGACATCCTCGAACGCTGAGCCCCGTCACGCGGCGGCGCGGGCGGCCCTGCGGGCGCGGTAGGCGATCGGCATGTACCTCAGCCGTTCCGGCAACCGCGGCGTCAGCGCCGCGACCGCCTGCCCGACGTGCCGCAGCCGCCGTTCGTCCCGGGCCGTCCAGCGCAGGCCGAGCTTGTCCCGCACGGCGGGCGGCAGGGTGCCGACCGTGAGGAAGTGGGTGAACTCGCCCGCGCCCGCCCCCACCGGCGTCCACAGCCGGCGCAGCGGGGCGGGCAGCCCCGGAGGCGCGGGCGCGCCCCGCATGGCCGCCAGCACGTCGAGCGCGGTCGGATGCGGCTCCAGCCGCTCGGCCACCATGCGGTCGAAGTAGCGCCAGAAGTCCTCCAGGTCCGCGGGCAGCTCCCGTTCCGGCACCCGCAGGATGCGGCCGAGCTGCCGCGACTCCACGTAGAGCCGGCGCTGCTCCGCGCTGGTGAGCGGGGTGCCGAAGTGGCGGTTGAGCGCGACGAACCGCTCGAACAGCGTCAGGTGCACCCAGGCCCACGCCTCGGCGTTCAGCGCGTGGTAGGGCCGGCCGCGCTCGTCCACGCCGCTGATCGTGCGGTGGATCTCCCTGAGCCGCCGTCCCTCGGCGGGGCCGGCCGCGCCGCCGTACACCCAGGTCTGTACGGACGCGAGCGTGCGGTTGAGCCGCCCCCACGGATCCGACTTGTACGTGGAGTGCTCGGCGACCGCCGCCCCCACCGCCGGATGCATGGTCTGCAGGACCAGGGCGCTGCCGGCCACCAGCAGGTTGCGGTATTCGCCCGCGGTGTCCCAGTGCATCGAACCCGGGCCGAAGGGCTCCACATCCATGATCGGGCCTCCCGGTGATACAACTCTACTTTCTTTGTATCACCGGGGCGGCCCCGAAGTAACCTGCCACTTATCAGGCGGTGAAGACGATCTTCCCGAACAGCTCCCCCTCCGCCATGGCGGCGAAGCCGTCACGCGCCTCGGCCAGCGGCAGCGTCCGGTCGATCTCCGGCCGCACGCCCGTCTGCTCCAGGAACACCGCCAGCCGCTGGAGCTGCTCGCGCGTCCCCATCGTCGAGCCGACCACCGAGAGCTGCAGGAAGAACACCCGGTTGAGGTCCGCGGACGGCACGGCCCCGCTGGTGGCGCCGCTGACCACGATGCGCCCGCCCGGCTTGAGCGACTTGAGCGAATGGTCCCAGGTGGCCTGGCCGACCGTCTCCATGACCGCGTCCACCCGCTCGGGCAACCGCGCGCCGCTCTCGAAGACCTGGTCGGCGCCCAGCCGCAGGGCCCGCTCGCGCTTGTCCGCCGAGCGGCTGGTCGCCCACACCCGGAAGCCGCCCGCCCGGCCGAGCGCGATGAGCGCGGTAGCCACGCCGCCGCCCGCGCCCTGCACCAGGACCGTCGAACCCGGCTGCAGCCCGGCCTTGTCGAACAGCATCCGGTAGGCGGTCAGCCAGGCCGTCGGCAGGCACGCGGCCTCCTCGAAGCTGAGCGCGGCCGGCTTGGGCACGAGGTTGCGGCGCGGCACGGCCACCCGCTCGGCGAACGTGCCGTCGTGCACCTCCGACAGCAGCGAGCGCCTGGGGTCCAGCGTCTCGTCCGGGCCGGAGCCGATCACGGCGTGCACGATGACGTCGTTGCCGTCCTCGTCCACGCCGGCGGCGTCGCAGCCGAGCACGATCGGCAGCCGGTCCTGGCGGATGCCGACGCCCTTCAGCGTCCAGAGGTCGTGGTGGTTGAGCGCGGCCGCCCGTACCGAGACGGTCGTCCAGCCGTCCGGCGTCTTCGGCTCAGGGTGCTCCCCCAGTGTCAGGCCGGCGAGCGGGTTGTCGGGGTCGGTCTGTGTGGCGGTTACGGCGAACATGGCCGCACCCTACAGAACCGGCCGCCGCTAGTCCTTGAGGGTCACCCTGATGCCGCGCAGCGCCTGCTCACGATAGTCCGCCGGGCCGGTCACAGCGATCTGCACGCCGCCGCGGCACACCGTCCGCGCGGGCCGGCCGCGCCCGCTGATCACGTACGGCACCGGGTCCTTCTTCCCGCAGTGGGGCGTGGGCACGAGCGCGACCATCGCCCGCCCCCCGCCGCCGAACCAGAGCTGCGGCCCGACGGGATTGCCCCGGACGCTCTCGCCCGGCCTGGCCAGCCGCACCGGGCCGCCGCCCGACAGCACCAGGTAGCCGTCCCCGGTCTCCTCGCCCCGCAGCCGGCGGGCCACGGCGAGCCGCTGCTCGAACGTCAGCCCGGCCCCCACGTCGTACAGGGCGAGGCGCCACTTGCCGAAGGCGAACAGCAGCACCTGCCCCCGCCCCGAACTGCCCGCCTGCTGGGGCCACAGGGTGACGTTGGGGGCGTACGAGCGGATGGGCTCGCCGCCCCGGGTGATCTCGATCTCCCCGTTGTACGGCGCCGTCACCTGCCGGTAGACGCCGTCGACCCACATCCCCTGGAACGGCCGCACGCCCATGCCGGCCAGGTCCAGCCCGGCGGGATAGCGCACGCTCGCCCGCCGCCCGTCGGGGAACACCACGTCGATGACCGCGTCGCCGCCCTTGGTCACCGGCGTGACCCGCAGCACGTTGGGCGGGCTCTCGATCCTGGTGAGCGACCTGATCGGATCGGGGGCCGGCGGCGGCGCGGCGGGCGGGGGCCGCCGGCTCACGACCAGGCCGATCACCGGCACCAGCACGGCCACGAGCAGCACCACCAGGCCGAGCCGGCGGCGGCGCCCGCTCCGGCCCGCTTCGATGACGTCGAACCGGTCAGCCACCGGCGTTCCTCGTTCAGTAGTGCGGCTTGCGCCCTCGTTCTCAGTTCAAAGGAGCGGCGACCGCCCGCGCAAGCCCTCGGAGCGGGCGGACATGTCACGAATTCACAACCGATCACCAGGAGGCGAGGTTGACCTTGCCGTCCGGCGAGACGAGCCGGACCCGCTGCCCCACCAGCTCCCGCGACTCGGCCTCGGCCAGCAGCGCCGGCTCCTCCACCAGGGCGTGCGCCCGCCCGCCGCCGGGCAGGTCCACCACGAGGATGCCGCGTTCGGCCGCGCCGTCCCTGCCGTGCGCGACGGTGTAGCCGGCGACCACCGCCTCGCCCTCGTGGACGTCCACGAGGGGCACGCCCGTGGCCGCGAACACCGGCGCGGCGCCGCCCAGCCGGCCGCCGGGCTCGCTGGACCACACCGCGTACGTGTGCTTGGTCAGATGCATCCCCACCCCCGTCACCAGCCCGTGCCCCGCCTGGGCGCGCAGCAGCCCCGCCATGGTGGCGGTCGAGTGGAGGACGTAGTCGCTGGCCGGGCCGCCCGCGTACGGCAGCCCGCCGGTGACGGTCAGCCCACGCCGGTCGTACGGGTCGAGCCCGATCGCGTCGCACGCCTGCCGCAGCGCGATCGCGAAGCAGCTGTAGACGTCGAGCGCGTCCATGTCGGCGAGGCCGAGCCCGGCCCGCGCGAAGGCGGCGGCGGCCACGCGCGGGATCGCCTCCGAGGCGCCGAGCGCGGGCCGCGCCGCCACCTCCCAGGTGTCCTCGCCGTACGCCCACCCGCGCAGGTACACCCGCCGGTCCTGCGGCACGCCCAGCCGGTCGGCCAGCCCGGTGCTGGCCAGCACGACGGCCGCGGCCTGGTCCACCTCCAGCACGGCCACGGTGTCCCTGGTGTACGGCCAGCCGACGAAGCGGCTGCCGGTCACCAGCTCGCCGGCGCCGCGCGGGGTGCGCCGCCAGGCGTACGGGTTGGCGGCGGCCACCTCGGTCATCGGCGCCATCAGCCGCCCGCGCTCGCGCATCTCCTCCTCGACGGACATCCCGAGCGCCGCCCGCCTGGCCGTCTCCATGATCGGGTACGTGTGCACCGGCAGCACCAGCCCGTGCGCCAGCTCGGCCGGATGCGGGGGCCGCTCCCAGCCGTACGGGGGCTTGGGGTCGGCCGGATGGCTCCACGGCGCCCGCTCGCCCGCCCGCCGGTAGGCCCGCCGCGTGGCCAGCGCCTCGGCCCCGGTCACCAGCGCGCAGGTGAACTCCCCCGCCGCGATCCCGGCCGCCGCCGCGCCGATCAGCGTCTGCGGTGCCGTGCCGCTCACCTTCGAGTACGCCCGGTGCCGCGGCGCCGCCCCCAGCCGCTCGGCCAGCCGTCCCACGGGCGAGTCGTACTGCCAGGAGTCGGTGTAGACGATCTGGATCGACTCCAGCCGCTCGACCGGCAGCCGGGCGTCGTCTGCCGCGGCGCGCGCGACCTCCTCCCAGAGATCGAGCGGTTCGGGGCCGGGCTGCGCGCGCACGGTGCGTTGCGCGAGGCCGATGAGGCAGGGGGTGCGGGAATCCATGCCCTCCATCCAACCAGAACAAAATTCGGTTGGTAAGCGGTGACTTTTGTTGATCAGGTTGCCGCTGTTACCAGTGGGAATTCAACAGGGCCCCCACCTGCGGAGACGCTTTCTCTTCAGGCATCCGACCCGGCTGCCCGGATAACCGGATCATGCTTTTTCCGTCGCTTTCTCGCGACCCGCTCGGGCCCTTCATTAGCGTTTCCAGCGTTTTCCTGGCCCACCGGGGCGCAGCACCCCGCTCTGGGCCGCCGAGAACCGGAAGGAGCCCCATGAACCCCCGAGCAAGGCGCATCGCGACCACCCTCGCCGGCCTGACGGCCGCCGGGCTGGCCGCGGGAAGCCTCGACGGCGCCGCCGCCGGCGCCACGGCACCCTCGGACGTCGTCGCCGTCGACGTCACCACCTCCGCCGAGCAGGCGATCCGGTTCTGGACGCCGGACCGCGCCGGGCCGGCCACCGGCACGAAGAAGAGCAAGCAGGCCGGCCTGCCCGACACGGTCGGCAGGGTGTTCTTCACGCTGCCCCGCACCGACCCGCGCGACCCGCGCAACTGGCGTTCCTGCTCGGCCACCTCGGTGCGGAGCAAGCACCGCAACCTCGTGGCGACCGCCGCCCACTGCGTGTACGACACCCGGCGCAACGCCTTCTACGACAACTGGGTGTTCATCCCCTCGTACCGGGACGGGAAGGCCCCGTACGGCATCTACGCCGCGAAGACCTTCAACGCGCACGCCGACTTCGTGGTGAACGAGGACTACGACTACGACTACGCGTTCGTCAACGTCCACAACGGCATCACGGCCTCCTGGAAGAACGCCGGCCGCCTCGGCGACAAAGTCGGCGGCCAGGGCATCACCTGGAACCGGAGCGCCAGGCTGAACGTGCTCTCCTTCGGCTACCCGGCGGGCGGCCGCACCATGAAGCGCTGCACCGGGACGACCCGGCCGATGCCGGAGGCCAAGAGGTACAACGCGCAGCAGCACGTCGGCCTCGCGTGCGCCTTCACCGCCGGCGCCGACGGCGGGCCCCTGCTCGCCGACTACAGGAGCGCCTCGCGCACCGGCCATCTCGTCGGCGTCAACAGCGTGGCGTGGGACACCGACGGCGACGGCCGTTACGAGCGCATCTCGTCGCCGTACTTCAACGGTGAGACGTACAAGATCTACAAGGCGGCGGCGAACCGGTGGACCGGCGTCATGCCGTGACCGTCCTGTGTCTCGGAGGCCCCGGCTCAGGGGCCTCCTCGATCTCTTTCCGCGTGACTCCGATCACCTGATCACGGCGAAATGCCGGTGAGTTACGCCCCGTCGCCCGTCATCGCGATCATGGCTCTGACCTGCGCGAACGTCGAAAGACTTTTGATCGTTACGGCGTATCAGGAGTGGCAGGCTGACGGCGTCCTTATAGTTCACGTTGGAACCTGGATCCGGTAACGAATCCCTATCCGGGCTGCAATACCCTCCACTCATCTGGAAAAATCGCCCCTTACGACCCCAAGAAAGGCTTTTTCATGATCTCCCGGGCCCGGCAGCTGCTGGCCGCCGCGCTGAGCGGCGCGCTGCTGATGCTGCCTGCCCACACGGGGATCGCCGCCGCGCAGAGCGCGCACGCCACCACCGCCGGCAAGGTGCAGAGCATCGCCCTCGCCAGGACCGCCGCGGACGTCAAGCGGGTCGCCGACTACTGGAAGCCCGAGAAGTTCAAGCACACCGACAGCTACAGCCCGGCCACGCCCGGCACCGCCGCCGCGCCGCGATCGACCTCCGCGGGCGCCGCCGCCGGTCCGGCCACCCGCGCCGCCGCGAACACGGCGAGCAAGGCGAGCACCGCCAAGCTCAGCGCCGGCCGCCTCGCCGCGCCCGCGCTGCCGGCCAAGGGCGCCCAGGTCGGCAGCACGATGGGCAAGGTCTTCTTCCGCTTCGGCGACAAGGAGTACTGGTGCTCGGCCAGCGCGGTCGCGGCCAGGAACCGCAGCGTGGTCGCCACGGCCGGCCACTGCGCCTACGACCCGCGGCAGGCCAAGGCCGCCGACTACTGGATCTTCGTCCCCAACCCGGGACCCAACGGCGAGCAGCCCACGGGCATCTACGTGGCCTCGTCCATCAGCCTGCACGAGGACTGGATCGGCAGGGGCGACTACGACTACGACTACGCCTTCGTCACCGTCCACCGCGGCTTCGCCTGGGTGAACAAGAACGGCCAGTACACCATGCAGGACGTCGGCCGCCTCCAGGACAACGTGGGCGGCCTCGGCCTGGAGATCAACAAGAAGCCGGGCACCTACACGGTCGCGACCTTCGGCTACCCGGCGGGCGCGCAGCCCGACGGCAGCCGCCCGTACGACGGCAAGACGCTGCGGATGTGCCGCGAGGGCCGGACGATCTGGAACGCCGCCCCGCCGCTCGACCTGCAGAAGGGCGTGCAGCTCCAGGCGTGCGACTTCAGCGCGGGCACCAGCGGCGGGCCGTGGGTGATCGACTTCGACCGGACGCGCAAGATCGGCAGTCTCGCCGGCGTCAACAGCCTGACCTGGGACCGCGACGGCGACAAGCGTTACGACGCGGTCTCCTCGCCCTACTTCGACACGGTCGCGGGCACGGTCTACCAGCGCGCGGCGGCGCAACGCACGCCCGCGAAAATCGCCTGACGACACACCTTTCCGACAAATGTGACCTAAGTCATACGCAACCGGTCGGTCACTGCCCGCGATCAGCCGATCCCTGGATCTCGGTAAGGTCACGCTCTCCATTGGAACGTTGAACGCGCCCTCCTCACCCCATCCCCACCGCTGCTCAGCGTTGTAGGTTCCGGGTCGTCCGTTTTTGCTGAATCTGTCAGGTGCACGAGGCGCCTCAAGTCAGCGCAACCTGGAGTTACCGTGACCCGAATCCTTCTGCCCGCCGGCGGCGCGTTCCTCGCCACCGGCCTGCTCGCGGCCGGCCTGTCCGGCGCCGCACAGGCCGACGGGGGCGTCTCCCACGACCCCATGGCCCGCAACAACGCCCAGGCCGTCTCGGTCGCCTCCTTCTGGCTCGCCTCCAACGGCGCCGCCCTGCGCGCCGCCAGGCAGTACACCTGGGACGCCAAGGAGGTGAGGAAGGTCGTCTCCAAGGGCGGCTACACCCCCGACGGCAGCCCCGGCACCACGGCGCCGACCGGCTCGGCGAAGTCCGCCGGCAGCGCCCAGAACATCAACCTGCCCCGTACGGTCGGCAAGGTCTTCTTCGTCGACGGCCACGGCAAGTTCCGCTGGTGCTCGGCCACCTCCATCCAGTCGAACCAGCGCAACCTGGTCGCCACCGCAGGCCACTGCGTCTACGACACCGACGCCAACAGGGCCGTCATGGACAACTGGGTCTTCGTGCCCGGTTACTACCAGGGCAAGGCCCCGTGGGGCATCTACGTCGGCAAGCAGGCCTTCACCCACTACGACTTCGAGGTCTACGAGGACTACGACAAGGACTACGCCTTCGTCACCGTCTACAACGGCATCCTCTTCGACCGCGTGAAGCAGGTGGACCGGCGCGACTACGAGAGCTTCACCGGCCCCAAGCGCCGCTGGGGCGGCCACTACTACCTCCTGCTGTCGAAGGACGCGGGCCGGCTCGGCGACGTCGTCGGCGGCCAGGGCTTCGCCTGGAACCAGGCGAGCGGCAAGTACGTCCGCACCTTCGGCTACCCGGCCGCGCCGCACCCGGACGGCAACAAGCCGTACAGCGGCGTGACGCCCAAGCACTGCTACGGGCGGACGACCGGGAAGGCCGTGGGCGCCTCCTGGCTGAAGATCGAGGAGCACATCGGGCTCAAGTGCGCCGTGACCCCCGGCTACGACGGCGGCCCCTGGCTGCTGAACTACAGCAACGCCAAGCGCGTCGGCTACGTCAACGGCGTCACCAGCACCTTCGCCGACCAGGACGGCAACGACCGCATCGACTACATCACCTCGCCGTACTTCGACGGTGAGACGGCCGCGGTCTACAACGCGGCCAAGAACGTCTGGTCCGGCAAGATCGTCGGCCCGAGGGGCGAGCTCTACAGATAGGCATGACCGAGAGCCCTGCCAGGGGAACGCGAGGGCCTCCGCCGTCAGGGCGGGGGCCCTCGCGCTGTTTCCTGAAGATCACCTGTGAAGATCGGGCGAGATTAGACGGAGTACGCCCAAATCTGGTTCCTGTGATCTATGTCACATCCTCCGGCGAAGTGATCACTAATGGAACTTTCCTCCCGCAAGCCACAAACCGCTTTTACCCTGCAAAAACAGCCCCAACACGGAACGGCCTCTGACAGATAACGACGAGGTAACAGAGGTAACGGGGCCTTCCGAATCGTCCGGACCGGGTTTCACCTGCGGAGATCACCGCGCTATGTTCCTTGCAATCCCTTTACTGACGCATGGGCCGCGTGTTGCGACCCACGACAGACCAAGGAGCAGTTCCCTTGAAGCGCATCCTCATTCCCGCCGGTGGCGCCATCCTGGCTACCGGCCTTCTGGCCGCCGGCCTGGCCGGTTCGGCTCAGGCCGACACGACCACCGCCTCCGACCCGATGGCCACCACCTCGGCCAACGCGAAGGCCATCGCGGACTTCTGGGCGGAGAACAACGGTGCTGCCCTCAAGGCCGCCAAGGAGTCCAACGTCTGGGACAAGTCCGACGTGGCGAAGCTCCAGACCAAGGGCGGCTACAGCTCGGACACCAAGCCGGGCTCGACCGCGCCGATCGGCGAGGAGAAGAAGACCACGGCCAAGGTTCAGAACGTGAACCTGCCGAAGACCATCGGCAAGGTCTTCTTCGTCAACGGCAAGGGCGAGAAGAAGTGGTGCTCGGCCACTTCCATCCAGTCCAAGTACCGCAACCTGGTCGCCACGGCCGGCCACTGTGTGTACGACACCGGCTCGAACGCGGACGTCATGTCCAAGTGGGTCTTCGTCCCGGGTTACTACCAGGGCAAGGCGCCCTGGGGCATCTACGTGGGCAAGACCGCCTACACCCACTACGACTTCGACGTGTACGAGGACTACGACCGCGACTACGCGTTCGTGACCGTGTACAACGGCGTGAGCATCGGCAACGGGACCACCAAGAAGGTCACCAAGGCCGAGTGGGACAAGTTCCAGGGCGTCAAGGACGCCAAGGACGAGGAAATCACCGCTGCCGAGTACCAGAAGTGCAAGGACCTCAACGGCGGCGAGACCCCTGACTGCTGGGCCAAGGCCAACACGACCGAGGACCTGGTCGGTCCGGACTACAAGGGCGCCGTCAAGGTGCTCAAGGAAGTCTCCAAGGAGCAGTTCGACGCCGCCCCCGTCGGCCAGAAGAACGGCGCCAAGGCCAACCGGGCCACGGTCACCGAGCACGTGACCGAGTCGCAGTACAAGAGCTACAACGGTCCCGGCTACCGGAAAATCGACGCCAAGGGCAACTTCACCATCACCCACTACTTCGTCAAGTACTGGGTGAAGAAGACGTCCTCGGTGAAGTACTACCGGACCACGTTCTTCATCGTGGAGGGCCACGTCAAGGACGCCGGTCGCCTCGGCGACAACGTGGGCGGCCAGGGCTTCGCCTGGAACCAGCCGACCGGCAAGTACGTCCGCGTGTTCGGCTACCCGGCCGCTCCTCACCCTGACGGCAACAAGAACTACACCGGCGTCACGCCGAAGTGGTGCTACGGCAAGACCACCAAGAAGCTGGTCGGTTCCGCCGCCAAGAAGATCGAGGAGCACGTGGCGCTCAAGTGCGCCATGACCGAGGGCGCCGACGGCGGCCCCTGGCTGTACAAGTACAGCAACGCCAAGCGTCTCGGCTACGTCAACGGTGTCACCAGCACCTTCAACGACCAGGACGGCAACGGCCGCGTGGACTACATCTCGTCGCCGTACTTCGACGGCGAGACCAACACGGTCTACAAGGCCGCGGCCTCCAACTGGTCCGGCAAGATCGTCTGATGACGCATCGCGTTCGGTTCTGAACCGTTCGTAGCAAAGGGCCCGGCATCCGCCGGGCCCTTTTGCGTTGCCGGCCGGAAAGTGAAGACCTTTTGACGCACGGGGCGCCGATCCGGTGCCATGAATCCAATGTGATCTGCGTCACATTGGCGAGAGCGATCCACTCAAGCTCTCGCGATCACCCCGGAAGCCTCGCTTACGGCTCCCTTATGTTGATCAGGGCAAACGCTACCAAGCCGAGCCTTCTCCCGCTCCTGCGCATCAGCCGCCTAAACATCACAGAACGATCACGCCCGACTTGTCGCCTCTTTTCCTTCCAAAGCGACTACCCGAGCTCAAGATCAACACTGTATGTTCCTGGCTATCCCTTTACTGACGCATGGGACGCAAGAGGCGTTCCACGACAGCGCAAGGAGTTACCTTGAAGCGCATCCTCCTCCCCGCCGGTGGCGCCATTCTGGCCACCGGTCTGCTGGCTGCTGGTCTGGCCGGCACGGCTTCCGCCTCGGGTGTCGTCGACGACGCGCCGCTGACCCCGAACAACAAGGTCGCCGAGACTGTCGACTTCTGGCTCAAGGCGAACGGCGCTGCCCTGCGGGCGGCGTCGGTCTACCGCTATGACTACAAGGAAGTCAACAAGGTCGTCATGAAGGGCGGCTACACCCCGGACACCAAGCCGGGCTCCACCGCCCCGATCGGCGAGGAGAAGAAGGCCACGGTCAAGGTTCAGAACGTGAACCTGCCCAAGACCATCGGCAAGGTCTTCTTCGAGGGCCGTGACGGCAAGCTGTACTGGTGCTCCGCCACCTCGATCCAGTCGACCTACCACAACCTGGTCGCCACCGCTGGTCACTGCGTGTACCAGACCGGTGCGAACGGGCACGTCCTCGACAAGTGGGTCTTCGTCCCGGGTTACTACCAGGGCAAGGCTCCTTGGGGCATCTACGTGGGTAAGCAGGCCTTCACCCACTACGACTTCGCCAACTACGAGGACTACGACCGCGACTACGCGTTCGTCACCGTTTACAACGGCATCACGCTGGGCAACGGCGACAAGAAGGTCGTGTCCAAGGCTGACTGGGACAAGTACGAGGGGATCAAGGACGCCTACGACGTCGAGATCTCCCAGGCCGAGTACCAGAAGACCGTTGACCTCAACGGCAAGGAGACCACGGACGCCTGGGCCAAGCCCAGCTCCTTCGAGGACCTCGTCGGCCCGGACCACCCCGATGCGGTGCGGGCGTTCAAGGAAGTCACCAAGGAGCAGTTCGACGCGGCTCCCTCCGCGCTGAACGTTCAGGGTCACAAGACTCTGGGCTTCCCGCGTGTGGAGAACGTCACCGAGACCGAGTACAAGAACTACACCGGTCCGGGCTACCGCAAGATCGACGCCAAGGGTAACTTCACCATTACCCACTACTCCCTCACGTACTTCGTGAAGCGGACGTCGTCGATCAAGTACTACAAGACGGTGTTCTACGTCTTCTCCGGCTTCAGCAAGGACGTCGGTCGCCTCGGCGACAACGTCGGTGGCCAGGGCTTCGCGTGGAACCAGCCGACTGGTAAGTACGTCCGTACCTTCGGGTACCCGGGTGGCGAGCACCCCGACGGCAACAAGCCCTACACGGGTGTCACGCCGAAGTGGTGCTACGGCAAGACCAACACCAAGCGTACGGTCGTCTCCGCCATCAAGGCTGAGGAGCTCGTGTCGCTGAAGTGCGCCGTCACCCCGGGCTACAACGGCTCCCCGTGGCTGCTCAAGTACAGCAACGCCAAGCGTCTCGGCTACGTCAACGGCGTCACCAGCGCCGTGTTCGGCGACCTGGACAGCAACAACCGGTACGACACGATCTACTCGTCGTACTTCGACGGCGAGACCGCTGCCGTCTACAAGGCCGCTGCGGCCCTGTGGTCCGGCAAGGTCGGCTGACCTTAGTCTGTCCGTCACTGGAGCTGGGGGTCCAAACCTCAGACCAATCGCTTTACCCGAAGGGCTCGGCTTCTGCCGGGCCCTTCGGCCTTTTAGCGAGAAAACCGAGAAAGACCCTTACCAGAGTGACAAATGTGTCGATAGGGTCTTTACGCTGTTTCTTGACAACCGCCGTGGAGCCTCCCGTTGAAGCGCCTGCTCATCCCCCTCGCCGCCGCCGGCCTGACCGCCGCCACCTTCGCCTTTCCCGCCAGCGCCGAGCCCCATTGGGCCACCGACCCGCTCGCGCCGAAGCCCGCTGACGCCTACAGCAGCGCGAACTTCTGGCTCGACGCCAACGGAGCCGCCCTGCGCAAGGCCACCCAGTACTACTGGGACTTCAAGAACGTGCCCAAGCTCGTGGGCACGCAGAGCAAGACCCCCGACGACGGCAAGCCCGGCCTGACCGCACCCACCGGGTCCGTCGCCGCCGCCACCAAGGTGAAGAACGTCAACCTGCCGAAGACCATCGGCAAGGTCTTCTTCATCGACCGCTCCGGCAAGTACCGCTGGTGCTCGGCCACCTCCATCCAGTCGCGCCACCGCAACCTGGTCGTCACCGCCGGCCACTGCGTCTACGAGCGCGGCAAGGACGTCTTCCGCAAGTGGGTCTTCATCCCCGGCTACTACCAGGGCAAGGCTCCGTGGGGCGTCTACGCGGGCGCCTACGCCTTCACCGCCTACGACCTCGACGTCTATGACGACTACGACGGCGACTACGCCTTCGTCGCCGTCCACAACGGCTACTCCCTGGCCGGCTCCAAGCAGGTGAGCAAGGAGGAGTACGACAAGTGGTACGGCGACAAGTGGGCCAACGACGTCGAGATCACCCAGGCCGAGTACACCAAGTGCGTCGACCTGAACGGCGGGGAGTCGGCCGACTGCTGGGCCAAGCTCGCCACCACCAGTGACGTCGTGGGCCCGGACTACCCGACCAAGAAGCGCGCCTTCAAGGAAGTCGCCAAGGAGGAGTACGACAAGGCTCCCACCGGGACGGGCAACGGCGCCAAGGAGCCGGCCAAGACCGTCGTCGACCAGGTGACCAAGTCGGAGTACGAGGCGTACAAGGGCCTGGGCTACCGCAAGATCGACGCGCTCGGCAACTACACCATCACCCACTACTACCTGGGTTACTGGGTGAAGGAGACCACGAAGACCCTGTACTACAAGACGGTCTTCACGGTCGGCATCGCCAAGGATCTCGGCCGGCTCGGTGACGTCGTCGGCGGCCAGGGCTTCGCCTGGAACCAGCCCATGGGCCAGCACGTCACCGTCTTCGGCTACCCGAGCGCCCCGCACCCCGACGGCGACAAGCCCTACACCGGCCTGACGCCGAAGTACTGCATGGGCAAGACCGCCACGAAGATGTACCAGATCAACACCTTCAAGGCGGAGACCCACCAGGTGCTCAAGTGCTCGATGACGCCGGGCGCCGACGGCGGCCCCTGGCTGATCAAGTACAACAACAACAAGCGCACCGGTTACGTCAACGGCGTGACGAGCACCTTCGCCGACCAGGACGGCAACGACCGGATCGACTTCATCAGCTCGGCGTACTTCGACGGCGAGGTCGCCGACGTCTACAAGCAGGCGAGCCTGGCCGAGACGAAGGCCATCGTGAGCCCGAAGGGCGAACTGCTTCAGTAGCGTGAGCCCGAAGGGCGAACTGCTTCAGTAGCGTGAGCCCGAAGGGCGAACTGCTTCAGTAGCGTGAGCCCGAAGGGCGAACTGCTGCAGTAAGCCGGCGAGAGCGGCCTGGAGCGTCCACGTGGACGCTCCAGGCCGTCGCCGTTGTCAGACCACCGCGGCGAGCTGCCGGGTGGCCTCGTGCAGCTCCACCACGGCCCCCTCGTGTTTGTACGGCTCCAGCCGCCGCCGCAGGTCCGCGGCGTAGGACCGGGACCGGGCGGACTGGAGCTCGCCGGCCAGCGACAGTGCCCTGGAGGCGACCACGCAGGACTGCTCCAGCTCCCCGCACTGCAGCAGCCCGGCCGACAGCAGGGAGAGGTTGAACATGCGCCCCCGCACGTAGCGGGAGTCCATGTCGAGCGAGCGCCGCGCGTGGTGGACGGCCCGGTAGCCGTCGCCGAGGTCACGGAAGCAGTGGGCGAACTTGGCGGACAGATAGGCCTCGTCGAAGTAGCCGAGCCATGACGGCTCCTCGGCGGGCTTGCGGATCTCGAAGGAATGCTCGGCCTGGTTGAGCGAGGCGCCGCAGGAGCGGGCGTCGCCCCGCACCGCGTGCGCGTGCGCCTCCAGGACGTGCGCGGAGGCCAGCAGCGTGGAGACGCCCGCCCCGCGCGCCGCGAGCTGGGCCGCCCGCGCGAGGTCGAGCGCGTGGTCCGGCTGGCCCAGGTAGATGGCCTGGTGGGCCATGCCGGCCAGGATCTCACCGCCGAGGGTCTGGTCGCCGGCGCCCCTCGCCAGGCGGAGCGCCTGGATGAGGTAGCGCTGCGCGAGCCCGTGCTGCTCCATGTCGTAGGCCATCCAGCCGGCCAGGCGGGTCAGCTCGGCGGCTGCCGCCGCGAGCTGCCGGCCGGTGGAGTCGCCGTAGGAGCCGTCCTTGAGCAGCGGCGAGACGGCGGTGTCGAGATATTTGATGACGGACGAGCGGACCCGGCCGCTGCCGAATCGATTGTCGAGCTCCCCGAAGGACCGGGTCACCTCGTGAATGGCGGCGATGTCGGCGCGTCCCACGCGCCGCGCCCCGCCGCCGCTCGGACGTCCCTCGGATGGGGACGTCAGCCAGCGGATGGCTCCGACCGAGCCAGCTCCGATTGCGAACGTCGAGTCGACGAGGAACCTCCTTCTCTCCACGTCGGCCCGCCACAGCGCGGTCACAGTAGCGACCCCCTCCTGCCAGGTGTGGGTGAACTCCTGTCCGAGATCGAGGGGTGTGATGACGGCGGGCATGCCCAGGTCTTCCGTGGTGACCGACCTGCCCAGGCGCATCGCGAAGATCTCCGTGAGCAGTCCGGGGACCGGGTCCCTCGGGCGCTGGCCACCGATCCAGCGCAGCACCGAACTATGGTCGTACTTGAGGCCCGGAGTGCCACGGGCGGCACCCAGGTCGTTGAGGCGCCTGGCCAGTCCCTTGTGGGAAAAGCCCGCCTCCGCGATGAGCTGCTGCAGCAGTCGGTTCGGCTCGCGTTCCATCGCTCTCCTCGGCACAGGAGTCGGCGCCCACGGTCATTACAGAGAGCTACAGTTATAGCACCTTGGGTAAAGGATGAGGGCGATTCTCAAAGCCTGCCCCAAGTCTCTGCAACAACTTCCCCCGGCAGCTTTCTGCAGTCTCGCCGCCCTCCCGCTCCACGCGCCGGCGGGCGGGGCCCCGAAGAGCCCCGCCCGCCAGGAAGTCCGCCGATCAGAGACGGGCGACCCCGTCGGCCCGCGCCTGGGCGGCCACCGCGGCGGTGACGGCGGGCGCGACGCGCTCGTCGAAGGGGCTCGGGATGACGTACGTCGCGGTGAGGTCGTCGCCCACGACGGCGGCGAGCGCGTCGGCCGCGGCCACCTTCATGTTCTCGGTGATCGTGGAGGCCCGCACGTCGAGCGCGCCCCGGAACACGCCGGGGAAGGCCAGCACGTTGTTGATCTGGTTGGGGAAGTCGGACCGGCCGGTGGCGACGACCGCGGCGTGCCGGGCGGCGGCCTCGGGGTGGACCTCGGGAGTGGGGTTGGACAGGGCGAAGACGATCGAGCCTTCGGCCATGGAGGCGATGGCCTGCTCGGTGACCGTCGAGCCGGACAGTCCGACGAACACGTCGGCGCCGGCCAGCGCCTCCTCGGTGGAGCCGGTGAGCCTGGCCTTGTTGGTGTCGCGGGCCAGCGACTCCTTGACCGGGTTGAGCCCTTCCCTGCCCTGGTAGATCAGGCCCTTGGAGTCGGAGACGGCGATGTCGCCGATGCCGGCCTCCAGCAGGATCCGGGTCACCGCGACGCCCGAGGCTCCGGCGCCCGCGACGACCGCCCGCAGGTCGCCGAGGGTCCGGCCGGTCAGCCTGGCGGCGTTCTGGAGCGCGGCGAGCACCACGATGGCGGTGCCGTGCTGGTCGTCGTGGAAGACGGGGATGTCGAGCAGGTCGCGCAGGCGGGCCTCGACCTCGAAGCAGCGCGGCGCGCTGATGTCCTCGAGGTTGATGCCGCCGAACGACGGCGCGAGCCGCGCCACGGTCTCGACGAGCGCGTCGACGTCGGTGCAGTCGAGGCAGATGGGCACCGCGTCGACCCCGCCGAACTCCTTGAACAGCAGCGCCTTGCCCTCCATGACGGGCATGGCGGCGGCCGGGCCGATGTCCCCGAGTCCGAGCACGGCGGTGCCGTCGGAGACCACGGCGACGACCCTGGAGGCCCAGGTGTAGTCGTGGACGAGCGACGGCGTCTCGGCGATGGCGGTGCAGACCCGGGCCACGCCGGGCGTGTAGGCGAGCGACAGGTCGTCGGCGTCGCGGACCGGAATGGTGGAGCGGATCTCGATCTTGCCGCCGCGGTGCAGCGCGAAGGCGGGATCGAGATCGAGGTTCTCGACGGATGAGGAACCTGGCGTAGAAGCGGGCGTGACAGCCACAGCGACCCCTGGAGTCATCGGAAGCGGAAGAATCTTCGGCGGATGATCGCGAGTGGGATGGCTTCTGTAGCTGCCAGGGTCCCCTCGGCGTCATCTCGTGATGGGGGTTCGGGGGTCACCCGTCACCCCATAGTGCCACATCGTGAGACGGTGGCTGAGCCGGCATCCCCCCTGGAGCCCATGGATGGGCGGTCTGAGGCCGTTCCGTTGACGCATCGTTAAACCACCGATGACGGAACGGCGCAAAACCGCATCTAAACTGCACAAAACGCAAGTTCTATGGCTTTTGACTTCCTAGGAGGCCGTACATGGCCCTCAGCCCCAAGGGCCGCCGTGGCTACGCCGCCGGCGCGCTCGCCCTGACCGCCGCTCTCGCCCTGTCCGCCTGCGGCAGTGACTCCGGCTCGGGCGGCGCCGACACCAGCGCCGACGCCGGCTCCGGCTCGGCCGCCGCGGTGAAGCTGGTGCAGCCCGGCAAGCTCACGGTCTGCACCAACATCCCCTACGAGCCGTTCCAGTTCAAGGACGCGAGCGGCAACGTCGTCGGCTTCGACGTCGACATCGTCGACCTCGCCGCCAAGAAGCTCGGCGTCACCCAGAACATCGTCGACATCGACTTCGCGGTGATCAAGAGCGGCGCCGCGATGGCCGCCGGCAAGTGCGACGTCGCCGCCGCGGGCATGACCATCACCCCCGAGCGGGCCCAGAACATCACCTTCTCCGACCCGTACTTCGACGCCACGCAGGCCCTGCTGGCCAAGAAGGGCACGGGCGCGAAGTCCCTGGAGGACGTCAAGGCGAAGGGCCTCAAGCTCGGCGCCCAGGCCAGCACCACCGGCCTCGACTACGCCAAGAAGCAGGGCTTCGACCCCACCGAGTACGCCGACTCCCCCAAGGAGCTGCTGGCGCTCCAGGCCGGCCAGGCCGACGTCATCATCCAGGACCTGCCGGTCGTGCTCACCTGGCTGAAGAAGCCGGAGGTCGCCGAGAAGTTCGAGCTGATCGCCAGCCTCGACACCGGCGAGCAGTACGGCATCGGCATGAAGAAGGACGCCGACCCGGTCCTCGTCAAGACCATCAACGAGGAGCTCGCCAAGGCGAAGCAGGACGGCACCTACGAGAAGATCTACGTGAAGTGGTTCGACAAGAAGCCCGGCGAGCTGAGCTGATCCATGGCCGACCTGCCCAAGACGGCTGAGCCTGCCCGCGCCAGGCTCAGCCCGCGGAAGAAGCAGCAGATCAGCCGCGGCGTCCAGTACGCCCTGCTGGTCGTCGCGCTGGTCGCCGTCGTCCTGTACGCCGACTGGGGCAGCCTGGCGCAGAACTTCGCCAAGCCCGACGTGGCCGAGCACGCGCTGCCCGAGCTGTTCACCGTCGCGCTGCGCAACACGATCATCTACGCGGTCGGCGGGTTCGTCTTCGCGTTCGTGCTGGGGCTGCTGCTGGCCCTGATGCGGCTGTCGCAGGTGCGGCCCTACCGGTGGATCGCGGTCGTCTACATCGAGATCTTCCGGGGCCTGCCGGCCCTGCTGATCTTCCTGATGATCACTTTCCTGCCGCTGGCGCTGCCCGGCTTCCAGGTGCCCTTCGGCACGTACGGGCAGGGCATCCTCGGCCTCGGCCTGGTGGGCGCCGCCTACCAGGCGGAGGTCTTCCGCGCGGGCCTGCAGGCCGTGCCCAAGGGCCAGACGGAGGCGGCCAGGTCGCTCGGCATGTCCGCCACCCGGGCCCAGGTCACGGTGATCATCCCGCAGGCCATCAGGATGGTCATCCCGCCGACCACCAACCAGTTCGTGGCGCTGCTCAAGGACTCCTCCCTGGTGCTGTTCCTGGGCGTGTCCGGCGAGTACGTCGAGCTGGCCAAGTTCGGCAACGACCTGGCCTCCCAGTACGCCAACGCCACGCCGATCATGGTGGCGGGCGTGACGTACCTGATCGTCACCATCCCGCTGGGATACCTCGCCTCCCGGCTCGAGGGGCGCAAGGGGAGGAAGCGATGACGCACGCCATCGAGATCGCGGACCTGCACAAGTCCTTCGGCGACAACCAGGTGCTCCAGGGCATCGACCTGACCGTCGAGCCCGGCCAGGTGGTGTGCGTCATCGGCCCGTCGGGGTCGGGCAAGTCCACGCTGCTCCGCTGCGTGAACCTGCTGGAGACGCCCACCAGGGGCAAGGTCTTCGTGGAGGGCGTCGAGGTCACCGACCCCGACGTGGACCTCGATGCGGTGCGCCGCCGCATCGGCATGGTCTTCCAGCAGTTCAACCTGTTCCCGCACATGACCGCGCTGCAGAACGTGATGATCGCCCAGCAGCGGGTGCTGAAGCGGAGCAAGAAGGAAGCCGAGATCGTCGCCAGGGAGAACCTGGAGAAGGTGGGCGTCGGCGACAAGTGCGACACCCATCCAGGGCAGCTGTCGGGCGGGCAGCAGCAGCGGGTCGCGATCGCCCGCGCCCTCGCCATGAACCCCGACCTCATGCTCTTCGACGAGCCCACCTCGGCGCTCGACCCCGAGCTGGTCGGCGACGTGCTCGCCGTCATGCGCAAGCTGGCCGAGGAGGGCATGACCATGCTCGTGGTCACCCACGAGATGGGCTTTGCCCGCGAGGTGGCCGACCGGGTGGTGTTCATGGACGGCGGCGTCGTCGTCGAGGACGGCCCGGCGTCCCAGGTGATCGGCGACCCCGCCCAGGAGCGGACGAAGACGTTCCTGCGGCGCGTGCTGCACCCCGAGGGCTGATCGCGGAGGGCTCCGGCGCGCGCCGGAGCCCTCCGCCCGGCGTGTGTAATACTCCGACATGGACCTGACCTCTTACGCCGCGTGGGCGGTCCGGCTCGTCAACGATCTCGTGCCGCCGCCCGAGCTGATCCGGCTGCGCCAGGAGCTGGCCGAGGTCTTCGACGTGGCCGGCGACGAGGAGGCCGTGGCCGGACGGCTCAACGCCCTGCTCGTCCGCTATCCCGTACGGCCCCAGCTCTCGGCCCATGACGGCGCTCCCTGGCACCTGCACCTGGCCGAGGACCCGGCGGCCACCGCGGTGATGGGCCTCGCCGCGGTCGTGGCGGAGCTGGGCGCGGACCGGCTGGGCCGCTGCCACGAGCCGCGCTGCGGCCGGGCCTTCCTCGACACCTCGTCCAACCGCTCACGCCGCTACTGCTCGGCTCGCTGCGCCAGCCGCGCCAACGTGGCCGCCTACCGGGCCCGCCGCCGCCAGGAGGCGCCCTGACCCGCCCGCCGCCGGCGGCGGACCGGGGGCCAGTAGCGCAGCACGACGCGGCCCACGATGTCGCGGACCGGCCCGAAGTCCCAGCTGTCGCGCCGCCCGCTCGCCCGCTGGTTGTCGCTCTCCAGCCACCATCCGTCGGCTCCGTGCCACTGCGCCCGTTTCACGATGAGCCGTTCGGGGTCGCCGGGCAGCCGGGCGACGACGAGGTCCCCTGGGCGCACGGGGGCGTTCCTGCGGACGAGGAGCCAGTCGCCGGGGGCCAGGCCGGGCCGCATGGAATCGCCCTCGACACGCACTCTCATGGGCTCTACCCCCCACTCCGCGGGCTTCTGGACCCGAGTAAGGTCGGTTGTGGACCAAGCTGATTCAGCATCCAGGAAGGACTTTCCGATGCTCGCACGACTGCTACGACCCAAGCATGTCGCCTCTGCGCACTGCGACCTGCCCTGCGGGGTCTACGACCCCGCCCAGGCCCGCATCGAGGCCGAGTCGGTCAAGGCAATCATGGAGAAGTACGCGGCCAACGAGGACCCGGTGTTCCGCGGTCGCGCGCTGCACATCAAGGAGGAGCGCGCCGAGCTGGTCAAGCACCACCTTTGGGTGCTCTGGACCGACTACTTCAAGCCGCCGCACCTCGAGCAGTACCCCCAGCTCCACCAGCTCTTCTGGGACGCGACCAAGCTCGCCGGCGCCGCGGGCGCCAAGGGCACGGTCGACGTCGCCAAGGCGGAGGAGCTGCTGGGCAAGATCGACGAGATCTCCAAGATCTTCTGGGAGACCAAGGCCGCCTAAACCGGCACAAAGGCTCTGCGCGGTCCACGGCCGCGCAGAGCCTTTTCCGTAGATGGCGAGTCTGATTCGTCCAAGCACCTCTCCGGAGCGGTAAGTTGCAGTTGGCGTCGGATATGCGAGGAGGAACGTGACCGAGGAAACCGAGACCCGCGCGCAGGGCGTGGCCGGCATCCGCGACGTGGTGAGCATCCGGCTCCCCGCCGCGAGCGCCTACCTGTCCGTGCTGCGTACGGCCACCGCTGGGCTGGCGGCGCGGCTCGACTTCACGCTGGACGAGATCGAGGACCTGCGGATCGCGGTCGACGAGGCGTGCGCCATGCTGCTGAGCGAGGCGGTGCCCGGCACCGACCTGACCGCCGAGTTCGAGCTGACCGGGCAGGAGATGCAGGTCAGGGTCGAGGTCGCGACGGTCGGCAGCTCCGCGCCCAAGCGTGACGACTTCGCCTGGATGGTGCTCACCGCACTGGCCGACGACGTCGACGCCGTGACCGACACCGCCGACCACATGGCCATCGTCCTCCGTAAGCGCCGAGGGGCGGCCCAGAGCACGGCGGGGCCGGCGTGACGGAAAGGACTGGAGCCATGGCCACCAGCGAACACGCCGTGCCCGACAGGGTGCGCGCCCGCCAGCTCTTCGCCGAGCTGGCCGAGCTGGGCCCCGAGGAGCCGCGCCGTCAGCGCATCAGGGACGAGCTGGTCGAGCTTCACCTTCCCCTGGTCGAATACCTGGCTCGCCGTTTCCGCAACAGGGGCGAGTGGCTGGACGACCTGACCCAGGTCGCCACCATCGGTCTGATCAAGTCCATCGACCGTTTCGATCTCAACCGCGGCGTGGAGTTCTCCACCTACGCCACGCCCACCATCGTCGGCGAGATCAAGCGGCACTTCCGCGACAAGGGCTGGGCGGTCCGCGTGCCGCGCCGCCTGCAGGAGCTGAAGCTCTCGCTGACGAAGGCCATAAGCGATCTGTCGCAGCGCGAGGGCCGCGCCCCGACGGTCGCCGAGCTGGCCTCCTACCTCAAGATGACCGAGGAGGAGGTGCTGGAGGGGCTGGAGTCGGCCAACGCCTACTCCACGGTGTCCCTCGACGCGCCCGACTCCGGTGACGACGACGCCCCCGCGGTGTCCGACTCGCTCGGCATCGTGGACGAGTCGCTGGAGGGCGTCGAATACCGCGAGTCGCTCAAGCCGCTGCTGGAGCGTCTGCCGCCGCGCGAGAAGCGCATCCTGCTGCTGCGGTTCTTCGGCAACATGACGCAGTCGCAGATCGCCACCGAGCTCGGCATCTCGCAGATGCACGTCTCCCGCCTGCTCGCCCGCACCCTCGCCCAGCTGCGCGAGGGCCTGACGGCCGAGGACTGACAGGTCAGGGCTGCCCGGGAGCGCCGGTGAGACGGCGAGCGCCGGTGAAACGGCCGGGCAGCTAGGCCGCGGGCTGCTCGTCGCCGTAGAGCGCCTGCGTGGTGGGCGGCGCCAGCAACGCGACCAGCCCGGTCAGCACCGCCACGAGCAGGGGGACGCCGAGCTGCGGCAGGCCCGAATCGAAGAGCGTGTAGATCACCGGCAGCAGGAAGATCTGGGCCACCACCCCCGGCGACCGGCCCCACCGCTCCATCCTGAACAGCCCGCCCCAGGCCACCCAGAGCAGCCCGGCGCCGACCAGGATCCCGAAGGCCGCCTCGGCGATCGCGGTCGTCAGGTTGCCGGGCTTGCCGACCACGGTCTCGACGGCGACGAAGACGCCCAGGCCGAGGGCGAGCAGCCCTTCCAGGCTGACGACGACGGCGGCGATCACGAGGGTGAGCGGACGACGGTTCACGCCCCGTACCCTACCTCCCCGAGGTCACTGAAGGAGGCCGCCGAACAGCGGCTACGCTGGCGGCATGCGCGCGATGCTGCTGGTGAACCCCAAGGCCACGACCACGAACGCCCGGACCAGGGACGTCCTGATCCGCGCGCTCGGCGCGGCCGTGGAGCTCGCCGTCGAGGAGACCCGCTACCGGGGGCACGCCGCCCGGCTGGCGGCGACCGCGCGCGCCAAGGACTACGACGTGGTGGCCGTGCTCGGCGGCGACGGCACCATCAACGAGACCGTCAACGGCCTGCTCAACCCGGTCGACGGTGACGCCCAGGCGGCGCCGCGTGACGTGGCCGGCGACCCCAGCACCGGCCGCCCGGCGCTCATCGTCATCCCCGGCGGCAGCGCGAACGTCTTCGCCCGCGCGCTCGGCCTGCCCAACGACCCGGTCGAGGCCACGGGCGCGGTGCTGGAGGCGCTGCGCGAGGGCCGCCGGCGGACGGTGGGCCTGGGCCAGGCCCTGTGGGAGGGCCAGAGCCGCTATTTCACGTTCTGCGCGGGGATGGGCTATGACGCCGAGGTCGTACGGGCCGTGGAGGGCCTGAGAGGCACCGGCAGGAAGGCTACCCCCGCCCGGTATGTGAACACCGCGCTACGGCACTATCTGGCCACGGACAAGCGGCATCCCGCGATGACGGTGACCGGCCCCGGCATCCCGGCCGCCGAGGGCGTCTTCATGGCGATCATCTCCAACACCTCGCCGTGGACGTACGTCGGCACGAGGCCCGTCCGCCCCACCCCGTGGGCGAGCTTCGAGACCGGCCTCGACCTGCTCGGGCTGCGCCGGATGGGCCTGGTCTCGCTCGCCCCGCTGATCCAGCACATCCTCACGGAAAGTGACACCCTCCCGTCCGGGAAGCACCTCGTCCAGCTGCACGACGAGGCCGAGTTCACCCTCACCGCCCGCCGTCCCGTGGCCTTTCAGCTGGACGGCGACTACCTGGGCGAACGCGAGTCGGTGACGTTCCGGTCTACCCCGAACGCATTACAAGTGTTGGTCTAGCTCGTTACATTCGGTCATTGTGTGACGCATCCGACATCCATAACGGCCAAAACTTCGCGCAAACCCTCTTGCGTGCACTCTGCGTGGCTGACAGGCTCAGACTGACATCGGAACGTAGGACCTTTAACAACCCCTAGGTCCTTCGACCGTCAGCGGACGACCCCAGCCCCCGACAGGACCCGGGCCCTCGTCCGCTGAAGTTAGTGAAACTCTTCACAAAGTAGTAGCCGCACGGAGCCGACCAAAGGCTTCATCTACTAAGGAGTGGACGCATGGACTGGCGCCACCGAGCTGCCTGCCGTGACGTGGACCCCGAGCTGTTCTTCCCGATCGGCAACACCGGCCCCGCCCTCATGCAGATCGAGGAGGCCAAGCAGGTCTGTCGTTCCTGCCCGGCCGTCGACGCCTGCCTGAAGTGGGCCATCGAGTCCGGCCAGGACGCCGGCGTGTGGGGCGGCCTCAGCGAGGACGAGCGCCGCGCCGTCAAGCGCCGCGCCGCCCGAGCCCGCGCCCGCGCGACCGCCTGACCCCCACCTCGCGAACGGCCTCAACCGGCCGCTGGACGCGGAATCGAGAGCACGACCTCGGTGCCGCCCCCAGGGCGTGGCTGTACGGACAACTTTCCCGACAGCTCCCCCTCAACCAGCGTACGGACGATCTGCAGCCCCAGACTGGTGCTGCTGTCGAGGTCGAAGCCCTCGGGCAACCCCCGCCCGTCGTCCCACACGGTGACGTTGAGCCGGTCGAGCGCCGGCTCCACCACCACCTCCAGCCGCCTGGGGCGTCCATGTTGCAACGCGTTCTGCAGCAACTCGGTCAGCGCCATGGCCAGCGGCGTGGCGATGAGCGACGGCAGCACCCCGAACGCCCCGACCTTGCGCGGCGTCACCGCCGCCTCGGGCGCCGACACCTCCCCGGCCATCGCGATGACGCGGTCGGCGATCTCGTCGAAGTCGACGAACTCCTCGGGCGCGTGCGACAACGTCTCGTGCACGATCGCGATGGACCCGACCCGGCGCACGGCCTCCTCCAGGGCCTCCCGGCCCTCGGGCACCTGCAGCCGCCGGGCCTGCAGCCGGAGCAGCGCCGCCACCGTCTGCAGGTTGTTCTTCACCCGATGGTGGATCTCGCGGATCGTGGCGTCCTTGGTCATCAGCTCGCGCTCGCGCCGCCGCAGCTCGGTGACGTCCCTGATGAGCACGAGCGCGCCGATGCGGCCGCCGCCCACGATCAGCGGGATCGCCCTGAGCTGCACCGTCGTGCCGCCGGACTCGACCTCGGTCTCCTTGGCCGCCCGGCCGCTCGCCACGATCATCAGGTCTTCGTTGATCGGCTCGTCGGAGTAGCACAGCGTCGCGGTGACCGGGCCCAGCTCGGCGCCGACCAGGTCGGCGTGCAGGCCGAGCCGGCGGTAGGCGGACAGGGCGTTCGGCGAGGCGTACGTGACGCGCCCCGCCCGGTCGAGCCTGAGCAGGCCGTCGCCGACCCGCGGCGACCGGACCAGGATCGGTTCCTCCCCCGAGAACGGGAAACGCCCCTCGGCCACCATCTGCGCCAGGTCGGAGGCGCTCTGCAGGTAGGTCAGCTCCAGCCGGGAGGGCGTGCGGGCCGAGGACAGGTTGGTGGAGCGCTGGATCACCGCCAGGAAGCGGCCCTCGCCGCCCTCGACCGCGCGCCGGACCGGGATCGTCTCCTCCCTGACCGGCACGCCCGTGGACCAGTCGGGGTCGCCCTCGCGGCAGATGCGGCGCTCGTTCCAGGCGGTGTCGATGAGCTGCCGCTCGCCCTTGGCGGCCACGCTGCCGACGACGTCGTCGTGGTAGACCGTGGGGCCGGTCGTCGGGCGCATCTGGGCGATCGCGATCCAGCCGCTCTCCCCCACCAGTGGCGCCCACAGGACGAGGTCGGCGAAGGACAGGTCGGCCAGCAGCTGCCAGTCGGAGACCAGCGAGTGCAGCCAGTCGAGATCCGCCTCGTCAAGAGCGGTATGGCGGGCGACGAGGTCGCTGAGAGTCGGCACGAGTGCATCATGCGTGCTTTCCCCCTCAACGACCAAACCGGCCGCCGTTCATACACCGGACTCCTTTGGGCAATCTCATATTGTGAGAACAGTCACACTGATCGATTCGCCCGGAACGCCCGGCAGCGCGGGCCGGAGGTGGTTCCCACGGGCCCGCGGCACCGCAGCCCCACAGGTCAGAAGCGCGGCGGGCCCGCCATCGGCCCCGGTGGAGCGGCCTCGGTTGCGATGAGCATCGCTGCTGTGGATATCCTTCACCATCAGCCTGAGCAGCCCGGATTCGCGCGTGCCCGGCACCGTACGCGCTCGGTGCCGACCGGCCGCCGCCGCCCGCGGTTGACCTCCTTGGCCAATGTGGGTTCCGATGATCTCGCGGTGATCAGACACGCCTCACCGCCGTGGCAGAAGTGAAGGTGAGCGCGTGACAGACGACAGCCCCCGCGTTCCGAAGTACTACGACGTCAAACGGGCCGTGCTGGAGCTGACCAAGAGTCTGCCGCCCGGCACCGCGCTGCCGCCCGAGCGCACCCTCGCCGTGCGCTTCGAGACCTCCCGCACCACCGTCCGGCAGGCGCTGACCGAGCTGGTGGTCGAAGGGCGGCTGCTGCGCATCCAGGGCAAGGGCACGTTCGTGGCGCAGCCGAAGGTGGCGCAGGTGCTGCAGCTCACCTCGTACATCGGCGACCTGCGCACCGCCGGGCTGGAGCCCGACACCAAGATCCTGGAGATGGGCTACGTCACCGCCGACGAGGCCCTCGCCCGCCGCCTGGCCATCAATCCGGGCGGGCGCGTGCTGCGCATCCACCGCCTGCGCCTGGCCAACGGCGAGCCGGTCTCCATCGACACCACCCACCTGTCCGCCCGCCGCTTCCCCCGGCTGCGGCGCGAGCTGGAGGTCCACTCCTCGCTGTACGAGACCCTCCACAACGCCTACAACGTCCGGCTGACGGACGCCGAGGAGATCATCGAGACCGTCCTCGCCACCCCGTACGACGCCAAGGCGCTCGGCGTGGACGTCGGCCTGCCGATGCTCCTGCTCACCCGGCACGCTTTCGACGCCGACGGCAACCCGGTCGAGTGGGCCCAGTCGCTCTACCGCGGCGACCGCTACAAGTTCGTCACCCGCCTGCGCCGCCCCTGACGCCGAGACAGTCCCGTTGCGCATGGCGGCCGGTACGGCTGACCGCCACCGCCCGCCTGTGGGACAGTGGGTGAAACCTGCCCGTGCCCGCGCCGTCCGACAGCGCCGTGTGACAGTGGGGAGCGGCCACATGTCGCCGACACCTCCGGGGAAGGGCCCGCTGGACCCCCGCCTGTCCGGCATCGACCCCGCGCTCATGGACGCCTTCATCGCCGCCATGACGCGCGCCCACGCCCAGCTCGGCGGCCAGGCCCAGGCCATCAGGGAAGCGCTGGCCCGCGTGGGCGTCGGTGCGGCCGCCCTCGCCCCGATCAAGGAGATCGAGGACTGGGCGGGCGACCAGCTGCCGCGGCTGCGCGTACGCAACGAGCTGATCCGCAGGCGGATGCCCGAGTGGCTGCCCGGCTGGGCAGGCCCCGGGCTGACCCGCTACGACGAGGCGGAGGTGCCGTTCGCCTCGCCCGAGGAGGCCCGCCGCGCGGGCGCCGACCTCGCCCGGCGCTACCGCGCCTTCACCGAGGCCACCACAGGCAAGGTCGTCACCGACGAGGTCAAACGGCAACGGCGCGACCTGCTCGCCGAACTGCTCGCCCACCGCGACGACGCCGACCACGCCGCCGCCTTCTTCGGCGGCCTCGGCACCGCCGCCACCCAGGCGCTGCCCGCCGAGATCGACGACTTCTTCGCCCGCGGCGACCATCTGCCCGTCAGCGACCGGGCCGCCTCGCGCGAGCAGGCGCTCGCCGAGCTCAGCACGATGTTCGGCACGGCCGCGAGCGCCGCCTCCCGCGTGCCCGGCATGGCCAAGGTCATGGCCGACCTCCAGCGCGGCGGCGAAGGCGTCGATCAGGTCGCGCTGTCGTGGCTGGTGTACGCCGGCCGCTTCCCGGCCGCCTGGCTCGCCGCCGTCGGCCGGGCGAACGTCGTCATGCCCATGCTGAGCGGCACGCTCAAGCCCGAGACCGTCGCCTCCGGCGCCACGAGACGCTTCCTCGACGCGCTGGCCGCCGATCCCGCCGCGGCCCGGCTGGCGATCGGCTCGGTGTCACGCGACTGGCCCGACGGCGCCGCACGCCCGCCCTTCCCCTCGCCGCTCATCCTGCCGAAGCCCACGATGGCGGCCGTGCTGTCCGGGATGGACCGGTTCCTGGCCCGCGTGGAGCTGCGCGGCGACCCCGGGGAGTTCCGGCGCACCCGCGAGAGCTTCGCGGGGCTGCTGGCCGCCGGCTCCGGCGTACGCGACGAGCGCGACGGCGAGCACAGCCAGGACGCCTCCAGGTTCGCCTTCGCGGTGATCACCGCCGCGCCCCGCTTCTCGCTCACCGACTCCATGCGCGGCCGGCTCGGCGAGATCGGCGGCTCGTACGCCACCGAGATCACCGCCGCCGCCCGCTCCCTCGACCCCGACGCCGCCCGGCCCAGCAAGTTCGGCGCCTACGACGACGAGCTCTTCGGCACCGAGCCCGCCTTCCGCCTGTCGCTCACCGACGCCTACCGCTTCGTCCAGACCTTCGCCGACACCGACGCGCACATGGAGCCCTTCGACCGCGGCATGGCCGCCCTCACCCAGCGGCTGTTCGCCGAGGGCGTGCGCGCCGACCGCGCCCAGCTCGCCGACCCGCCGCCGGGCGGCCTCCAGCCCGAGACGGCGGTCGAACGGCTCTTCTCCCGGCTCGGCATGGTCTCCGGCCTGCAGTTCGCCGCCATGAAGGCGGTACGCGGCACCGCCGACCTGCACGACCGGGCCGGCTACGACGCCTTCGGCAAGACCCTCGACAAGGGCATGGACGGCGCCATGCTCTTCCTGCCCGCGGCGGGAGGCATGCCGGCCGCCGTGGGGTGGATGGTGCTGAGCTGGGCCGTCAAGGACGGCCTGGGGGCCGCCCTGGAGCCGGACGCGCGGCTGCCGGCCGTCAACGAGCGGGAGCTGGCCCGGTCGCGGGCCGTCCTCTACGACCTCGCCTCGGGGCTCGTCGCCCGGGGCTACACCGCCAAGGGGGCGCCGGTGTCGTACCGGCCGCCCACGGACCCGCTCATCGTGGACGCCGCCGGCCACCTCCGCCCGGCCGCCGAGATCCACCGCGACCCGAAGAAGACCGAGGCGTTCCTGAGGTGGCTGAAGGCGAACGGAGCGGTCGTCGACGACGCCGACCGGCGCTCCCTCGGCAAGCTGGTCGAGTCTTCGCTGCTGAAGTTCTCCGGGGCGCAGGACCAGACACAGAAGATCCTGGCCGGCCAGGACCCCGCGCTGAAGAAGATCCTCACGGGAGACGACTGACGATGGGACTATCCGTCGCCGGCGGGGACGCAGTCGGTCTCGCCGGCCACCGTGAGCCGGTGCTCGGCGGGCAGGTCGAGCACGACCGTGGTGCGGGACGAGTCGCGTTTGAAGACCGTCCGGTGCGAGGCCGTGGCGGCGGCCATGTCCACGCGGTAGCCCAGCATGCCGGTCAGCCTGCCCGTCATCTCAAGGAGCGTCCCGTCGCCGCCCTCGACGTCCGCGCTGACACCGTAGGTGCGTTTGGTGCCCCCGGCGCACGGCACGTCCCTGCCGCCCGGGTCGGTGACCTCGATCTGCTTGAGGCCCGCGTCGCCCATCAGTTGCGTGATGTGCGCTTTGAGCGTCTCGCCGGCCTGTGCGGCCGTCGGCCCCTCGGGCGGGCCGGCGCACGAGGCGAGGAGGGCGACGGCCGCCATGGCGAGCGCGCCGAGGCGTACGGGTGTCATGGCTCCCATAGTGCAACCACCCCGCCCGCGCCGTACGGCTCATGCGGAGATAGGTAGGTCAGGATGGTGGAAATGGTGGACAACCCCCGGCACGAGGCCCTGAGGCAGGCGCTGGAGGTCGTACGGCGGCAGGCGGAGCAGCTCGCGACCGCCCTGGACGAGCCGTTCCGCCGGTTCACCGGCTCCGCGGTGTGGGTGGGCCCGGCGGCGGGCCGGTTCGGCGAGGAGCTGAGCCGCCACCGGCAGCGGCTGCGGGACCAGGCCGCCAAGGTGACGCGGGAGCTGGAGGAGGAGCTGGGCCGTACGCCGAGGGAGGTCTCTCCCGCCGCCGCGCGGCGCGAGTCCTTGGGGCGGGGTTGAGCGCCGGTCGCGTCTAGGCTGGCCGGGTGAGCGTTCTGATCGTCACAGGGACGGGCGAGGCGGTGGGCAAGACCGTGGTGACGGCCGCCGTGGCCGCGCTCGCGCGGGCCCGGGGCGCGGGGGTGGCCGTGGTGAAGCCCGCCCAGACGGGGCTGGCCGCCGGCGTGCCCGGCGACCTCGACGCGGTGATGCGGCTGTCGGGGGTGACGACGACGTTCGAGCTGGGCCGGTTCGCCGAGCCGCTCTCGCCGGCCGCGGCGGCGCGGGCGGCGGGCCTGCCTCCGGTGTCCATGCCGGCGGTGGCGCTGCTGGTGCGCGAGCTGGCGGAGAGCAACCGGCTGGTGCTCGTGGAGGGCAGCGGCGGCCTGCTGGAGCGTTACGACGAGGACGGCGCCACGATCGCCGACCTCGCGAGGCTGCTGAGCGCGCAGGTGCTCGTGGTGTCCCGCGCCGGGCGTGGCGCGGTCAACCACGCCGCGCTGACCCTGGAGGCGCTGGCCCACCGCGGGCTCGATCTCGCCGGGCTGGTCATCGGGCGCTGGCCGGAGAAGCCCGGCCTGGTCGAGCGCAGCACGGTGGCGGATCTGGAGATGCTGGCGGCGCGCCCTCTGGCGGGCGCGCTCCCGGACGGCGCGGGCGCCCTCGGCGCGGAGGCGTTCGCGGAGGTGGCCCGCCGGGGTCTCGGTCCCACGCTGGGCGGCGCGTTCGACCCGTCGGCGTTCCGGCAGGTGACCGGGGGGTGGGGCTAGCCCCACCGTCGACCGGCACACCAAACCCATTTCGCGTCCTTGGTGGCGGTCAATACCGTTGAGGCCATGAAGGTCCCCCGCCCGTGGTCGGCGCGCGCCTGGCTGGACACGGCGCACGTGATGATCGGCCTTCCGGTCGCCGTGCTGCTGGCCGGCTCGACGATCGTGGCGATCGTCGTGCCGCCCGTGCTGCGGGGCGGCCTGCCGCTGTTCACCCGGTTGCAGCGCTCCCGGTTCGAGGTGTTCCTCGGGGCGCGCATCCCGCCCGTGCACACGCCGGGCAACCTGCGGAGCGCGGTCACGTGGCGGCAGATCGGCTATCACCTGCTGTCCCCCGTCGTGGGGCTGGTCGGCGCGGTCCTGGTGGCGCTCACCTGGGGCGGGGCGGTGGTGGGGCTGCTGGCGTTCCTGCCGGCCAGGATCGAGCGGCCGCCGCTGCAGTTCGAGTTCGACCTGCGGGACGGGCGGGTGGTCGTGGTCTTCATGGCGGCCGGGTTCGCGCTGCTGCTGCTCGCGCCGGTGCTGGCGCGCGGGATGGCGGCGCTGGACCTGTTCGTGGCCCGTACGCTGCTCGGCCCGAGCCGTTCCGAGCTCGGGCAGCGGATCGAGACGCTGACCGAGAGCCGGGCGGGCGTGATCGACGCCGCCGACGCCGAACGCCGCAGGATCGAGCGGGACCTGCACGACGGCGCGCAGCAGCGCCTGGTCTCGCTGGCCATGAACCTGGGCCTGGCCCGCGCCACCCTCACCGACCTGCCCGAGCCGGCCCGCGAGGCCATCGAGCGGGCCCACGAGGAGGCCAAGCAGGCGCTGAAGGAGCTGCGGGACTTCGTCCGCGGCCTTCATCCCGCCGTGCTCAACGACCAGGGGCTGGACGCGGCGCTGTCCGGCGTCGCCGCCCGCGCCCCCTTCCCCGTCAGGCTCCGCGTCGACATCGAGCGGCGCGTCACCCCGACCATCGAGGCGGTGGCCTTCTTCATCGTGTCCGAAGCACTCACCAACATCGCCAAGCACGCCGCGGCCAAGAGAGCCGAGGTGAGCGTGCGGCGCGAGCACGACCGCCTGCACGTGCTCGTCCACGACGACGGCTGCGGCGGCGCCCGCATGGACGCCGGCACGGGCCTGCGCGGCCTGGCCCAGCGCGTGGACGCCGTGGACGGCACGCTCAGACTGTCCAGCCCGCTCGGCGGCCCGACGACGATCGAGGTGGACCTGCCGTGCGCGTAGTGCTGGCCGAGGACTCCGTACTGCTGCGCGAGGGGCTGATCCGGCTGCTCGACGCCTCCGGCATGACGGTCGTGGCGGCCGTGGACGAGGCCGAGGGCCTGCTGCGGGCGGCCGAGGAGCACCGTCCAGAGCTGGTGATCACCGACGTGCGGATGCCGCCCACCCACACCGACGAGGGCCTGCGCGCGGCGCTGGTGCTGCGCCGCCAGCAGCCGGGGCTGCCGGTCCTGGTGCTCTCCCAGTACGTCGAGGAGCGCTACGCCGCCCAGCTCCTCGCCTCGGCCGCGGACGGCGGCGTCGGCTACCTGCTGAAGGACCGGGTCGCGGACGTCACCGAGTTCATCGACGCGCTGCGCCGCGTGGCCTCGGGCGGCACGGCGCTCGACCCCGAGGTGGTCGCGCAGCTCATCGTGCGCGGCGACAGCCATCCGCTGGAGCGCCTGACGCCCCGCGAGCACGAGGTGCTCCAGCTCATGGCCGAGGGCCGCTCGAACGCCGGGATCGGCCAGGCGCTGGTGCTCAGCGAGGGCGCGGTCGGCAAGCACATCGGCAACATCTTCACCAAGCTCGACCTGTCCCCCGCCGAGGGCGACCACCGGCGGGTGCTGGCCGTCCTCCAGTTCCTGAAGATCAGGAGCTCGCCATGAGAGCACTCTGGCTGACCGCCGGCGCGATGGCGACCGTGCTCGCGCTCCTCTGGTCCACGGCGGCGCTGTGGACCACCTTCGCCCGCGCCCGCGAACCGGTCGTCACGGACCTGCGGTCGATCCCGTTCGACGGCGACACGGTGGAGATCAAGGCCACGGCGACGCCGATCAGCCTGTACGTCGTGCCAGGCCGGGCCGGCGAGCTGCTGATCAGCCGGTCAATGAGCTGGTCGAAGGAACGGCCGAAGGTGGCCGAGGACTGGGACCCGGCCGCCGCCACGCTGCGGCTGGGCACCGACTGCCCCGGCTCCGACCAGCCGGACGGCCCGCTCTGCCGGGCGGACTACACCGTCTTCGTGCCGCCGGAGACCGACGTCGTGGCGGGGACGACCGCCGGGGAGCTCGTCGTGGACAACCTGTTCGGCAGCCTGCGGCTGACCTCGGTCTCGGGACCCGTACGGCTTGATGAGGTCGCCGGGCCGGTGTGGGCGCGGACCGGCAGCGGCGACATCGACGCCGACCGGCTGGGCGGCGAGTCGGCCGACCTGGAGACGGGCGCGGGCGAGGTGCGGGTGGCGTTCACCGGCCGGCCGGCGTCCGTGCGGGCCGTGGTGCGCACCAGGGGCGACGTCTCCGTCGTCGTCCCGCCCGCCGCGTACGCCGTGACGGCCTCCGGCACGAACGTCACCCTCGACATCGGAAGGGACATGACCGCGCCGCGGAAGATCGAGGTCAGCACGGTCGCGGGCGCGGTGTCGGTGTGCTGCCGGTGAAGGTCTGTTTACGAGTGTGACTCGTTGGTAAGTTCCCGGCATGGAGTCTGCGAAGCATGCCGGTGACGTGGCCGTCGCCGTGTCCAGGGCCTACGGGGCCGAGACCATGTTCACCCTGTCGGGAGGGCACGTCTTCCCGCTCTACGACGGCGCGGTGCACGAGGGCATGCGCATCCTCGACGTACGCCACGAGCAGAGCGCCGTGTTCGCCGCCGAGGCGACCGCCAGGCTGACGAGGAAGCCGGGCCTCGCCGTGCTGACCGCCGGTCCCGGCATCACCAACGGCGTCAGCGGGGTCGCCACCGCGCACTTCAACGGCTCGCCGGTGGTCGTGCTCGGCGGCCGGGCGCCGCAGTCCCGCTGGGGCAGCGGCGCGCTGCAGGAGATGGACCACCCGCCGCTGCTCGAACCGATCACGAAGCTGTCGTTCACCGCGAGCGGGGCCGACTCGGTCGGCCATGACGTCGAGATGGCCTTCCGCACGGCGGTCGCGCCGCACCGGGGCCCGGTCTTCCTCGACTTCTACATGGACCACCTGTTCGCCCCCTCGCAGCCGCACGCGGTGGAGACGCAGACGCCGTCGCCGCTGGAGCCGGACCCCGACGACCTGGCGGCCATCGCCCGGCTGCTGGCCGAGGCCGAGCGCCCGGTGCTGGTCTACGGCTCCGACGTGTGGATGGACCGTGCCGAGGAGGCCGCCCGCGACTTCGCCGAGACCTGGCGGCTGCCGGTCATCCCGAACGGCCAGGGCCGCGGCATCCTGCCCGCGGGCCACGAGCTGCTCGTCACGCGCGCCCGCGGGCTCGCCTTCGCCCAGGCCGACCTGGTGGTCGTGGTCGGCACGCCGCTCGACTTCCGGCTCGGCTACGGCTGGTTCGGCGGCAAGGACGGCGCCCCGCTGGCCAGGGTCGTGCACATCGCCGACGCGCCGTCGCAGCTCGCCACGCACATGCAGCCGGCCGCCAAGGCCGCGGGCGACCTGTCGGTGGTGTTCTGGGGCCTCGGCGCGGCCTGCGGCGACGCCGGGGTCAAGACGGAGAAGTACGCCTCCTGGGTCTCCAAGCTCTCCGAGGCGGCCGCCGCGGCCATCGCGGGCGACGCCGAGCTGCTGGCCGCCGACGCCGACCCGATCCACCCCATGCGCATCTACGGCGAGCTCAACCGGGTCCTGGACGACGACGCCGTGGTGATCGGCGACGGCGGCGACTTCGTCTCCTACGCCGGCAAGTACGTCGAACCGCGCCGCCCCGGCAACTGGCTCGACCCGGGCCCGTACGGCTGCCTCGGCACCGGCCTCGGCTACTCGATCGCGGCCCGCCTGGCCCGCCCGTCCTCGCAGGTGGTTCTGCTGCTCGGCGACGGCGCGGCCGGCTTCTCGCTGATGGACGTCGACACCCTCGTCCGCCACCGCCTCCCGGTCGTCATGATCTGCGGCAACAACGGCATCTGGGGCCTGGAGAAGCACCCCATGCAGCTGCTGTACGGCTACGACGTGGCCGCGGAGCTGCAGCCCCACTGCCGCTACGACCAGGTGGTCACGGCGCTCGGCGGTGGCGGCGAGCTGGTCACCGACCCGTCGGAGATCGGCCCGGCGCTGCGCAGGGCGTTCGACTCCGGCATCCCCTACATGGTGAACATCGCCACCGACCCGCAGATCGCCTACCCTCGCAACACCACGGGGGTGTGAGCGTCACTTGGAGGTGGTCGGGCTGGCCGTCGGGCTCGGCGACTCACAGCCGCCGTCGATGACGACCAGTTTGACCACCTTGCCGACCTCCAGCATCGTCCCGCCGGCCGGTGACTGGGCGGAGATCTTGCCGCAGCGCAGGCCGTCCGTGGTGACGGTGTTGTTGGTGACGCGGGCGTCGAACCCGGCCGCGGAGACCGCCTCCTGCGCGTCCTGGTAGCGCATGCCGATGACCTTGGGCACCCGCGCCTTCTTCTCGTCGGACGTCGGCGTGGCGGTGGGGGTCTTCGTGGGGGTCGGGGTCGGCGTCGGGGTCGGCGTGGGGGTCGGGGTGGGCTTCTCCGAGGTCTCCACCGCCTGGGGCCGGCTGGTGACGGGCCTGGGAGTGGGCGAGCTGGTCTTCTTGATCTTGCGCGGCTTGGACACCGTCGGCGAGGGCGACTCGGCGCCGTTCAGATGGCTGGTGGTGGGCGTGACCTGCGGCGGATCCGTGGTCATGCCGGTGAGCGCGACCGCCGTCGCGCCCGCGCCGAGCACCACCACGGCGGCGATGCCCGCGACCAGCCCGCCTCTGCGCGGCGCCTTGGCGGCGCGCCGCCCGCCGCGCCGCTCGGCGACCGTGGTCTGCTCCTGCGCGGGCAGGTGGGCGCCGGTCTTGTACGGCTCGTAGTGGCCGGTCTCGGCGTAGTGCCCGGCGGGCTCGTAGTGGCCGGTCTGGTCGTAGTGCCCCGGTTGCCGCTGCGGGTAGTCCGGCGGGGGCGCCATGGTGGCGCCGGTGACGGGCGCCTGGCCGGGCGACGGCTCGGGAAGGGCAGGGGCCTGCCCGCTGCCCGCGGCCCTGGCCGCGTCGCTCATGGCCTTGGCCGAGGGGAAGCGCCTGGCCGGGTCCTTCGACAGCGCGATCTCGACCAGGGCGCGCACCGGCTGCGGGATGTCGGCGGGCAGTGGCGGCGGCGCCTCGCGGATGTGCTTGAGCGCGATCGTGACGGCGCTGTCGCCGTCGAACGGCCGCTGCCCCACCAGGCACTCGTAGGCGACCACGCCGAGCGCGTAGATGTCGACGGCGGGCGTGACGGGCGCGCCCTCGGCCTGCTCGGGCGCGCAGTAGGCGGCGGTGCCCAGCACCATGCCGGCGTCGGTGAGCCGGTTGGCGAGGTCGGAGCGGGCGATGCCGAAGTCGGTGAGCACGAGCGTGCCGTCGCGCTGCACGAGCAGGTTGCCCGGCTTGACGTCGCGGTGCACGATGCCCTGGTCGTGGACGGCCTGCAGGGCGGAGGCGGCCTGCGCGATGAGCTCCATGGCCGCCTGGGGCGGGATGCGGCCCAGCCGGGCCAGCAGCCGGTCGAGCGGCTCGCCGTCGACGAACTTCATCACCAGGTAGACGGTGTCGCCGCTCACCCCGTAGTCGTAGACGTCGACGACGCCGGAGTGGTTGATCGTGGCCATCGCCCGCGCTTCCCCCTGAAAGCGAGCGACGAAGCCGGGGTCCTGCATGCGGCCCGGAAGCAGCACCTTGACGGCGACGGTGCGGGCGAGCACAGTGTCCTCACCACGCCATACCTCGCCCATGCCACCGGCGCCGATGCGGGTATCCAAGCGATACCGCCCCGCCAGTGTGGTTCCTTGGGCCACCATGATTCCCCCGCTACCCTCCTACCTCTGTAACCTCTCGCCCCCGCGGGTTCCCAACAAAGCGAACTTTTGTCGCGGCGAGGTAACACAGTGGTCACGGAACTCAGAGAGTGTACGACTCGCCTGACCCACATGCCACTCAAATGTCTTAAGCCGTACAAACCATATCCTGGGGCCTTGTGGTGGCACTTGTCCGCGTTTCCGGGAAGTCGGCACCCCTGTCGCTAGGCTGACCCCATGACGCTCGCTCCTGGTCTCCGCTCTCAACTGCTCATCATGGTCCAGATGGCGGACACCGCGAAGCGGGCCGGCAGCGGCGACGTGCCCGTGCTGGCCACGCCGCGCCTGCTCGCGCTCGCCGAGGCCGCGACCGTACGGGCGGTCGAGAAGCACCTCGCGCCCGGCGAGACCTCCGTCGGCACCCGGGTCACGCTCGACCACCTGGCGGCCAGCCCGCTCGGCACGCACGTGCAGGTCGGCGTCGAGCTGACCGAGGTGGACGGCCGCCGGCTGGTCTTCGCCTTCGAGGCCCACGACAAGCGCGGCGTCGTCGGCCAGGGCACCATCGAGCGCGTCGTCGTCGACCGGCACAAGTTCCTCGCGGGCGCGCAGCGCCGCCTCGGCTGAGAGCACGGCGGTCGGGCGATCAGCCGATGACGGCGATGAGGTCGCCTTCCTGGATCACGTCGCCCTCGGCGACCTTGAGCTGCGCGACCACGCCGTCGTCCTCGGCGAGCACCGGGATCTCCATCTTCATGGACTCCAGGATGACCAGCGTGTCGCCGTCCTCGACGGTGTCGCCCTCGCGGACGAGGACCTTCCAGACGTTGGCCACCATCTCCGCGCGTACCTCAGCCACCGGGGCTCCCCTCTTTCGTCAATGTGTTCACTCTAGGCCCGCCCGCCGCGCATCCGCGCGACGAGAGCGGTGTCGTAGTCGCCGGTCACGAACTCGTCGTGGTCCAGCAGCTCCGCGCAGAACGGCAGGTTGTTCCTCGGCCCCGCGACCGCGAACGCCTCGACGGCCTTGCGGCCCTTGGCCAGGGCGTCGGCGCGGTCCTCGCCGAGCACGCACAGCTTGGCCATGAGCGGGTCGTAGAACGGCGTGACGGCGTTGCCCGCCTCGTAACCCGAGTCGACCCGCACGCCGTCGCCGACCGGCTCCTCCCAGGTCGTGATGACGCCGGGGCCGGGGAAGAAGCGCTGGGGGTCCTCGGCGTAGACGCGGAACTCGATCGCGTGCCCCCGGGGCCGCACGTCGAGGTCGGGGCTCTCGCCGGCCGCCACCCGCAGCTGCAGCTCGACCAGGTCGAGACCGGTGACCAGCTCCGTGACCGGATGCTCCACCTGGAGCCGGGTGTTCATCTCCAGGAACACGAAGTCCTGGGCGCCGGCGTCCACCAGGCACTCGACCGTGCCCGCGCCGAGGTAGCCGACCGCCTCGCCGGCCCGCACCGCGGCGGCCAGCATGCGTTCGCGCAGTTCCGGGGTGATGCCGGGCGACGGCGACTCCTCGACGACCTTCTGGTGGCGGCGCTGCACCGAGCAGTCGCGCTCGCCGAGCGCCAGCACCCGGCCGTCGGGCAGGCCGAGGATCTGCACCTCGACGTGGCGGGCCCGCTCGACGTAGCGCTCGATCAGCACCGCGGGGCCGTCGAGCGCGTCGCCGGCGAACCTGGACGCCGCCCGCGCCGCCTGCTCGTACGCCTTGGCCAGCGCCTCGTCGTCGTGCGCCACGCTCATGCCGATGCCACCGCCGCCGCCCGCGGTCTTGACCATGACGGGGTAGCCGATGCGCTCGGCGGCCCGCAGCGCGAGCGACAGGTCGGTGACCGGCTCGCGGGTGCCCGCGGCGACCGGCACGCCGGCGGCCTCCATGAGGTTCCTGGCGTTGATCTTGTCGCCCATGCGGTCGATGGACTCCGGCGACGGCCCGATCCAGGTCATCCCGGCCTCGGCCACGGCGCGGGCGAAGGCGGCGTTCTCCGAGAGGAACCCGTAGCCGGGGTGGATCGATCGCGCCCCGGTGGCGCGGGCCGCCTCCAGCACCTTGGCGGCGTCGAGGTAGCTCTGCGCGGGGTTGGCGGGGCCGAGCGGCACGGCCACGTCGGCCTCCCGTACGAACGGCAGGCCGGCGTCGGCCTCCGAGTGCACGGCGACGGCCCGCAGGCCCATCCGCTTGACCGTGCGGATGATCCGGCGCGCGATCTCCCCCCGGTTGGCGATCAGAACGGGTCCGAGCGTCTCAGTCAGCACGCCGATCACCCTATGGCTGTGAAGGGCTTTTCCCCTTTCGCCCGAAACCACCGATCCTGTGGAGCTGATCTGTAGGAACTCGACAATGCGCTCAAAGCCGGCCGCGGTCGATGACCCGGGCCAGCGCCTCCAGCGCGTGCGGGTCGTACGCGCCGCCCGGCGCGGCGCGCACCCGCTCCAGCGCCGCGCCCGCCCGGTCGCGGTCGGTCGAGGGGCCCACCAGGTCGTCGTAGGCGTTGGCGACCTTGATGATCCGGCTGGACAGCGGCGGGTCGGCGGAGATCGGGTCGCACTGCCGCCGGACCACCTCGGCCACCCGGTCGAGCACGCCCGTCTGCCTGATGACCTCGGCGCCCAGCTCGGCGATGCGGCGGGCCTGCTCGGGCTCGGTGAGCACGGTCGCGCCGCCCGGGATCGGGTCGCGCAGCGAGAGCTGCCCGATGTCGTGCATCAGCGCCGCGTACTCCAGCTCCAGCAGCTCGGGCTCGGCCATGCCCAGCTCCCTGCCGACGGCCACGGCGAGGCGGCTCACCCGGCGCGAGTGGCCGGGCTCGACGTAGCCGCCGACCTCGGTGACCCGCGACAGCGCGCGCACGGTCTGCAGGTAGGTCGCCCGGATGCCCGCGTATTTGCGGAAGGCCACCTGCGTGACCAGCAGCGGAGCGGCGAACACCAGCAGCGCGACGAGGTCCATGCTGTGGGTGGCGAGCGCCAGCAGCACTCCGGACGCGGCGACGGCGGCGCCGAGCGGGAAGGCCATGTTGAGCTCGTCGCGCACCGCCACCCGGAACGCGGTGCGGACCTGCTCAGCCCGCAGCCAGGCGGCGATCAGCACGTCGACCAGCAGGCTGATCGCGATGAGCGTGACCATCACCGCGAGCGCCGGCCACCAGGTGCTGGTGGGCGGCTCAGTCATCCGGCGGAGCGGATCGGCCAGCGGGCGGAAGGCGAAGGCCAGCAGCGCGCCGGTGAGGAGCCTGCGGGCCATCGCGTCCAGCCGGGGCGGGCGGCCCACGGCCAGGTGGGGCGCGGCCCCCGCCGCCATGCCGACCGCGATCACCGCCACCACCTGCAGCGCGGAGTGGGTCAGCGGGTTCTGGCTGAGGTCGAGCAGCAGGGTGTAGCCGAGCGCGGCGGCGGCGCCGATGGGCGCGACCTCCCTGTTGCCCGGCATGGTGAGCCTGGCCAGCTCACCCACCGCGATGAGCGCGCCGAACCCGACGGCGATCTCCGGCCGTTCGAGCCCGACGGTCGCGGTGTGGGCGACGCCCGCCACGGCGACCAGGCCCGCCGCGCAGATGAGCAGCAACTGGCCCGAGTCGAGCCTGCGCAGGACGGTGTTGAGCGAGCGTCCCCTCGTGCGTGCGACACGTCCGGTGGCGATCATTGTCCGGTCACGACCTGGATGGGCATGGTGGGGTCGTCGTGGTCCTTGATCGGCGTGGCGACGGCCTCGGGCGGCGGCGGGTCGACCCGGCGCGGCGGCTGCCACGGCTCGCGTTCGAGCGCCCGGATGAAGGCGTCGACCATGACGGGGTCGAAGTGGGTGCCCGCGCTCTTGCGCAGCTCCTCGACGGCCACGGGCACCGGCCGGGCGCCACGGTAGGAGCGGTCGGAGGTCATCGAGTCGAACGCGTCGGCGACCGCGATGACCTTGGCGAACTCGGGGATCTCGTCACCCGCGAGGCCCATCGGGTAGCCGGTGCCGTCGTGCTTCTCGTGGTGGTGCATGATGCCGGCGTAGGCCTCGTCGAGGAAGCCGATGCCCCGGACGATCTCCAGGCCGCGCATCGGATGGAGCTGGATGGCCGCGAACTCCTCCTCGGTGAGCGGCCCGTCCTTCTGCAGCACCTTGGTGGGCACGCCGAGCTTGCCGACGTCGTGGAGCATGCCCGCGTAGCGGATCGCCCGCACCCGCTCCAGGCCCATGCCGATCTCCTGGGCGATCATCGAGGAGGCGTGCGAGACGCGCGTGCAGTGGCCCCGGGTGTAGTAGTCCTTCGTCTCGACGGCCTGGCACAGGGCGGCGATGGTGGCGTCGTACGAGCGCTGCTGCGCGTGATACTGCCCGAACGCCCACCGCGCCACGAACAGCGGCAGCAGCACCAGCACCGCCGAGATCGACTGCACGGTCGCCCAGAGCCCGGCCACGAGCAGCCCGAACGTGCCGTAGCCCAGATAGGACAGCAGGAACTGGACCATGCCGCGCAACGGCACCTCGGTGTCGCGCACCCCGGTGGCCAGCGCGATCATGGTGAGCGTGAGCACGATGTTGAGCGGCACGTAGACGGCGGTGGCCGCGGCGTAGGGCCCGATGAGCTCGTCGAAGGCGTTGACCTGGGGGACGCCGACCCGCCCGTCGAGCGCGAGGTAGACCTGCCCGGCCGCGTAGCCGCAGATGGCGAACTGGGCGCCGTTGAAGAGGCGTTTGATCAGCGGCAGCCCCGGCCGGACGCTCAGCACCGCGGTCAGCCCCACCAGGGCCGCGCCGTCGGGGCCGATGAGCACCACGGCGGCGAGCGAGGCGGAGAAGCTGACCGACACCGCGAACTGCTCCACGTTGAGCAGCGTGGGCATCGACTCGCAGACGAGGAACAGCAGGGCGAGCACCAGCAGGACGTCGAGGTCCTCGGTGGACGTGGGCGCGCCCGAGACGACCGCGCCGCGGGCGATGAGCGCGGCCGCCGCGCCGATGACGGCGACCAGGTAGACCCTCGCGGGCCACGGCAGGTCACGCATGCGGCTCCCCTCCGGCGTCGTCAGGTCCAGGACACGCCTGGAGGCGTCACGCCGCCGGCCCGCGCGGGCGTCCGGGCGACCGTCACCTTCACCATGCGATGCCTCCACGTCGACTTCTGGGATTCAACGCTACAGAAGACGACGCGGCCGCACCGGCCCGCCGGAGAATCGCAAGCAAAGCGTAATCAAGCCACTACGTGCGGCGATGCCTCCGCGCCCACTCGACGGTCTGCTTGAGGCCGGTCGCGAGGTCGGTACGGGGCTCCCAGCCGAGCCCGACGTGGGCGGGCACCGGGTCCACGGCCATGGCGGGCAGGTCGCCGAGCCGCGCCGGGGCGAAACCCGGCTTGTCGGGCGCGCCGGCGGCGTCGGCGATCAGCGCGTGCAGCCGGCGGTCGGTCGTCTGGATGCCGGTGCCGAGGTTGAACCTGTGGCCGTCGCCGCGCGGGCCGCAGGCGCGGGCGAAGCCGTCCACGACGTCCTCGACGTAGACGTAGTCACGGGTCTGCGTGCCGTCGCCGAAGACGACCGTGGGCGTGCCGTTGAGCAGGGCGTCGGTGAAGATCGACACGACGCCGGCCTCGCCCTCGGGCGACTGGCGGGGGCCGTAGACGTTGGAGAGCACCAGCGTGGTGTACTCGATGCCGTGCAGGGCGCGGAAGGCGGCGAGATAGATCTCGCCGCTCAGCTTGGAGGCCGCGTACGGCGAGCGCGGATCGGTCGGCGCGTCACCGGGCACCGGGATGGTGGCCGGCCGCCCGTAGACCGCCACGGACGAGGCGAACACCACCTTGCGGGCGCGGCCCTCGTGCGCCGCCTCCAGGACGCGGGCGGTGCCCTCGACGTTGACGGAGGCGTCGTGCACCGGGTCGGCGACGCTCCTGCGCACGCTGATCTGCGCGGCCAGGTGGCAGATGACCTCCGGCTGCACCTCGGCGGCCAGGCCCACCAGGGCCGGCTCGCGCACGTCGAGCACGTGCAGCCGGAACCGCTCGCTCGCGGCCGCCCCGCTCAGGTTGTCCCTGCTGCCGGAGGACAGGTCGTCCACGACGTGGACCTCGTGACCGTCGGCAAGCAGCCGATCGACGAGGTTCGATCCGATGAACCCGGCACCCCCGGTGACCAACACGCGCATGGGGAGCATCCTAGTCGGCGAGCTCGGCCCTCACCTGCGCGATGCGGTCGAGCACTTTCGAACGGAGGTCGGCGGGGACGGGGTCGCAGCCGCAGTGCTTGGCGACAAGCGCCTTGACCACCTTGTCGAGGTCGTATTCCTTCAGGCACGGGCTGCACTCGTCGAGGTGCACGCGGATCTCGACGACGTCGTGCTCGGTCAGCTCGCCGTCGAGATAGGCGTAGACCTTGTCGAGCACCTCGCGACAGTCGGTGTCGTGCGGGTTGCCACAGCTCATTTCGTTTCCTCCGCCGGGACCAGGCCGCGCTCACGGGCGTAGTCCTCAAGGAGGCCCCGCAGCTGCCTGCGTCCCCTGTGCAGCCTCGACATCACGGTGCCTATGGGAGTGCCCATGATGTCGGCGATCTCCTTGTAGGGGAAGCCTTCGACGTCGGCCAGGTAGACCGCGATCCTGAACTCCTCGGGCAACGCCGCGAGGGCCTGCTTGATGTCGCCGTCGGGCAGGTGCTCCAGCGCCTCGACCTCGGCCGACTTCAGGCCGCTCGAGGTGTGGGACTCCGCCCGCGCGAGCTGCCAGTCCTCGATCTCCTCGGTGCCGGACTGCTTGGGCTCACGCTGCTTCTTGCGGTAGCTGTTGATGAAGGTGTTCGTGAGGATCCGGTAGAGCCACGCCTTGAGGTTGGTGCCCTGCTGGAACTGATGGAACGACGCGAACGCCTTGGCGAAGGTCTCCTGCAGGAGGTCTTCCGCGTCCGCGGGATTTCGGGTCATCCGGAGCGCGGCGCTGTAGAGCTGTTCGAGATACGGCATGACGTCGCGTTCGAATCGCTCGCTCCGCTGCTCCAGCGTCTCCGCGCCTGTCGCGGGCACCGGACCCACCCCCCTAAGATCACCGGTGGCCGGCTGCTGCGGGTCACCGTACTCGGGGAAGGATACCCGCTGGGCCACCTCCGGCCCGGCATCGGGGAGGGGCGCTGCCAATGTGAGCATGCTCGTCGCAACATCCCCGCGCCCTCGTCTGTTCCCGCAAGATAGAAGGTACGAAGGACCCGGTGCGGGGAACGTCATACGTACCGGCTGGTAGCCCTTTTCCCGTCACCCAGGAGTCGCGTGTGCTGCCCATTCCGGCCGAGGAACTCAACGGCTCAGGGACGCTCGGGCCGTACTGGACGTTCTACCGCGCCGTCGCCGCCGAACAACTCAACCGCTGGCTTCCCGCCGACCCCTCCGTGATCCTCGACCTGTCCGGCGGCCGGGGGCGCTGGTCCGGGCAGGCGGCGAGGGCCGGGCACAAGGTGATCGAGCTGCTGGACTTCCGCCGCAGCGTGGACACGCAGTCCCGGTTGCGGGACGCCGACCGGGTCCGTCACATACGCGCCGACGATCTGGCGTTCCTTCCCGACGGGAGCGTGGACGCGGTGCTCGCCGAGGAGCGCGTGATGTCGATCGAGCTCATGGCGGAGTCGGCCATGAGCGACGTCGCCCGCGTGCTGCGGCCCGGCGGGCGCGCGCTGGTGTGCGTCGACTCGCTGGTCCTCGGCATGGCCATCCTCGCCGAGCAGGAGCAGTGGCAGCACCTGCGGCAGACCGGCGAGGTCATGCTCGTGCCCTGGCCCGACGGCAGCATCACGCGCTGCTTCAGCAGCGGGCAGCTGCGCGAGCTGCTGGTCGGCGCCGGCCTGGAGGTGGAGTGGATGCGGCCGCGCACGGTGCTGTCGCCGTCGACGGTGGACCACGTGCTCGGCTCCGACGCGCGCTCCCTGACCTGGCTGGTGCGCACGGAGCTGGAGGCCCACCCGGACGACGACGACACCGTCGGCATCCACCTCGTGGCCAGCGCGCGGAAGAAGGGCTGACGCCCCCGGGAGGGTGACCGCCGTTCTTCGTGGCCGGCGGCGCTCCCGTGAGGCCGGCGCCGGATCAGCGCCGCCGCTCCCGCTTCCCCTGGCACTGGACGCACCTGGCGGCCTCGGGCCGCGCCTCCAGCCGGCCTTCCGGGACCGGCCTGGCGCAGTCGACGCAGCGGCCGTACACGCCTTCCTCCAGGCGCTTGAGCGCCGCCACGACCGCGTCGCGCTGCGTCGCGGCCACGGTCAGCATGGCGCGGGCGCGGTCGGCGTCGGTCAGGTCGGAGCCGGCGTCGGCCGCGTGGCGCTCGCGCACGGCGACCGGGTCTCCCTGCAGGACGGCGATCGAGCGGTCCAGTTCGGCCAGCATGTCTTCCAGCCGCTCACGAGCGGTCGTGACGTCCACGAATCCGCACCTCCGGGTAAAAGGAAGCAGCCCGCGACAGGAACTCCCCGGATGTCCCGCCCGGTGCCATCAAAAGGGGCATGTGTGGCGGTGACCTCGAGTAAACGAATGCACCCGCTTTTCTCACCGAATGCCCACTTACTGTGCTTCCTACACCTTCAGAAAAGGGGCGTCTCCTCTTGTTCAGGGAGAGGTTTGATGAGGTCGGGCCCATTGTTTCGCACGTTGTTGACCTCCGTCGAGACCGCGTACGCGGTGAGCCGCCCCTGCTCGGCGGGCACCAGCAGCCGGGTGGCCTCGGCGGGGTCGGTGAGCTTGGGGTCGAGCCATTCGGCCCAGCGCTCCCGCTCGATCATCATGGGCATCCTGTCGTGGATGCGGCCCAGCTGGTCCTCGGCGTCCGTGGTGATCACGGTGCAGGTGACGAGCCATTTCTGCGGATCGTCGTCGTCGCGCGAGGGGTCCTTCCAGAACTCGTACAGGCCGGCCATGGCGAGCATCCCGCCGTCGGCGGGATGAATGTAGTACGGCTGTTTCTTGCGCTTCTCGCCCTCGACCGGCATCCATTCGAAGTAGCCGTCGGCGGGCAGCAGGCACCTGCGCTTGGCGAACGCCCGGCGGTAGGACGGCTTCTCCGCCACCGTCTCGATCCTGGCGTTGATCATGCGCGAGCCGATCGACGGGTCCTTCGCCCAGGCCGGCACGAGGCCCCACTTGACGACCCTGAGCTGCCGCACCGCGCGGTCGCCCTCGGCGGGCACGCGGTCCATGATCGCGTAGACGTTCTTGGTGGGCGCGACGTTGTAGTCGGCGCCGAGCTCCTTGTCCGGCTCACCGTCCAGCTCGACCTGGAACTCCTCCAGGATCTCGTGCTTCTTGCGCGCCGAGGCGTATCTACCGCACATGACCCCACCCTGCCACGTGACACCGACACCTACGCCTTCCCGCCGCGTGTTCCCCGTCGTCCGCAGGTGGGCACCCCCGCCCGCCGCGCCCGGATAGGCTTTCACCATGTCCGTTCCGCACTGGCCCGCGCCCACCGCCGCCACGCCCGTCAGCGCCACCGTGCCGCTGCCCGGCAGCAAGTCGGTGACCAACCGCGCGCTCGTCCTGGCCGCCCTCGCCGACGGTCCCGGCGTGGTCCGCAGGGCCCTGCGCAGCCGCGACGCCGACCTCATGGTCGCCGCGCTGCGCGCGCTCGGCGCCCGGCTCGAGCCGTCCGCCGAGACCCCGGCGAGCGTCGACTGGCACGTCACGCCCGGCCCCGTCCGCGGCGGCGCGGCCGTCGACGCCGGCCTCGCGGGCACGGTCATGAGGTTCGTGCCGCCGATCGCCGCGCTGGCCGACGGGCCGGTCTCCTTCGACGGCGACCCGCACGCCCGCAAACGCCCGATGGGCCCCATCCTCGACGCCCTGCGGGCGCTCGGCGCGCGGATCGACAACGACGCGCTGCCGTTCACCGTCACCGGGCCGCTCACCGGCGGCGAGGTCACGCTCGACGCCTCGGGCTCCTCGCAGTTCGTGTCGGGGCTGATGCTGTCGGCCGCGCGGTTCCCCAAGGGCGTCACGATCCGGCACGCCGGCCCGCCGGTGCCCTCCCAGCCCCACATCCAGATGACCGTGCAGATGCTGAGGGCGGCCGAGGTCGCCGTCGACGACAGCGAGCCCGACGTGTGGCGGGTCGAGCCGGGGCCGATCGCGGCGCGCGACGTCACGGTGGAGCCCGACCTGTCCAACGCGGCGCCGTTCCTCGCCGCCGCGCTCGTCACCGGCGGCGCCGTCACCATCCCCGCCTGGCCGCGCGTCACCACCCAGCCGGGCGACGCGCTGCGCGGCCTGCTCACGTCCATGGGCGCCACCGTCGCCCGCGACGAGCACGCCGGCGCCGCCGACCTGACGGTCACCGGCACCGGCGAGATCACCGGCATCGACGCCGACCTGCGCGAGGTGGGCGAGCTCACGCCCACGATCGCCGCCCTGGCCGCGCTGGCCACGACGCCCACCCGCATCCGCGGCGTGGCCCACCTGCGCGGCCACGAGACCGACCGGCTGGCCGCGCTGGCCACCGAGATCAACCGCCTCGGCGGCGACGCCGAGGAGACCGGCGACGGCCTGGTCATCCGCCCGCGCCCGCTGCGCGGCGGCGTCTTCCACAGCTACGACGACCACCGCATGGCCACGGCCGGCGCGGTGATCGGCCTGCGCGTGCCCGGCGTCGAGGTGGAGAACATCGCGACGACCGCCAAGACCCTGCCGGAGTTCGCCGCCATGTGGACGGCGATGCTGGAGTCCCGGTGACCGGACAGGCTGGTTTCGCGACCGGCGCTCCGGGCACCTGCCGGACGAGCCGAAGGAAGGAACACGCACGCATGGGAGCGGACCGCTGAGAAAGCGGGAATACGACGAGGACGACGTACGGGTGAGGCCGGGCAAGGGGTCGCGGCCGCGCACCCGCATCCGCCCTGCCCACGAGGACGCCGTCGAGGGCTTCGTGGTCGCCGTCGACCGGGGCCGCTACACCGTCCTCGTCGAGCCCGACCGCGCCAGGGGCTCGGCGCAGCGGCGCAAGCAGCAGCAACGCCGGCTCGTGGTCGCCATGAAGGCCCGCGAGCTGGGCCGCAAGGGCATCGTGGTCGGTGACCGGGTGGCGCTGGTGGGCGACGTGTCGGGCCGCCCCGACACCCTGGCCCGGGTGGTGCGCGTGGAGCCGCGCACCTCGATGCTCCGCCGTTCTGCCGACGACACCGAGGACACCGACGGCATCGAGCGCCCGATCGTGGCCAACGCCGACCAGCTCGTGATCGTCACCGCGCTCGCCGACCCGCCGCCCAGGCCGCGGATGATCGACCGCATCCTGGTGGCGGCGTTCGACGCCGAGATCGACACCCTGCTCTGTCTCACCAAGTCCGACCTCGCGCCGCCCGACGGCCTCGTGGCCCTCTACGAGCCGCTGGGCGTCTCGCACGTGGTCGTCCACAAGGGCGGCTCGCTCGACGAGCTGCGCGAGCACCTGGCCGGCCGGATCAGCGTCCTGGTCGGCCATTCCGGGGTCGGCAAGTCCACCCTGGTCAACGTCCTGGTCCCCGACGCCAACCGGGCCGTCTCCCAGGTCAACGCGGTCACCGGCCGGGGCCGGCACACCTCCACCTCGGCGGTGGCCCTTGAGCTGCCGGAGGGTGGCTGGATCATCGACACGCCGGGGGTGCGCAGCTTCGGCCTGGCCCACGTGTCGGTGGAGACGGTGCTGGCCGCCTTCCCCGACCTCGTGGAGGGCACGGTCGACTGCCCCAAGGGCTGCACGCACCTGGCCGACGGCTGCGCGCTCGACGCCTGGGCCGCCGCGGGCAACGCCGATCCCGCCCGCCTGGAGTCGCTGCGCCGCCTGCTGTCCAGCCGCGAGGGCGCGCTCGACGACGCCGCCGAACGCGCCACGTGACGCTCAGCGCCGGTGGGGCCGCAGGGTCCAGGTGATGGCGACCGTGGAGACGACGACGCCGTCGCCGTCCGTCAGCTCCACCGCCACCTCGAACTCCGGCCGCCCGCCCGCGTCCAGCTCGGCGGCCACCGCCTTCCTTTCTGCCAGGAGCCGGGCCTCGGCGCGCACCTCGCCCTTGGCGAACTTGCGGTACTCGACCCTGGCGCCGGTGGTGAGCGGCACGGCCCGGCCGAGCTCGTCCCCCAGCAGCGAGAGCATGGCCGCTCCCGAGGCGGTCTCGGCCAGCGTGAACAGCGCTCCGGCGTGCGGCCCCGCCACGTGGTTGCGCACGTCCTCGCGATCGGGCAGGCGGCAGACCGCCCGCCCGTCGCCCACCTCGTCGAACACGATCCCCACAGTCCGGGCGAAGGGGACGGTCTCCAGCAGCAACGCACCAACATCTAACGACATATCGGCATGCTACCGGTGAGTAACTGAAGGGGCGGTTACCAGAAAAGGGACGTCTGCGACTGATGTTCCGTCCGCCCGGCACGGTAGCGTGGGCGACCGTGCAGGGTTACAACGATGATCTGCGCCTCGCGCACGTCATGGCGGACGCCGCCGACGACCTCACCATGCGCCGGTTCAAGGCCGTCGACCTCAAGGTCGACACCAAGCCCGACCTCACCCCGGTCAGCGACGCCGACCGCGCCGTCGAAGAGACGATCCGCGGCACGCTGCGCCGGGCACGGCCCCGCGACGCGGTCGTGGGCGAGGAGTTCGGCACCACCGGCAGGGGCGCGAGATCCTGGATCATCGACCCCATCGACGGCACCAAGAACTACGTGCGCGGCGTGCCCGTGTGGGCGACGCTGATCGCCCTCATGGAGTACGGCCGCGTCGTCGTCGGCCTGGTCTCGGCCCCCGCGCTCGGCCGGCGCTGGTGGGCGGCCACCGACGGCGGCGCGTGGACCGGCAAGAGCCTGGCCAAGGCGTCCCGGATGCGCGTCTCCTCGGTCTCCCGCCTGGAGGACGCCTCCTTCTCCTACTCCAGCTTCGGCGGCTGGGAGCAGACCGGCAGGCTCGACACCTTCCTCGACCTCAGCCGCGCCTGCTGGCGCACCCGCGCCTACGGCGACTTCTGGTCGCACATGATGGTCGCCGAGGGCTCGGTCGACTTCTCCGCCGAGCCCGAGCTGTCGGCCTGGGACATGGCCGCGCTCACGGTCATCGTCGAGGAGGCCGGCGGCGTCTGGACCGACACCACGGGCGTACGCGGCCTGGAGGGCGGCAGCCTGGTCTGCAGCAACGGCCTCCTGCACGACGAGGTCATCGCCCGACTCAACGGCACCCGCGTCCGCTGACCGGACGCGCTCACAGCTCCAGCACCCGCCGCACCGCCGCCATCAGGCTCGCCCGGTAGGACCCGCCGTACAGCACGACGTGCACCAGCAGCGGATGGAGCTGGTGCAGCGGCACCCGCTCGCGCCACCCGTCCGCGAGCGGCCACTCCTCCCGGTACGCCCCGAGCACCCGGTCCAGGTGAGGCAGCCCGAACAGCGCCAGCATGCCGAGGTCGGTCTCCCGGTGCCCGCCGTGGGCGGCCGGATCGACCAGCACCGCCGAACCGCCCGACCACAGCACGTTCCCGCTCCACAGGTCCCCGTGGATCCGGGACGGCGGCCCGTCAGGACCGGCCACCTCGGCGAAACGCGCCACGGCCCGCTCGACCTCGGCCACGTCGGCCGCCGGCAGCCGCGCCTGACGCAGGAACGGCAGGACCCGCCGCTCGGCGTAGAACTCCGGCCACGAGCCGCACGGCCGGTTGTCCATCGGCAGCTCGGCGATGAACCCGGGCCACGGCGCGCCGAACGCCTCCGCGCCCGCCCGGTGCATCCGGGCCAGCTCCCGCCCGAACCGCTCGGCCGCCGCCGGCCCCGGCGGCTCCTCCTCCACCCAGGACAGCACCAGCCGGTCCGGCTCCACCTCGATCACCTCGGGCACCGCGACGACCTCGCCCAGCCAGCGCAGCCCCGCCGCCTCCGCGGCGAACACCTCCGCCACCACGCCGGCGGGCCCGCTCTTGACGAACACCGGCCGCCCGTCGTCCAGCACGCCCTGCCGCAGCCGCCAGCCGTGGGACGTGCCGAGCTCCCTAACCGATCTCATCGGCGACGTGCTTGGCCACGCCCTCGGCGGCCGCCTCGACCAGCGAGAGCACCTCCTCGAACCCCTCGGGCCCCCCGTAGTACGGATCGGGCACCTCGGCCCCCGCCGGCGCCGCCGGATCGAACGAGCGGAACAGCCGCACCTCCACCCCGGCGGGCGCGAGCCGCCGCAGATTGGCCAGGTTGTCCCGGTCCATGGCCAGCACCAGGTCGTAGCGGTCGAACCAGTCGGCGGTGAACTGCCGGGCGCGGTGCGCGGCCCCGTCGTAGCCGCGCTCGGCCAGGATGCCGAGAGCCCGCTCGTCCATGGGCTCGCCCACGTGCCAGCCGCCCGTCCCCGCGCTCTCGACCACGACGCGCTTGCCCAGCCCGCGCTCCTCCAGGACCCGCCGCAGCACGATCTCCGCCATGGGCGACCGGCAGATGTTCCCCATGCAAACCACGCATACGCGATACGTCATAACACCCATCATGAGGGTGACCGGGGGCGTTCACCGTACGTTCACCCTTGCTAGGGATCCGAGTCACTTTCGCTGCGTAGCTTCAACGGCGACTGAGGACCAAGTGAAAAGGAACCCCACCGTGAAGTATGCAGGCCGGCTCGCCGCCGTCGCCGTCGTCGGTGCGCTCTCGCTCGCTGCGTGCGGCACAGACAACAACGCCTCGGCGGGCAACGCTGGCACCACCGCCGCCAGCGCCCCCGCCGCGGGCAACGACAACGCCCTGAGCGGCACCATCAACGCCGCGGGCTCCTCCGCCCAGGCCAACGCGATTGACGAGTGGAAGAAGAACTTCCAGGCCACCAACTCGGGCGTGAGCATCAACTACCAGCCCAGCGGCTCGGGCGCGGGTGTGCAGGCCTTCATCCAGGGGACGGTCTCCTTCGCCGGCTCCGACTCCGCCCTGAACGACGAGAAGGGTGAGCCGGCCCAGGCCGACGCCCGCTGCAAGACCGGCAAGGCCATCAACCTCCCGATGGTGACCGGCCCCGTCGCCGTGGTCTACAACCTGCCGGGCGTGGACGGTCTGCAGCTCTCCCCCAAGACCATCGGCGGGATCTTCAACAGCCAGATCACCAAGTGGGACGACCCGGCGATCAAGGCCGAGAACCCCGACGCCAAGCTGCCCTCCACCCCGATCCAGGCGTTCCACCGCTCGGACGAGTCGGGCACCAGCGACAACTTCACCAAGTTCCTCAAGGCCACGGCCGAGTGGCCGTACGACCCGGCCAAGGCCTGGCCCGCCGAGGCCAAGGGCCAGGGCGCCAAGGGCTCCGACGGCATCGCCTCCTCGGTCAAGGACACCGAGGGCGCCATCAGCTACGTCGAGATGTCGTACGCCGACAACTCCCAGCTCCAGAAGGCCAAGGTGGCCAACGGCTCCGGCGAGTTCGTCGAGCTGACCCCGGAAAGCGCCGCCAAGACGGTCGAGACCGCCGAGATCAAGGGCACCGGCAACGACCTCAAGCTCTCGATCGACTACGGCACCAAGACCGCGGGCGCCTACCCGATCGTCCTGGTGACGTACGAGATCACCTGTGAGAAGGGCCTGCCCGCCGAGGAGGCCAAGCTGGTCAAGGAGTTCCTCACCTACACCGCCAGCGACGAGGGCCAGGCGGCGCTCAAGGACCTGGGCTACGCCCCGCTCGCCGGCGGCCTGCTCACCAAGGTCCGCACCGCCATCGAGGCCATCTCCTAGCGGCCGATGGCGACCGACACGAAGATCCGCGACGGCGGGCCGGCCACGCGCCGGTCCGCCTCGCGGCGCACCTCCGGTGAAGGGGCCTTCAAGTTCCTGGCCACCGCGGCCGGGGTCGTCCTGCTGGCGATCATGGCGGCCATCGCCGTGTTCCTCATCGCCGAGGCGGTCCCCGCGCTGCGGGCGAACAAGGGCGGCTTCTTCACGGACCTCGTCTGGGAGCCCAACAGCAGCCAGGTGTTCGGCATCGGCGCGCTGGCGTTCGGCACGGTGCTCAGCTCGGGCATCGCGCTGGTCATCGCGACCCCGATCGCGGTCGGCGTGGCGCTGTTCATCTCCCACTACGCGCCGCGCCGCCTCGCCGGGCCGCTCGGCTACCTCATCGACCTGCTCGCCGCGGTCCCCAGCGTCATCTACGGCCTGTGGGGTCTGGCCTTCCTCGTGCCGCTGCTGCGGGAGCCCTCGCGGTGGCTCAACGAGCACCTCGGCTGGTTCCCGCTGTTCGCCGGCGAGGGCGCGATCGGCGGCAAGACCATGCTGGCCGGCGGCATCGTCCTGGCGATCATGATCCTGCCGATCATCGCGGCCATCTCCCGCGAGGTCTTCCTGCAGGTGCCGCGCATGAACGAGGAGGCGGCGCTCGCGCTCGGCGCCACCCGCTGGGAGATGATCAGGATGGCGGTGCTGCCGTTCGGCCGGCCCGGCGTCATCAGCGCCGCGATGCTGGGCCTCGGCCGCGCCATGGGCGAGACCATCGCGGTCGCGCTCATCTTCCCCGCCACCTTCGACATCAGCGTCCAGATCCTCACCCCGCACGGCAACAGCATCGCCGCCAACATCGCCAACGGCTTCGGCGAGGCCACGCCCGTCGGGCGCGGCGCGCTCATCGCCTCCGGACTGGTGCTGTTCGTCATCACCCTGCTGGTCAACATGGCGGCCCGCATGATCATCAACCGCCGCAAGGAGTACGCGAGGGCCGGCGCATGACCCTGCAACAGGAGGCCCCGCGCGGGGTCCAGCACATCTCGACCGGCCGCCGGGTGAAGGACCGCTTCGTCCAGGGGCTGGTCTATCTGGCGTTCGCGCTGGCCGTGGTACCGCTGGTGTCCGTGCTGTGGCTGGTGATCTCCAACGGCATGGCCCGCTTCGACCTGGAGTTCCTGACCCACTCCATGCGGGGCATCGGCGCGCGGGACGCGGGCGGCGGCGCCTACCACGCCATCATCGGCACGCTCGAACAGGTGCTGCTCGCCTCGGCCATCTCGGTCCCGATCGGCCTGCTCACCGCCATCTACCTGGTCGAGTACGGCAACGGCGGCCGGCTGAGCCGCGCCATCAGCTTCTTCGTGGACGTCATGACCGGCGTCCCCTCGGTGGTCGCGGGCCTGTTCATCCTCGCGTTCTGGATCCTGTTCCTCGGCATGCCGTACAGCGGGTGGGCGGGCGCCATGGCCCTGTCCATCCTCATGATGCCGACCGTGGTCAGGTCCACCGAGGAGATGCTCCGGCTGGTTCCCGCCGACCTGCGCGAGGCGTCGTACGCGCTGGGCGTCCCCAAGTGGCGCACGATCATGAAGATCGTGCTGCCGACCGCGTTCACCGGCATCGTCACCGGCGTCATGCTGGCCGTGGCCCGCGTCGCCGGCGAGACCGCGCCGATCCTGCTCACGGTGTTCTTCACCGACTCGATCAACAACGACCCGTTCAGCGGGCCGCAGATGGGCCTTCCCCTCTACGTCTTCGACCAGGCGGCGCGTCCCAACGACACCGCCATCGACCGGGCGTGGACCGGGGCCCTCACGCTCATCCTGATCGTCATGCTGCTCAACCTGGTGGCGCGCCTGATCGCCTGGTGGCGTGCGCCCGCCAAGGGCCGATAGGGGGTACCGCCACTCATGTCCAAGCAGATCCAGGTTTCGGGTCTGGACGCGTACTACGGCGCGCACAAGGCCATCGAGGACGTGTCGATGACCATCGAACCGCGCTCCATCACCGCGTTCATCGGCCCTTCGGGGTGCGGCAAGTCGACGTTCCTGCGCACGCTCAACCGGATGCACGAGGTGATCCCCGGCGCCCGCGTCGAGGGCAAGGTGCTGCTCGACGGCGACGACCTCTACGGCGCCTCCGTCGAGCCCGTCTCGGTACGCCGGATGATCGGCATGGTCTTCCAGCGCCCCAACCCGTTCCCCACGATGTCGATCTACGAGAACGTCGCCGCCGGCCTCCGCCTCAACGGCCGCCTGCCGAAGTCGCAGCTCGACGGCATCGTCGAGGAGTCGCTGAAGGGCGCCAACCTCTGGAACGAGGTCAAGGACCGCCTCGGCAAGCCCGGCGCGGGCCTGTCCGGCGGCCAGCAGCAGCGGCTCTGCATTGCCCGCGCGATCGCGGTCAAGCCGCAGGTGCTGCTCATGGACGAACCGTGCTCGGCGCTGGACCCGATCTCCACACTGGCCATCGAGGACCTCATGGCCAAGCTCAAGGACGAGTTCACGATCGTCATCGTCACCCACAACATGCAGCAGGCCGCCCGCGTCAGCGACCGCACCGCCTTCTTCAACCTGGCGGGCCAGGGCCAACCCGGCAAGGTCGTCGAGATGGACGAGACCTCGCGCATGTTCACCAACCCGAGCCAGAAGGCCACCGAGGACTACATCACGGGGCGCTTCGGCTGATGACCCGACAGCAGGCGCCCGTCACGGTGAACGGGGACGTGAGGACCAGGCCCGTGCTGCTCATCGCCGATCCGGACCGGACCGTGGTCGACGAGGTCGCGCTCGCCCTCGAACGCGAGGGCGTCGCGGTCACCGGCGCCCCCGACGGCGCCCAGGGTCTGCTGCAGGCGGGCGCCCTGCGGCCGGACGTGGTGCTCGTCTCGGCCACGATCCCGGTCATCGACGCGGTCGAGTTCGTCCGCGCGGTACGGCTCGCCAGGGCCGTGCCGGTGCTGCTCGGCGTCGGCGAGGGGCACGCCGAGCAGGCCGTCCGCGCGCTCGCCGCGGGCGCCGCCGCCTGTGTGGCGAGGCCGTACCGGGTGCCGGAGCTGCTGCCGTTCATCCACGCGGCCTCCCCGGAGTCGCGTGACGTGCTCCACGTCGGCGGCGTGGAGCTCGACGCCCAGGCCTACCAGGTACGCGTCGGCGGGCGCACCGTCCACCTGCCGCTGCGCGAGTTCGAGCTGCTGCGGTACCTGATGCGCAACGCCGACCGCACGGTCACCCGCGAGCAGATCATGCGGCACGTCTGGCACACCGCCGCCACGACTTCGACGAACACCATCGCGGTGCACGTCAAGCGGCTGCGGGCACGCCTCGGCGACGAGGACGACCAGCTCATCCAGACCGTACGCGGCGTCGGCTACCGGCTGGTCACGCCGAGCATCTCCGGAACTCCCTCATGATCTGCCGGGCCACGCCCTCGACGGTCGCGATGCCGTGGCCGACGTCCGGGCTGCCCTCGCTGAGCACGGCCACGGCGTAGTCGTGGCCATCGCCGCTGATCAGGCCGACGGTGACGACGGCCCAGCGCCCGGTCGAGACCCGCTTGAGCCAGCCGTTCTTCAGCGCGACCCGCTCGCCCCGGCAGGCCGCGGCGCTCAGGCCCCAGTCCTGGCCGTCCACGACCGCGCCCATGAGGTCGAGCACCCGTGAGCGCTCCCCGGCCTTCAGCGGGCTCCTGGGGGACACCAGAGCACTCATGAGACGGATCTGGTCATCCACCGACGTACGGGTGATTCCCCAGCAATACAGGTCCACGCAGGAGCCGGGAACGCCCGTGGTGTGCTTCAGCCCGAACCGCCGCGCCGCCTTCGTGAGCCCGCTCGCGCCGCCGATCCGCAGCCAGAGCCGGTCCGCGGCGTGGTTGTCGCTGGCGCGGATCATCTGCTCGGCGTCGCGCCGGACGCCTCCCGGCAGCTTCTTCCACGGCGTCTTCAGCAGCAGGGCCATGAGGATGAGCACCTTGGAGCTGCTCGCGGTGATCAGCCGCTCGCCGGGGTGATAGCGGTAGAGCCGCCCGCTCGTCAGGTCCTTCACCATGGCCGTGACCGGCCCGGAGCGGCGGCCCGCCAGGTAGCGGTCGAGCCGCCTGCCGATCCGTTTCGGGGAGATGGTCCGCAGTGGCTCGACGGCCGCGATGCGCTCGATCCGCCGCAGCGTCACGCCGCCCGTCGTCCTTGCCACCGGGGTCGCCATGGCGGCCGGGGCGGCCCGGTCCGCCGGCACGGTGATCAGGGACAGGAGCAGGGCGAGAGCGAGCAGCACACGTACTGTCACCTGGCCCCGGCCTGTGATCACCCGGGCATTATGGCGAGAACTCGGATGAATGTGCTAGACGGCTGAGGCCATGAGCCGGGCGATCGAGTCGTCGTCGCAGGTGGCCCAGAAACCGCCCACGACGTCCTCCAGGTGCTCCAAGGACTCCGCCGCGAACAACACATCCTGATATTTCGTGATGTCGTAGTGCGTGGTGCCCATGGCCGCCAAGTCCAGCGGCCGGATGTCCATCCCGCGGAACTCCTCGATCTCCCCGTACGACGACAGGATCCCCGCCCCGTACGCCCGCAGCTCGCCCTGCTCCCGCATCACCCCGAACTCCAGCGTGAACCAGAACACCTTCGAGACGAACTCCAGCGCCTCCTCGCCCTCGACCCGCCGCGCCGCCTGCCCGGCCAGCCGGTAGAGGGCCGCGTACCGGTCGGCGGCCAGCGCGTTGGCATGCCCGATGACCTCGTGCACGACGTCCGGCTCCGGCGTGTAGAACGGCACGGAATGGTGCCGGATGTACTGCGTGGAGTGGAAGAACCCGTCGGCGAGCACCCCGTAGAAGTCGCGCAGCGGCACCAGCCCGGCCGCCGGCAGATACCGGAACCCGGTCAGCGGCTCCAGCAGCTCCGACACCTTCTCCAGCTGCGGGATGCGATCGGCGGGCAGGCCCAGCCTGGCCACCCCGTCCAGGTACTCGGCGGTGGCGTACTTGGCGTGCTTGATCGCCAGCTCCCTGCTCACCATCGCCCACACCTCGTGCTCCTGCTCGGTGTACTCGGCCGCCGGGATGGGAGTCCCCGGCCGGTAACCGAGTGCCAGAGCCGCGATCGCGTTGCGCCGCGCCCGGTACACCGGGTCCGCGAACCCCGGATGCGACGCGGCCAGCTCCACCACCACCGACCCGTCCTCCTGGGCGGCGACCGGCGCGAAGTACTGTGCTTCCTCAAACATGTCCAGATAACAGCAAGTCTCGCTTTTCCTGGCAAGAGCGCTCACTCCTGCTGCGCGATACGCTCAATTCCGCCCGCCCGAAGCGCCATTTCCTGGTCGAATCGCACATTCCCTCCGGAGGCCCCTCATGGACGACCTCGACGCCCGTCTGCTCGTGACCATGCGCGCCCACCCGCGCGTCGGTCTCACCGAGCTCGCCCGGCTGCTGGGCGTGGCACGCGGCACCGTTCAGGCCCGCGTCGAGAAGCTGACCGTCCGGGGCGTCATCCAGGACTTCGGCCCCACGGTCTCACCGGCCGCCGCCGGCCACCCCATCCTGGCCTTCGTCTGGCTGCAGATCGCCCAGGGCCGGCTGGAGGAGGCGGTGGCCGCCCTGGCGGCCGTGCCGCAGATCCTGGAGGTGCACGGCACCAGCGGCCAGCACGACCTGCTCTGCCGCGTGGTGGCCAGAAGCACCGATCACCTGCAGGAGATCATCGCCCGCGTCCTGGCCTCACCCGCCGTGCAACGCACGGACACCACGATCGCCCTGAGCACCCAGATCCCGTTCCGCATCGAACCGCTCCTGCAGTCCTCCTGAAGCGCCCGCCCCCGGAAATGCAGAAGGGCCCCGACTGAACCAGTCGGGGCCCTCCATAAAGATTGTCCGGCGGTGACCTACTCTCCCACACCCTCCCGAGTGCAGTACCATCGGCGCAGAGAAGCTTAACTTCCGGGTTCGGAATGTAACCGGGTGTTTCCTTCCCGCCATAACCGCCGTAACCCTCCGAAACACACAAACACAAACGTGCCTGCTGCCTCAGAATTGCCTAGTGGACGCGAGCAAAAACTTCAAGAAAGTATGCTTTGTGGTCAAGTCCTCGGCCTATTAGTACCGGTCAGCTCCACACGTTACCGCGCTTCCACCTCCGGCCTATCAACCCGGTCGTCTACCGGGAGCCTTACCCACTCTCGTGGTGGGAGACCTCATCTCAAGGCGAGCTTCCCGCTTAGATGCTTTCAGCGGTTATCCCTTCCGAACGTAGCCAACCAGCCGTGCACCTGGCGATACAACTGGCACACCAGAGGTTCGTCCGTCCCGGTCCTCTCGTACTAGGGACAGCCCCTTTCAAGTCTCCTGCGCGCGCAGCGGATAGGGACCGAACTGTCTCGCGACGTTCTAAACCCAGCTCGCGTACCGCTTTAATGGGCGAACAGCCCAACCCTTGGGACCTACTCCAGCCCCAGGATGCGACGAGCCGACATCGAGGTGCCAAACCATCCCGTCGATATGGACTCTTGGGGAAGATCAGCCTGTTATCCCCGGGGTACCTTTTAGCCGTTGAGCGACACCGCTTCCACACGCCGATGCCGGATCACTAGTCCCAGCTTTCGCTCCTGCTCGACCCGTCAGTCTCACAGTCAAGCTCCCTTGTGCACTTACACTCAACACCTGATTGCCAACCAGGCTGAGGGAACCTTTGGGCGCCTCCGTTACCCTTTAGGAGGCAACCGCCCCAGTTAAACTACCCACCAGACACTGTCCCCGATCCGGATCACGGACCAGAGTTAGACGTTCAAAACGACCAGAGTGGTATTTCACCAATGACTCCACCCGAACTAGCGTCCGAGCTTCCCAGTCTCCCACCTATCCTACACAAGACGCTCCAAACGCCAATGTCAAGCTGTAGTGAAGGTCCCGGGGTCTTTCCGTCCTGCTGCGCGAAACGAGCATCTTTACTCGTAGTGCAATTTCGCCGGGTCTGTGGTTGAGACAGCGGGGAAGTCGTTACGCCATTCGTGCAGGTCGGAACTTACCCGACAAGGAATTTCGCTACCTTAGGATGGTTATAGTTACCACCGCCGTTTACCGGCGCTTAAGTTCTCACCTTCGCCAGCTTGCGCTGACTAAGCGGTCCCCTTAACGTTCCGGCACCGGGCAGGCGTCAGTCCGTATACATCGTCTTACGACTTCGCACGGACCTGTGTTTTTAGTAAACAGTCGCTTCCCCCTGGCCACTGCGACCCCCACCAGCTCCAGGCGCAAAGCCCATCACCAGCAGAGGTCCCCCTTCTCCCGAAGTTA